>NZ_JADEXU010000038.1 GCF_015206895.1 Nostoc sp. LEGE 12450 | reverse complement strand
CCCCTGCCCCTGCGCCCCTGTGCTTATCCTCTTCCAGAGGTTTCAGACGATAGCCAATACCATAAACTGTTTCAACCAAATCACCGGGCGCTCCTACAGCTTTAAGTTTTTGTCGTAACCCTTTGATATGAGTGCGAACAGCTTCTTCTTGGGGAGTATCTTCATAAGACCAAAGATGCTCTAAAATCATGCCACAGCTAAACACCCGACGACTATTTCGCAAGAATAGTTCTAACAGAGCAAACTCTTTTGGGGTAAGTGGGAGCAGATTTCCAGCATAAATTGCTTCACAGCTACTAGGGTCTAGGCGCAACTTCCCAGACTCCAGCACCGGTTGCGAGGTTACGGCTGGGCGACGCAACAGCGCCCTTATACGAGCAACTAACTCTTCTATATCAAAGGGTTTAACTAAATAATCGTCTGCACCTGCATCTAAGCCGATTGCTTTCTCATGAGTACTATTGCGCCCCGTCATCAACAAGATCGGCATTTGCAGACCATTAGACCGGATTTTACGACAAAGACTAATGCCATCCAACTTGGGCAAAACTACATCCAGGAGAATTAAATCATAATCGTAAGCTTGAATACAATCCCAGGCAGCATCGCCATCAGTGGCAACTTCAACCGCATAGTTTTGGTTAGTCAAAAGGTTAGTCAGTGTATATGCATTTAACTCATCATCTTCTACAATTAATATTTTCATGTTAAAAGCTTTCCAAGTTAAAATGGATACAATAAATAACAACTAATAAACTTAAATTGCAAAATATTTTACAGTGCTTTTTAAATAATTAAACCACACCATTCCCTACTGCCTACATCGTCTAAATGTTTCTTCGAGTCATAAAACTTCCAATACGCTACAACAGAAAAAACCCTCTGCTAAACCTGTGAAAAAACGAGTAACACTAACCTTCCCGAAACGCGCCGTGCAAATGCCAGTCACTTACGTACTGGCCAAAGAATTCAACGTCGCTGCTAATATTATCCGTGCCCAAGTTGCCCCAAATCAAATTGGCAAACTAGTAGTGGAACTAGCAGGAGATATCGATCAACTAGATGCCGCTATCGAGTGGATGCGATCGCGCCATGTTAACGTCTCTTATACTTTAGGCGAAATTGCGATCGACGAGGATGTCTGTGTCCATTGTGGCTTGTGTACTGGGGTTTGTCCTACCGAAGCCCTCACTCTCCACCCAGAGACATACAAACTGACATTCACGCGATCGCGTTGTATCGTCTGCGAACAATGTATCCCCACTTGTCCCGTACAAGCAATCTCCACTAACCTTTAACAACCCAAAAACCAAAATTTATCTTATTCCATCTTAAACACATCCGCTATTACACTACCATCACCCACCAGCCTACTTTTTGCTGGAGAGTCATAAACTACCAATAGCGAAGGTATACCAGCCACATCCTGAAACAGCGTCATTCCCTCAGCATGATCTTCCCGATTTCCATAAGGAATATCTTGGACAAAATCTGGATTGCTAAAGACATTTTCTCGCAGATTCACGCCATTAACCCAACGATAAATTTGCACGGGGCCATCTAAATCCATCGTTGGGCCAGCTAAAATCAACAAATCTTTGCCATCTACACATAAATCCCGGATTCCCAAACCATTCAACCAGACAAAATGCTTTTTATATAATTCCTTTGCTTCCCCAATTTGCCGCAGTTTCAGAATTCCAGGGCTAGAATCTTCTAACTCAATTTCTAGCACCATAGCCCAACCCCGCAATACAGGGCCACGCAAACCCAAAAAAATCCGGCTTTGATAAACGCCTATTCCTTCAATATCAAAGCCATTATCTTTTCCTGGAATTGATGCCTTGATAAACAAGCCTAAATGAGGGTCATCTGCCAAAGCTGTCATTAGCAAATTACCCTGTTCCGTTACCTCTAGTTTAGCGGCATTCAACTGCACATCTGGATTTTGGGGATGTGGACAAGATGAGAATAAGCTACCGTTTATTAGAGGAATCCGTCCTAAGACGTAACGGTTAGGTTCTGATTCAATTTTTGCTAGCCGTTTAAAGTTTTGTGCATCAGTCTTATCAGGTTTAGGCTTTTTACGTTTGTAGCTATGAGAACCAACAAACCATAGATAATCATCAGTGTAAGCAAGTCCCTCGATATCTATTTCTTCATTTTCTGTTGCAGGTAGGTTGATAAATTCTGCTACCCGAAATTGTTGATGGTCTGTAAATTTATCAGTATCAACTAAAGACAGACGCTCAATAGTTGAAGTTTCATCTGACCCTAACCATAAATATTTCTGATGTGTTAGCAACAATGCTGATAAATCTTCTCTATGTTCTTTAAAATTATCTATAAAAGTCAAGATAACTTGATTAAGCAAATGTGAGTTTGACATTTTAAATCATCCTGATGATTGCAAAAAGATTAATCATGTTATCATAATAGATTATTTAATTTCATATAAAAATTTTTAGAAATCGTCATGTTAAATTGCAAAGGCGAATGGGCTCTTTAGACCTTTGGTAGATAGTGTATATTACTATTGATAGTTGCATACTATCAATAGTAATAAAAAGCGTAACAAGTTCATTGAATAAAAAATATATTAAAACTAGATATAAATTTTTAACTAATGTTATTATGCAATAACCTCATGAGGTAGTAATTAAGCTCAATTATGAAATTAGCCACACAAACCACGGTAAAAACTCTAGGGGACTACGCCTACCAAGCGATTCAAAAACACTTTAAGAAAACCTTGAAGTGGGAAAAATCAGTAAAGAAAGATGAAGATCCAGAAGCGCTTCATCAAATGCGAGTAGGAATGCGTCGTTTACGCACGGCTGTAACTAGGTTTGGACTAGCAATAGATTTACCAAAACCAATCAGCGATAAAAATATTGGTAAAATAGCCCGTCGTCTTGGTAATCTGCGAGATTTAGACGTACTCAAAGAAAGTTTGGAAAACAATTACAAACCAAACTTACCCCACAAAGAACAAGAATCTTTACAAACAGCTTTCAACGCTTTAGCTAAACAACGTGAAGATGTAGCATTAAGTGTACAGAAAACGTTAAAAGATGAATCTTATAAGTCTTTAAAAGAGGCATTAGATAAGTGGTTAGACAAACCAACTTATCAACCATTAGCATCTATTACTATCCAACAAGTACTACCAGATTTACTTCTGCCAGAAGTGAGTAACTTTTTACTACATCCAGGTTGGCTAATTGGCACTCAACTTGTAGAAGCAGAGATAAAAATTCAGAAGAACTGGGAACCAGAAAAGATAGAAAAACAATTAACAACACAAGGCGAAATTCTGCATAGTTTGCGAAAAGAAGCTAAACGTATACGCTACCAGATGGAGTTATTTACAGACTTATATGGTGAGTCTTACGGAGCTTATATGACAGAAGTGAAAAATATCCAAGAAATTTTGGGTACGATGCAAGATAGTGCAGTCTTAACTGACTGGCTTGAAAAGGTATTTAAATCAGAAATTAAGACTGAGTTGCCTACCCTTGCTAGTTTGTTAACTGAAAATCGTTATCAGTCGTGGCAGCAGTGGCAACCTTTGCAAGAACGGTATTTGAAAGCTGAAACTAGGCATAGCTTTCATTTAACAATATTGCACCCACTTTCAGGAGTAATCAATTAAAAGTTGCTCATTATTGGCAAGCATTAAAGAAGGCAGGAGGCAGGAGGAAGAAAATATGTTTTTTGCCCTCTGCCACTTTCTTTAGGAGTGACGCATTGATAGGTAAAACTAAATATAGATCAATACAGTTCAGATAAGACCAAAACACTTGTAGAGACGGCGATTTATCGCGTCTTAAAAACCCAAAATTTTTGCCAGTAACCCTTAACCCAAGCGTATTGAAACATAGATGATTTTAAAAACTATGTCTATTGTAGGGGCAATTAATTCATGAATTGCCTCTACAGTACTGCTGTATTTCTCATCAAAGAATGATTTCTTCTGCTTTCTTAAGCTTTACTATGCAAGTTAATTTTCTGTTTCTAAAATTTAGGAATTTGGCTCACCGGAATTTCAATCCAAAATTCTGTACCTAACCCCGGCTGAGAATCACATTTCAACACACCACCGTGTTTTTCTACGACAATTTGATAACTTATTGATAACCCCAAACCAGTGCCTTTTCCCACTGGTTTAGTAGTGAAAAATGGGTCACAGATTCTTGCCTTCAGAGCTTCGGGTATTCCTGAGCCATTATCTGCAATGCGAATTATTACGCTTTTGATATTGCCTTCAAGCTCTCCGAGAGCAGTACGAATGGTAATTTGACCGCTATGAAGTGTTGATGGAGATTCTCTGTAATCTTCAAGAGCATCGATCGCATTGCTTAAAACATTCATAAATACTTGATTCAGTGGCCCCGCATAGCATTCTACTAAGGGAAGCTCACTGTATTCTTTGACTAATTTAATAGCCGGACTTTCTGGTTTTGCTTTCAAACGATGTTGCAAAATTAGCAAAGTGCTATCAATGCCCTCGTGAATATCAACCGGTTTCATTTCTGCCTCATCAAGGCGAGAGAAATTCCGTAAACCCAAAACAATCTGACGGATGCGATCAACCCCAATTTTCATGGAAGATAGAGTTTTCGGCAAATCCTCGATGAGAAATTCTAAGTCTATCTCGAAGGTGCGATCGCGAATCTCAGGGCTGGGGTTAGGGGTATTTTGTAAATAGAGTTCTAGTATACTCAGTAAATCTTGGGCGTAATCGTTGACATGATTGATGTTGCCATAAATGAAGTTGACGGGGTTATTAATTTCGTGAGCAACACCAGCTACCAGTTGACCTAATGAGGACATTTTCTCAGTTTGGATCAGTTGGGTTTGAGTTTGCTTTAAATCATGCAGAGCTTGAGTCAGCTTTTCTGTCTGCTCTTTGGTTTGATTATGTAATTGGGCTTGTTGGAGTGCAACCCCAAGCTGATTGGCAATTTGAGCAATAAACTTAATTTCTGAGGCTTCCCAATGGCGGGGTGCAGAGTTTTGATAAGCCGCTAACAAGCCCCATAATTGCTGACCAATAAATATAGGTGCGATCGCATAAGCCCTTGCTTGAATCTGCTCTAGAACTGAAATATGGCATTGAGAATGTCCAACTTGATAAATATCATCCACTGCAAAGGTTTCATTGTGACGATATCGGCCACCTTGGGTTTCCTGCAAATAGCTATCTTGCCAAACTGTCTTAGTATCATAACCTACTAGTTTTACCCAGCGATCGCTCACAAACTCGGCAATATATTCACCACTCCAATCAGCCTGAAATTGAAAGACTGCAACTCGATCCGCTTGTAGTGATTTACAGATTTCTTGGGTGGTTGTCTGAAAAATCGCATCTAGATCGAGAGATTCCCTAACTTTGGCGACAACTTCAAACAATACCCGTTGTTGTTCTGCTGCTTGTTGTAAATTTAACGTCTGTTGTCGTGTCTGAGTGAGTAATTCAGCTTGCTGGAGCGCTACACCCATTTGGGCCGCAATCTGACTGAGAAAGTTAACTTCAGAGGCTTTCCATTGTCGAGGGCCAGTATGTTGATAAGTTGCCAGCAAACCCCAAAGTTTTTGCCCAACAAAGATCGGAGCAAGCACAAAAGCGTGAATTTGAAACTGCTCTAGATTGTCGATATGGCACTTAGCGAATCCCATCTTGTAGATGTCATCAACTGCAAATGTTTCATTCTTGCGGTAGCGTCCTCCCTCTGTATCTTGTAAGTAGGTGTCATTCCATACTGTATTAATACCTATCTCTGACTCATTCGACCAATATGGACTAGCAGCCTCGAAATCACCGACAAATTCACCACCCCAATTAGAATCGAAACGATAAACAGAAACGCGATCCGCTTTGATTAATTGACAAACTTCTTTAGTGGTGGTTTGAAAAATGGTATTTGTGTCCAGAGATTCTCGAATCTCGGCAATAACCTTAAACACAGCTTGTTCTTGTTCCGATGATCGTTTTAACTCAACTGTGCGTCTTTTAACTTGTTTTTCTAAATTTTCATTGAAGACTTGTACTTGTTGCTGTAATTCATATTGCTGAATTGCTGAAGCAAAGTGTTTACCTAGATTTCTAGCCAGTTCAATCTCTTCATTCGTCCATTTTTGAGCTTGTGCTTTTTTAGATTCGCGCCAAACCTCAAACGATCGCCGGGGGTACAGTTGCCTTTGATCGCTGTCATACTGTCCTGCCCATAAAGTCTCTGTATCTATTTCATTGCGGAAAATACTTAAGTAGCCCAGCAATTGCTGACGATAGTGGAGTGGGATTGTCAATATGCCGCGAATTTTAGTTGGTTGAAAAGCAATTTGTAAACTTCGCAACTCAGGACTATTATATATATCTGAAATTGCCCAAACATCGTAGTTACCAGACTTATAGTGTTCTTGCCAGATACCATACTGCTCTATTAGAGGATATATAGTTTGTTCTGGCATCACAGGTTGCTGTCCACAGATAAAAAGCTTGATACAAGTGTTTCCTGGTATTAAGCATTCTGTTAAGCTGGCCATGTTGCCATTGTTGAAATCAAAAGCTTCATTTCTAATGCAAAGCCTGCCACCAACACCATTAAAGGCAGTAACAGCCGCTTCTAAAGCTGGTTGTAATACAATGGTCGGTAGTGAATGCAGCAGAGTAGCAATGCGGTTAATGATAGTTTCTTGTTCGGCTGTTTTGCGGACTTGAGTGAGCAGACTACTTTGAGCGATTGCTACAGAGAGTTGCTCTACCACCATCTGCACTGCTTCTAATTCATATTCTGAAATCAAACGCGCTTCAGAATTATGAGAAACCAGTAGCCCCCAGAGTTGATCTTGATAGATAATAGGCGCTACCACAGAGGATTTTACCCCCATTGCCGTCAAATATTCAATATGGCAGGAGTCTACAGAGCGGTAACGGATCTCCTCTGAGACAGTTTCTCCATTATCCAAGTCACGCAGCTGAATTTGACCAATTTCTTGAGTATCAACATTCACAACAGAACGCACCCGTAATTTTATAAATAGCTCACGGGCGCTGAGTGGAATATCGTCTGCTGGGAAATTCAGCCCTAGTAATGACGGTAAACGATTATTGTAAATTGACTCAGCAATGACCTGACCACTACCATCGGCATGAAATTTGTAAATCATCACTCGGTCAGTTTTTAATAGCGATCGCACCTCTGCCGTTGTCACTGTGATAATTTCTTCTAACTCCAAACTTCGTCGGATACGGTTTGTAATCCGGCGTAGTAAACTTTCTTCCTGGCTATATAAAAAATTGTGTTCAGGATTGGAAGTCATTGCTTATAGAAAAATAAATTAGTAGTTTGCAAAATTAAATTATTAATTCTAACAACATTGTGAAATTTATTTCATCAGTTTGTCTTCAGTAAAACTACGGTCTAATTACTAGTAAAAATATTTATTTCCCTTATATAAAAATTCATCAGAAAATTATAAAAAAAGACGCTAAAAAATTGCGTCTGTACTAGCTATTAAGATAGAGTTATTGCTTGTTAGTTCTAACTTTTTGTTGACAGATAAACATTCAACAAAATTAAACTCTGGTGTTGTCAGCAAAGCGAATTTTTAGATAGTCATCTTCCATCTTTGCCCCTCCTGGTTGTAGTGCTGCTAAGGCTTGTGGCAAAACTAAGTTACGACGATGGTTGCCAATAGTAATGTTTAATTCGTCTCCGGTTTTACTTAGTTGAACTTGGTCTTTAGGAATACCAGGTAGATAAATTTCTAAGCTGTATTGGTTTTCCTCTTGAACGACTCTAAGAGTAGTTTCTTTGTAATAAACCTGAGTCGGATCTTCATCTTTATAAAGAGTTTCCTTGAGGCGTTCCAATGCAGCTAATCCACACATTTCTTCAGAAAATAGGGGAACTTCTTTCACAGGTAGAGGGTGGAAATTATCATGAATTTCCTGGCGATATTGTTCCTGACTTTCCTTCCAACGTTGGAAAAAGGGATCTTGGACAACGCTTGGAATAATCCGATTAGCCACTACTAAATCTGTTGCAACATTATACAAACTCAGATAAGCATGGGCACGCAGAGACTCTTTAATCACCATCTTCTCAGGATTGGTGACTAGACGCACTGAGGTTTGGGTATTGTCTGTTAATACTTTTTCTAGAGCTTCAATTTGTTCATAAAACTCATAAGGTGCATCCATCACCTCTTTATCGGGTAGCGAAAAACCAGCAATTGGTCTAAAAAAAGGTTCAACCAGAGGGCGAAGTGCTACCGAGATGTTTTGAAATGGTTTGTAAAAACGGCGCATATACCAACCACCAACTTCAGGTAGACTCAGCAAGCGCAGTGCAGTGCCAGTGGGGGCTGAGTCGATAATTAAAACATCAAACTCACCTTCATCGTAATGGCGTTTCATCCTTACCAACCCAAAAATCTCATCCATGCCGGGTAAAATCGCCAATTCTTCCGCCTGTACGCCATCTAAACCCCTCGCCTGTAAAACTTGGGTAATGTAACGTTTTACAGCACCCCAGTTTCCCTCTAGTTCTTGCAGCGCATCCAGTTCTGCACCCCACAAATTTGGGCGAATTTTTTGGGGTGCGTGTCCTAGTTCTATGTCAAAACTATCAGCTAGGGAATGAGCCGGATCTGTACTTAAAACCAATGTCTGATAGCCTAGTTCTGCACAACGGAGTCCAGTTGCAGCAGCGACGGAAGTTTTGCCCACGCCGCCTTTACCAGTCATTAAAATTACACGCATAGATGCTTCTATCCTGCCTGAGAATTTTTTACATTTATTTACATTATCGACTGTTTAAGGAAAATAAATGTTGTCTCCAGGCATGAACAGCACCTAAATCTAGGGTGCGATCGCGGCAAAAGCCTTGCGCCCCCTAGCGTATGGTCTATTTACCTGAAAATCGCTGTAATTATCAGCCAGTTTCGTTTTTAGAACTGCGATCGCAAATATCCATATCCACTTGAGAGGATGTTTGAAAAGTCATCTTGTCGGTATCAAAAGTTTTAGATTCTCCTAAATCCCCCTTAAAAAGGTGGGTTAGGGGAGATATCAAAGTGCCTAAAGTCACGGCAAAACACTTTTCAAACAACCTCTTAGTCTCACCACAAAAGCTACTAGAGGCTTTGGAAGTTCTCCAAGAGCGATCGCTTTGTTTACTTCTTATTCCAGAGACTTAAAAATGCTTGAGAGATAGCTGGGGTAATCTGACTTTGTAAGTGATTTAGTGCATCACGATGGTTTTGATTGTTGTCGTCATAATAAATGAACAAATTTGTCAGCTTGACAATCTCAGGATTTTGGTCGTTTGTCCCTCTCCATTTGTTAGTAACTTTGTGTAAAACGTCCTTGGGTAGGTTTTGTTGTAAGTTATTTAACGCTGCGATGTAAGAAGGATTTTGAGGATTCTTTTTGAATTGGAAGCACAAATCTATCAGCTTGAGTTGTGATTGTGGCGGGGTTGGAGGCTTATCTGTTAGGTTAGGCTGCTGTAGAATTTGACGCTGTTCAAAAGTGGCAATGCCATTTTCAGTTAAACCCTGAGATTTCTGAAATTTTTTAACTGCTGTATAAGTGGCTGGCCCATAAAATGGCTTGTCTGAAGGAATTTCGGCAGGGGTTGCAAAACCGTGAAACTTCAATCTATTTTGAAGCCCTTTGACTGTCTCTTCCATTACAGTTCGAGTCTCAGCATCAGCGTTACCATTTACCACAAGTTTTTGTGAGTACTGCTTCTGAAACTTTTTAATCGCTTCTTCAGTAAGATCGTCTGTTAATGAGTTGTTATTGCGCTTCCAGGGAGCGAATTTAGTGAGATCCGGCTTCGGATCAATCTCAGGGGCTAAATATCCCAACCCGATCAAAATGTGACGAATTACTTCAGGGCTACTAATGGCCATGCTCTTCGATTCCTTTGCTACTAAACTACCATTTAATGTATCTGGTTTTACAAAAATTAAGTAAGTAGAGATAAATAAATCTAACATATCTTTTTTGCAAGGCGTTCCAAAAGTTAAGCGATGTGTCACACCAAGTTGCTTTTCTAGAAGAGGTTCGGCGTAGGTAACTAAACACCTGGAAAAAGAAAAGTGGTTTTAAGTCTTGGTGAGCGATCGCGATCGCTTATTCTCAACTATTGATGATGATACTACGTGCTAAGGGCATACATCTTAAGTCAATACGGTTCGGTTAAAGGGGAAAGGGAAAAGGTTTTGAATACATCCTTTCCCCTTTAACCCTTAACCTTTACCCAGACTACAAGGAAAGTGAAAAATGCTTATCCGAACCGTATTGCATCTTAAGTGACATACTCCTACACTTTGCATTCGTTCGGTGACGCATCAACGAAGCGTGAAAGCACTTGATTGGTTGAATGTATTTTTAGCAGATATTCAGGTTCTATGGCTGCGATCGCAACTCTTGCCTTAATTTTCTTCTGGTTTTTCATGCCCGAAACTAAATCTACAGCCTATCCGGTAAGCTCTAAATCGGGACTTGCTACGTTTAGGGAATAGAGCAATGGTAGTTTTGCGATATCTCGTGATTATTATCACCTACATCGGGCTAGGGTTAGGATACTTGCCCGGACTGCGGATGAATCGGGCGACGATCGCCATTGTTGGTGCTGCCTTCTTAATGGCATTGGGAGTGCTAGATTTGCCTGCGGCGTGGGGTGCAATCGACTACAAAACACTAATTTTTCTATTTGGCATGATGATAATCAGTGCCAATCTCGCCGCCTCTGGTTTTTTTCAGCTTGCCCTTGATTATACAATCCGCCGCATCCACAGCCCATTTGGGTTACTGGTGGTGTTAACTTTTGGCAGTGGCATCCTCTCAGCACTTTTTCTCAATGATACGATTGCTCTAATTTTGACACCTTTAGTAGTTGGTATTACCCAATTACTCAAGCTTAAACCTATTCCCTATTTGCTGGCGCTAGCAGGTGCAACTAATCTCGGTTCTGTTGCTACCTTGAGCGGTAATCCTCAAAATATCTTGATCGGTTCCTTCTCTGGCATTAATTATCTAGACCTTGCGAAAGCCTTAACACCACTTGCGTTGATTTGTTTGACGATTCAGGTAGGTTTATTGTGGTGGTTATATCCAGAGGTGCGATCGCTTCGTCCTTACTTAAAAGTAAAACCCCCGCGTTATCACATCTTCAAGCCACTGTTAATTAAAAGTCTATTGATTACCACCGGATTACTAGTAGCATTTTTAATTGGAATTCCTACTGCTGAAGTTACCTTAATTGCCGCCGCACTATTACTGGTAACACGCCGCCTCAAGCCTGAGCGAATTTTACAAAAGGTAGACTGGGATTTGCTATTAATGTTTTGTGGACTGTTCATCCTTACCGAAGGTGTGCAAAAACTTGGTTCTTTAGAATGGCTTTCTCGTTTTGTTGACAATCCCTTGAGCATTTTGGGGATAACAGCGTTGCTATCAAATTTAGTGTCGAATGTACCGGCTGTACTGCTATTACATCACCTAATTCCCCATCCCGACACCCGCACTTGGCTACTACTCTCGGCGGCTTCAACACTGGCAGGAAATCTCACCCTGCTGGGTTCAGTAGCAAACTTGATTGTGGCGGAGGCTGTTGCCAAACAGGGATATCGACTCACTTTTGGGGAACATTTGCGATTTGGGCTACCGCTAACTGTTATTACCTTGATGCTTACCTATTTTTGGATTGCTTAAAATTTTTGTAAAATCATCAATGAAAACCGGAATGTAACATATAAATATATAACTGTAGTATAAATCTATCAATTACAAGCAAATGAGTGATTCTCGCCTCGTCAAAATCAGCAAATATCTCAGCAAATATCTACGACACACACCGGATGCGATTGGAATTAAACTTGCTCCTGGTGGTTGGGTTGCTGTTGATGAATTAATTACCGCTTGTGCTAAAAATAAGTTTCCAATTACCCGTCAAGAATTAGAGGCAGTAGTAGAATCTAGCGAGAAACAACGTTTTTCTTTTGATTCGACAGGTACTCTGATTCGGGCTAACCAAGGACATAGTGTAGAAGTCGATTTACAATTAGAACCTGTTGTTCCCCCAGATGAGCTTTATCACGGCACGGGACACAAATCTGTAGATTCAATTATGGAAACAGGACTTTGCAAGATGTCACGGCATCACGTCCATTTATCCAAGGATATTGCAACAGCACAAACTGTTGGTGCAAGACATGGAAAACCAGTGGTTTTTGCTATATCTGCTGCCGCAATGCATCAGGCGGGTTACATCTTCTATTGTTCTGATAATGGTGTTTGGTTAGTGGATCGTGTACCACCTGAGTATCTCCAAAAAATTTGAATTTTTATCGGTTGTTAATAGTGATTTAGAAATAAACACTTGTAGAGACGGCGATTAATCGCGTCTCAAAACCCCAAAATTTTTGCCAGTAGCCCTTAAATGAACCGTATTGGGTTATAAAGATAGCAATCAATAGATACAAAAAAGTCCGCTTTCGCGGACTTAAATAAGGGCTTCTGTCACTTTTTCGGCTACAATCATGTATGAATCATGATGCTTTTATTGTTAATGATCGACCAAAAAAAATCAAGATATTTCAGCTAAAACAATGGACATATTTACTGGAATTATATCTTTTTACAAGTACTCAAGATAATTAAATATCTAATTGTATAAAATGAATTTTGCTCTTATTTTATTGTCCTAAAAAACAAATTTATAATAACACGAATTGACTTAAGTATAAAAGTATATTTGGACAAAATACAGATAGATATGTCTTTTGAAAGTTCAATATTTACATGGCTTTTAGATTAAAAATGTAAAGGTGGTCAGGTATAACAGCCCCAGGAATGAATTCCCAGTCCTGGGGTTTTATTATGCGATCGCACAGAAAAATGGATTGAAAAAATGCCTCCCCAACAAAGGAGAAGTTTGCCTTGTTTTTACAGCGCTTATCATGCTTATTCTTCCGTATAGCGGCGCGGTGTATAAACCCAGAGATTACCATCGCTGCGTTTGATGGTTCGGGTTTTTGTAGAACCAACGAGAATAATTGTCCGCATATCAGCACTTGCTGGTGTTAACTGGTCAAGTGCGATCGCTTTCACCGTCTGTCCTGGTCTGCCGAGATTCCGCGCCAACACTACTGGGGTATCCGGTGTTCTATGTCGCAGCAAAATATTTCTTGCTTCTGCTAGTTGCCAAGTACGCTCTTTGGAAACAGGATTGTAGAAAGCGATTACGAAATCAGCCTCGGCAGCAGCAGCAATTCGTTGTTCGATGGCAGACCAAGGCTTCAAGATATCAGAGAGGGAAATAGCACAGAAATCATGTCCAAGGGGCGCACCAATGGCTGCTGCTGCTGCCTGCATAGCTGAAATACCTGGTGCTACATGAATGTCGATACTATCCCATTCGGGTTTGGCATAGCGATCGCACACTTCAAAAACTGCTGTTGCCATTGCATAGATACCAGGGTCGCCAGATGAAACGACAGCGACATATCGCCCAGATGCTGCCAAATCAAGGGCCATTTTTGCCCGTGCTTCTTCTTCGCGGTTGTCGGACTCATGCCGTTGCTTGCCGTCAGCCAGAGAACCGATTAAATCTAAATAAGTTTTATAACCCACTAGGTCAGTTGCCGATTTCAGTATCTCCTTGACTTCGGGAGACATCCATTGCGCTCCACCAGGCCCCGTGCCAATAATCGCTAACCGTCCGCGTGGTTGACCGATGGTATTTGGGTCAATTGGTTGAGGGGCAATGGCGATCGCTATATTGGGAGATGAGGAAGATAATGGAGATGTGCCTGTGGCTGCGATCGCAGCTGCTTGGGCAGGGCTATAACCTTGTGATAACAGACTTTCTAGCTGATTTGGGGTAAAAAAGCGGGCAGGTACTCCCAAGGCGCTAGCTACAGTATTAACTGCGGGATCGGCTGCGGCGGTGATGGGTGCAAATATCCCGGCGACTGATGTTTTTTCTAGTTTGGCATCAGTTAGTAGTTGCTCTACTAAAGCTACTGCATCATCAATGATGCCATTAATTGCGATCGCGATCGTTGCTGGGTGGTAGACAAGACAGTTGGCTGTAGGAGTTACCAAACGTTCCGTAACTTGGATGGTCAAATCTCCATTGGGATTTATAGGTAATTTACTATCACTTAACCAAGGCGCTATGCCTTCTAGTCTGACTTCTGTCCCAGCTAGCACATCTGAAATAAATTTCTTAGCATCGTCTGGGTTTGCTAAACGGTATCCGTGGGGAGGAGATAACAGCGTTGTACCCAAACGCAAATCACCTGTAGTCGTAATTGCAGGTTTAACATCAAGCGCTTCGGCAATACGGCGGGCCAAATCGTTTACCCCACCAAGTCCGCCCAAGAGGGGGACAACAGCACTACCATCTTCAGCCACAGCTAACACAGGTGGTTCCTGTTGTTTATCCGAGAGTATGGGAGCTAGCGTCCTAATTAAAATGCCGGCGGCACAAATGCCAATTAGCGGCGTTCCCTGAGCAAATAACTCGCGTAACGTGTCGCCAAAATTAGTAAAGCTGACATCCACTCCCGATGTGCGACCCGCTAGACCGTATAGCGTCGCTCCTGGTAGAACGCTGATTATTTTGCGTGCTACTGTCACGCTATTTTGACCTAGTACTACAATGGCGGGTGCAACGTTCATGATCATAAGTAGATATCTTGCAAAATTCGATATCCTTCAAATGAAACCACAGATTTAGTCATGAAAAAATCATAACTGTCGTTCAATACTTATCCTGACTTGATTAGAACGGGTTTCCTTTTTCAAATCTTTGTCGTTGCAATGCTTCTTCGTACCACTCTAATTCATCCAAAAATTGACCGACTCTCTTCGTCAAAGCGATCGCCTGTGAAGTACCTGCTTCATCCAGAGATTCCCCAATTTTGGAGATGGCAAAAATACTTGAAATCGTAGTCATTCCCATCTCTGACAGCAAAGAACGTAACTGTATGGCTGCCCGCACTCCTCCAAAGCCACCAGATGAGTAAGAAACAATACCAGCCGGACGGAAAAAGTATTCTTCTAGATAGTGATCCATCAGGTTGCTCAATCCTGGCTGAATGGAATGGTTATACTCTCCCGCAACAACTACAAAACCATCTGCTGTTCGGATATGTTCTGCCAGTTCTTCCATCTTTGCAGGAGCCTGACCTGTATCATACTCCTTATACATCCGGTCTAAAATACCAAAGTCATACTCCTTTGCATCCACAAAAATCACCTCATGGTTTCTTTGCTTAAGCTGATTAATTATGAATCTGGCAGCTTTGATGCCCTGGCGATCGCTCCTGTAGGAACCGTAGAAGACTACTGTTTTGAAGCTCATAATCAATAATTTTTAACAACGTCTAGCCACAAGTTGAATTTACCATCTACTTACAGCGTCAGATTGCGACAAGCCGATGTGTGTTTAGACATTTGGGTAATTAGGGCTACGCTTACGCATTTCCTGAAATTAAAAAATGCGTAGGCGTAGCCCGCACTTCTCTACGAGACGCTGCGCGTAGCTTGCTTCCCCGGAGGGGTACGACAAGCTCAGTGACCATCGTAGACATCGCTTCTGATTTCAATTCGCTTTCCGCTCTTTGAGGACTTGATCTAGCAAATTTCTTGCAGGTTGGGCTTTAGCCAACGCTATTTGATGGTCATTATAAGCCCGCACAAGGCGAGAAAGACTGCTCACACCTGACTTGAGTTGCTCAAGTTCTTCACCCGCAACCAGTTCTCCATCCAGCATCCGCCCAATTAACGGTTTGATGTCGCCCACTTCCTGCCGGACTTTTTGGAGCTTTTCTAGACTACTCAGCAAGGTTTTGAGTGAGTTCAAGATGTCGTCAATATCCTGCACATCCTCTACTTGTTCCGGCAAATCTTCAACTGTCACTGTATCTTCTTCATCTGAGATTGTAGGCAATTCCTGTGCAGACATTTCAGTTTGAACCCCGTTTGACCGTGCCATTGACGCTTCCTCAAGGAATTTTCCTTAGTGTATCGCTGATTTAGCCTATGTTAAGCAATTTCGCCATAGCTAACCGTTGCAGTTTCCCCGTAGCACCACGAGGTAGTTGCTCCAAAATGTGAATTTGCTTCGGAACTTTGAAGTCTGCCAACATAGTTGAACAGTGAGCTAAAAGTTCTTTTTCGCCAACTTCTCCCTTGAGGACAACAGCAGCGTGGATATCTTCACCTAAAGATTTGTGGGGGATAGCAAAGGCTAGGGCTTCCGCAACGGCAGGATGGCGCAACAAAACATCATCCACTTCTAAGGGAGAAATTTTTTCCCCACCCCGATTAATCAATTCTTTAATGCGTCCAGTCAAGCGGAGATAGCCGTCTGCATCCACAGTACCTTGATCTCCAGTGCGGAACCAACCGTTGACAAAAGCTGTGGCGTTGGCTTCTGGGTTGTTTTCGTAGCCATCAATAACATTGGGTGCTTTGACCACCACCTCGCCCAAGCTTCCCTGAGATAATAGGTTGCCTTCAGAATCCATAATGCCGACATCCACACCAAAGCCATAACCTACACTACCTGGTTTTCGCACTTTTGGTGGTAGGGGGTTGGTAGTCATTAAGTGGGATGCTTCAGTCATGCTGTAAGATTCCACCACAGGAGCATTGAGAGTTGCCTCTAACTGTTCAATAATAATCGGGGGCAAGGAAGCGCTACTAGAGCGAATGAAACGAAAGCGATTAGCTTGGACAATTTCTGTGTTGCGGCTAGCGCGGGCCAAAATTGTCTGGTGCATGGTTGGCGCTGCGGAGTACCAGGTAGGTTTGTAGGTATCTACTAGTTTCCAAAACTCCAAGGCATTAAAACCATTGGGACAAATTAGTGTGCCGCCTGATGCTAAAGTTGACAGCAAACAACCCACCAATCCGTGAACGTGGAATAGGGGCATTAAGCAAAGTGTAGTATCAGCTGCTGTGAGTGAGTAAGCAGCAATAATGTTGTTGGCTGAGGCGATTAAGTTGCGATGACGAATTGGCACACGCTTCGGACGGCTGGTAGTGCCGCTAGTGTGAAGAATTATCGCCAAATCGTCGGCGTTCGGGGCTGCGAGATTCAATGATTCGCTTGGTTGTGAGCCTGTTTTGACTAATTCAAAGCTCAATGTGCCGTCAGTATTTACCTTGGCATTAATCAGCATCATATTGGGTGTGACGGCGGCGATCGCTGCTTCTGGTTCATGAGACAAAGTAATCAGGGCATTTGCTTGAGTATCTTCGTAGTAAAAGGCAAATTCGTCTTGTTTGTATTTGGGATTTAAGGGTGCAGCAGTGCCACATAGGGCGGCAGCCAAAAAGGTAATAGCCATTGGCGAACCGTTAGTCATGGCAATGGCTATGCGATCGCCCCGTGTCAATCCAAAGCTGTTGAGTTGGGATACTAAGCCAACAACATTCTCACGCAATTGCTGATAAGTTAGCGATCGCCCCCCAGGTGTAATGAGGGCTGAATGATTATCTTCCCCTGCTAAAAGCTCAAATAAGTTCATTAAAAACCTCCAGATTCGTAAAGTTGGGCATTGGACATTGGTTATTAATGCTTCTACCTCATTCCCTTATTTTTATTAAAAAGTATTGTGCTTTTGTATAATATCAACCATTCTTTGATTTCTTTTGTTAGTAAGTTAACGGCAAAAAACAAGAGCTAAAATTAAGTCAAGAGTGTATCTGTCGTTACTAGTAATCAGAAAAATATTTTTCAGCAACTAAACCCCATCAATAAAATATGGATCGTCGGAATTTTCTAAAGTATGTCACTTTAGCAGGATCTAGTTTTGCTTTAACAAGTTGTGTTCAAGGCAAAAATTCCAAATTGCCAGGTGAGGAGTCTCCCTCAGCGTCGCCTGTAGCGGTAAATGAACCTCTCAAGGTGGGATTTGTTTATGTGGGGCCTGTGGGTAATTTTGGTTGGACTTATGCCCATGATTTAGGTCGCAGAGATATGGAAGCCAATCTTAACGATAAAGTAAAAACTACCTTTGTCGAAAATGTCAATGAAGGTGCTGACGCTGAAAGGATAATTCGCCAACTAGCATTAGATGGTAACAAGTTGATTTTTACCACTTCCTTTGGGTATATGAACCCAACAATTAAAGTCGCTAAAGACTTTGGTGATGTTATCTTTGAACACTGTGCAGGATACAAACGTGCTACCAATGTTGGCACTTATCTAGGACGTTTTGAAGAACCGCGTTACTTAACCGGCATGATTGCTGGCAAAATGACAAAATCAAATGTAGTTGGTTTTATTGGCGCATACCCAATTCCGGAAGTAATTCGGGGAATCAGTGCATTCACACAAGGAATGCGCTTAACAAATCCCCAAGCAAAAGTTAAGGTACTTTGGATACAAAGTTGGTACGATCCAGCTAAAGAAAGAGAAGCAGCTATTGCTTTGGTCAATTCCGGTGCAGATGTACTGACCCAGCATACCGACTCTGGCGCTGTTGTCCAATTAGCTGAGGAAAAAGGCATTTATGCTTTTGGCTACAACAGTGATATGAGTAAGTTTGCTCAAAAAGCCCACCTGACATCAGTTATTAACAGATGGGGCAAGTTCTATACAGATAAAGCCTTGGCTGTAATGAGCAATACTTGGAAACCTCAAAACGTTTGGGATGGCATTGGTGAAGGAATGGTGGATATTTCGCCGATGAATCAGGCGATTCCGGTAGAAGTACAACAACTAGTGAATGCGAAGCGCGATGAGTTTATTCAGGGTACTGCACATCCTTTTGATGGCCCGGTGAAAGATCAAAAAGGGGTAGTGCGAGTTGCAAATGGTAAGGTGTTGGAAGATCGAGGACAATTGGCGATGGATTGGTATGTTGAGGGAGTTGAAGGGTCAATTCCCCAGAGAAAACTATAGTAAGCAATTTTACCGTTAGTGTTAACCTAGCGTCTTATAGAGAAACGGCAATTATAGGAGAAGTTCAGATACTACCCTTTGAATTATCTATGATCCATGCGATCGCAAACCGCCATAGGGAGTTAAGAGTAAAAAGTTAGGAGTTAGGAGTTATTCTTTTCACATCACTCATCCCCCCACTCTGTCTACTATTACAAGAGGTAAAGATTAAGTAGCAACTTTGGCAACTGCGGAGACAATATAGAGTATCTTCTAAGAATTTAGCAAAGTTATAAGCATTGGAGCAAAGCAAATGAATGCTAAACTGATCGCTTTCTCTGGCTTTGTGACGGTATTTTTGGGCGCAGGAATTGGTTTTATTGCTGCTAATTTACTTCCTTGTCCCTACACAAGTCAAATGTATCAAGATTTGGAGCAAAAATACATCCTTGTAGGTGCAGTTGCTGGTTTGCTAATTGGTTCTAGTCAGGAAATGATTAGAGAACTCAAGCAAGAGCGGGATGCGGAAGAAGACTTGCTCCAGGAATTGAATAAAGCTATTCACTCAAGTAAAAATCCAAAAAATTACTGAGATGTTAGAGGTTGTTTGAAAAGTGTTTTGCTGTGACTTTGGGATAAGCCAGAAAGCCCTCATTGTAGAGACGCGATTTATCGCGTCTAAAAGACTGATACGTTAGAGAGACGCGATAAATCGCCGTCTCTACAGAGAATGTACTCGTCAATTATTCCTTATTTACATAGAAAGAATAGCCTCCGGCTACTCCGTTGGAGAAATTGTAGAGTAGCCGCTTTGCGCCTAGATGAATTGCCCAATTGCCCCTAGAATGGGATGTTTTTTGTTGGAATGTCCCTAAATAAGAATCTGAAACTCTCTAGGAGAGGCTGCGCGAACAATTTTAAATTAGTTAATAGTTTTGTTAAGTTAGCAGTAGCAGAGTTATAAATTAAAAGCTTTCTTCAAATTTTCTGGCTGCGTTGCTGCCAAATATTGAGCCGACATTTCCGGTGTGAGTAGTTCTATCATGACCGTGTTTTCCAACCAGAACTCAATAACATCAAAAAAAGAATCGCGGTTACAACGTAACACTCTCCAACCTTCACGTTTAGCAATCAACTCAATTTTTTCTTGACTAGAAGAAACTGAAATTGCTGCATGAGTAGCTGTGAACCCAGAAGAACTGGCATTTTCTGCAAATGTACACTGGTTATCTCCTTCACCAGGCATTAGCTGAGTTTTTAACGGGTAAACTTCAATCCCTGTTCCATATTCGTCAAGTGGAAAAACCATATAGCTGCCTGGGTGAGGGAAAAAGGGAAAAGCTTGGCCATTCAAGACTTCAGCTAAAACCTCGGCAACATGTTGGGGGTTTTTAACAGAAATAGATATGTGATGAATCATACTTAATTACCTCGTACCCCATAATCAAAATGAGGCTTATAAATTTTTTGTTTTGTGGAGTGCTTATCTTCCACGAGTAGCTTAATATCTTTCATCCCATTTTAATTAATTTATGCAGAGAATAAAACAAATTTCCTTTTGATTGAATTTGGAAAACCTCTGCTTCTATTCCTCTATCCTAGTAAGTGATGGCTATCCCAGACACTTTTATATCCTCCCAACTCACTCTAAGTTGGCATCTATCACTATCACTTATGGCAATACTCGATTAAACTGCAAAAAAATCCTAACCTGGCAAAGATATACACGAAAGGTAGGGGCAATTCATGAATTGCCCCTACCTAAAAATCTTTCTTTTCGGCTATTGTTTACGTAAGCTCTGTATTTGATAATTACACTTCAATATGAGATACCAAGTAGGAGGTAGTCTCCGCAGTGACGATCCCACGTATGTTATCCGTGACGCAGACGAAAAACTTTATACTAGCCTGAAAGCTGGGGATTTTTGTTACGTTTTCAACTCTCGCCAGATGGGTAAGTCATCCTTACTACAGCGCACCAGTTATCGTCTTAGAGAAGAAGGCTATAGCTGTGTTTATTTGGATATGACCATCTTAGGTATTGAGGATACTACACCAGAACAATGGTACAAAGGCATCATTATCAGCTTATTCTACAGCTTAAATTTAGCAGAACAGATCAACTTTAAACGTTGGTGGGAGACACAAAAAGGCATTTCCTCAGTACAAAAACTACACTCTTTTGTTGAAGAAGTTTTACTACCAAACGCCAAAGCCGAACGCATTTTCATCTTTATTGATGAGATTGATAGCCTACTTAGTTTAAGTTTCCCAATTAACGACTTTTTTGCTTGGATTCGTCAATGCTATAATCAGCGACCAGAGAATTCAAACTTTAATCGTTTGGGATTTGCACTATTTGGTGTAGCTAGTCCTTCCGACCTCATCGCTGATAAAGGCCGCACACCCTTTAACCTTGGTAAAGCAATTGAGTTACACGGCTTTCAACTCTATGAAGCTACTCCTCTGCTTCAAGGAGTAAAGGAAGTAGTCAGTCAACCACAAACAATATTGCAAGAAATTATTTATTGGACAGAGGGACAACCGTTTCTCACACAAAAACTTTGTAACTTAGTTATTCAATTTGCTGCTGAAAATGCTACAGGAATGATTAGCCTAGTTCCAGGTACAGAAGCATTTTGGATTGAGCAATTAGTGAAAACGCATATTATTCAAAATTGGCAATCACAAGATGAACCAGAACATCTACGTACTATAAGAGATCGCCTATTATTCAATGACCAACGAGCAGGGCGGTTATTAGGTATTTATCAGAAGGTGTTGCAAGCAGAGGAGCAGTCTAGTAGTGGAGGCTTCCTCCAGAAGGAAATGTCATCGAGTAGGGGAGAAGAGTTTTTCACTTTGCCTCATCTTCCTGTTCCGATTGATGATAGTCGAGAACAAACAGAGCTTTTGTTATCTGGTTTAGTAGAGAAACACAACGGCTATCTCAAAATTAAAAATCCCATCTATCGGAGTGTTTTCAATGCCGAATGGGTGTTAAAACAATTAGACAATCTCCGCCCTTATTCGCAGACATTCAATGCTTGGGTAGCATCAGGGTATAAAGATGAATCGCGTTTATTGCGAGGACAGGCTCTCAAAGATACTCAAAATTGGATACAGGGCAAAAGTCTAAGCAATTGGGATTATCAATTTTTAGCTGCAAGTCAAGAATGCGAACAGCGCGAAGTGCAAACAGTATTGGAGGCAGCACGGGCAAAAGAGGTAGAAGCACGATTAGCACAAGAGCAAAAAACTGCTAAATTTCAAAGGTTTTTGCTAGTTGCAGTGTGTATTGGTTTGCTCGTCTCTAGCATTTTAGGGGTGGGAAGTTTCATTATGTATCGTCAAACCAAAAAAAGCGAAAGTCAAGCTAAGAGCAGCGAGATTCGAGCGCTTGTATCTTCTTCTGTTGGACTGTTTGCCTCCCAACGGAGATTGGATGCGCTTGTAGAAGCAATCAAAGCCAAAGACAGACTGCATAAGCTAGGAACAACTAACTCAAATCTTGCACCTCAAGTTGAAAATGCACTTAGGCAAGCAGTTTATGGAGCAGATGAATACAATCGTTTTTCCGACCATACAGCAAGTGTTATGGCTGTAGATGTTAGTCCTGATAGTTCTTTAATTGCCTCAGCCAGTATAGACAATACAGTTAAGCTTTGGCGACGTGATGGTACGGAAGTTGCAACTCTCAAAGGTCACAAGGGAGCAGTTAGGGCAGTAGATTTTAGTTCTGACGGTCAAATACTGGCCTCGGTGGGTGAAGATGGCACTATTAAACTCTGGAAGCTAGATGGTACTCTGCTCAAAACTTTTAAAGGTCACACCGCTTCAGTCTGGGGAGTAGCATTTAGTCCTGATGGCCAGTTCCTCGCCTCTGCTAGTTGGGACGCAACAGTGAAACTTTGGAAGCGAGATGGTACTTTGCTCAAGACATTCCAAGGTTCTAAAGGTGCGTTTTGGGGAGTCGCTTTTAGTCCTGATGGCCAGACTATTGCTGCTGCCAGTCTAGACAGGACAGTAAAACTCTGGAAACGAGATGATTCAGGCTGGCAAAACGCCAAGCCTGTACAAACTCTCCAAGGTCACACTGCTTGGGTTGTAGGAATAGCTTTCAGCCCTGACGGACAGACTATTGCTTCAGCAAGTGAAGACAGAACTGTTAAACTTTGGCGGCGAGACAGCATAAGTAAAAGCTACCGCCTTGATAAAACTCTGCAAGGGCATGATGCCGGAATTTCGGGAGTAGCATTTAGTCCCGATGGTCAGACTATTGCCAGTGCGAGTCTCGACAAAACGATTAAACTTTGGAATATTGATGGTACAGAACTGAAAACGCTTAGAGGGCACAGTGCATCAGTTTGGGGTGTAACTTTTAGTCCAGATGGGAGGTTTATTGCTTCGGCAGGTGCAGAAAACATGGTTAGGCTCTGGCAAAGCCAAAATCCATTTCAAAATTCTATCATTGCTCATAAGGCGGGGATTTGGTCAATAGCGATCGCCTCTGACAGTTCAACCATCGCTACAACCAGCCACGAAAATATGGTGAAATTTTGGAGTCGTCAAGGCAAATTGCTCAAAACTATTACTGAATCCAAGGGCGAAATCTCCGAGGTTTCATTCAGTGGCGATGACAAGTTAATCGCGCTTTTCACTTCCGATGATTCGGTAAAAATCAAGAAGCGAGATGGCACTTTAATTGCTAGTTACAAATATCTTCACAGCAAACTGACATCAGGGGTGTTGAGTCCTGACGGGCAAACAATTGCAATGGCAGGTGTTGACAAAAATATTCAGATATCAAGACGCGACCGCACCGTGACTCCGCAGATCCTCAAAGGACATCAGGCGGAAGTTTGGCACGTCGTATTTAGTCCAGACAGTCGACTCGTTGGTTCAGCTAGCGGTGACACTACTGCTAAGTTGTGGACGCTTGACGGCAATTTGTTTAGAACCCTTATAGGACACTCGGCGGCAGTATGGAGAGTTGTTTTTAGCCAAGATAGTAAAATGTTAGCTACTGGAAGTGGCGACAACACCGTTAAGTTGTGGACGTTAGACGGCAAGTTATTGAATACACTCAAAGGTCATAAAGCTGGAATTTGGGGAATTGCATTTACTCCTGATGGAAAAATTGTTGCTTCTGGCAGTGTTGATGCCAGCATCAAACTTTGGAAGCTAGATGGTACGGAAGTAACAACCCTCACCGGACATACCGCAGGGATTAGGGTGGTTGCGATCAGCCCTGATGGAACTTTGCTTGTTTCAGGGGGTGATGACAACACACTCATTCTGTGGAATTTACAGCGAATTCTTAATCTAGATGTACTAAATTATGGTTGCACTCTGGTGCATGATTATTTGAAAACTAACACCACAGTGGAAGAGGGCGATCGCTCCCTTTGTAATATGCCAAAGTTTAAATAATTTCTCTCCTTGGGGCGGATTATTTTGGTGGGTTTTCTTGATGCGATCGCGTGTGTTATACGGAAAATTGGTATTATCTACTAGTTATGCAATTTGTCAATCAGCCATGCCAAAGCACCTTCAACATCACTAACTTGCTCTCCCGACGGTATGGCTGGACGATTTACCATTACAACCTTCACGCCCAGTTCTCGCGCTGCAATAATCTTGGGCTTTGTGGCATCGCCACCGCTATTTTTACTCACTATGGTATCAATCTTGTTATCAATCAGGATTTGCCTTTCATTATTGAGGTTAAAGGGCCCGCGATCGCACAATACCATCCCCGGTGGCACTAAGGCATCATCAACAGGAGGGTCAATCATTCGCATCAAGAACCAAATTTCCTCTAGGTGAGCAAAGGCGGCGAGTTCTTGTCTGCCAACCGTCAAAAATACCCGATGTGCTTGGTTTTGCAGTGATGCGGCGGCGGCTTCAACGCTATCAACTTCCATCCAGCGATCGCCACTTCCTTTTTCCCAAGGTGGGCGTATTAACATCAGACGGGGTACTCCGACTTCCTTTGCAGCATCTGCCGCATTGAAAGAAATTTGACTAGCAAAAGGATGGGTTGCATCAATTAATAAGTCAATTTGCATTACTCGCAGATAGCTAGCCAATCCAGCCACACCACCAAAGCCTCCAACCCGTAAATCGCCCAACGGAACTGATGGTTCACGGGTACGACCGGCTAAAGACGTGATTGCATCTACCCCTTGGATAGTCGCGACTCTAGCAGCTAGTTCTGCGGCATCTCCTGTACCACCCAGAATCAAAACGCGCATTAGTGAGATAAAGGTGGAATCTTTGCTAAAATGCCCTTCTTCAGGGCTTCTGGACGCTCTGACCAAGGCAGCAAACCATCTGCTTTGACATAGTATTGACTAGCGCATTCTAGTATCGCAGATGCACTATCATCAACGGCTAAATCACCAAACAAATATGTTAATTTACCTTTGGCAGCAAAGGCAACCACACAGGAACGATTACAAGCACTCATGCATTCAACTTCTTGAATTGGGAATTCATCTCGTAACTCCCAATCTTGTGCAAGCTGCTGAAGTTGGTGTAGAAGTTTTTCACCCCCACTTTCACCTAAGCGTTTTCCCTGTTGCCAAACGCTAGCGCAAGTTTTGCAAACAAATAAAGTATGGTCAGCAACACCCAAGGGATTCGCTGGGGAAATATTCACAGTAGTAGTCATCTGTACCTCGCAGATATGTGGAACTAGTAAATCTATTTCGGCGGGCATCCTGACTCACTCAATTTGGGATTTTAGATTACATCTCAAATTGGTTTACAGTTGCGGGACAGCGCCGGATTTGCACCGAACTTTCCCCGTTACCTCTGGTAGCTGCTCCCCACCAGAACCGAATAACCTTATCGATCATACACTAGGGTCATCAAGAAAGGCAGAGGGCAGAAGGCAGGAGGCAGGAGGCAGGAGGCAGGAGGAATACTGTTTTCTGCTCTCTGACCGTGACCAAAAAGAACAACGGTTTAAGACCCCCACCAAATTTTCAATTTGGTGGGCCCAATTTAGGAGGGGTTTGAATCCCCTTCTGAATTGAACCTTCTGCCCTCTGCCTCCTGCCTGCTGCCTTCTTCATCTAAGAAAAGGATATTACCTATGCAACAAAATTATAAAAATCAGCTTCTAAATTTTTCAACCACTAAAAACTTTATTTTATAGGTTTGTATCTCAATGGATTTTTTGACAATTCTAGGATTAGCTGCTGCCACAATAACCACAATCTCTTTTTTGCCACAAATGTTTAAAACATGGCAAACAAAATCAGCAAAAGATGTTTCTTTTTTAACGCTGATTACATTCATAGCTGGTATTTTTTTATGGTTAATTTATGGAATATATCTACAATCTTTACCAATTATTCTTGCTAATAGCGTGACATTGCTTTTTAACTTGATAATTCTATGGCTTAAAATTAAATATAGATAAAGAACCCCTAGCTAAGTAAGTTGGTAGAAATAATCAAAATTATGTTACCGAAACGTAAATAGTCTTAAAGTCCTTACTAATGACCAATACTTCGACTACGCTCAGTACAAGTGACAAAGGACAAATGACAGCCCTTGCTAGTTAGCTTTGATTGCGCCAACCTACTTACACAAACTCTCGTCAGCCTGTGCGGACTCAAATGAAACCCATAAAGGTGAGTTTTGCTTCTGTAGGCGTGAATTCTATGAGACTGCATTATTCAAACCCCCTAAAAAACGCCTGTGACATCATCTGTATTTGACTCTGAACGCCTCCTTTTCACCCCCACCACCCCAGACACCAACGCTATCCCCATAATCTTCGCCTTTCCCAATGAATATAGCGTAGGTATCACTAGCCTTGGCTATCAGGTAGTTTGGGCAACCTTGGCAATGCGTGATGATGTGCAGGTGAGTCGCCTGTTTACAGATACTCACGAACAACTCCCCAGAACGCCGGAAATTGTGGGATTTTCGATTTCCTGGGAATTGGATTATGTGAATATTTTAAATTTGCTGGAATCTTTAGAAATTCCTATTCAAGCAACTTCTCGTGATGATTCTCATCCGATAATTTTTGGTGGTGGCCCCGTTCTCACAGCTAACCCAGAACCTTTTGCAGATTTTTTTGATGTAATTTTACTGGGTGATGGCGAAAATTTACTGGGAAATTTCATTGAGGCGTACAAAGAAGTAAGAAATGCCTCAAGACAAACTCAACTAAAAAGACTTGCACAAATCCCAGGAATTTATATTCCCAGTTTGTATGAAGTCGAATACCACACAAAAGATGGTGCAGTAAAGTCAATTAAACCAATTTCTCCAGAAATTCCCGCAGTGGTGCAAAAGCAGACTTATCGAGGAAATACTCTATCGGCTTCGACTGTAGTCACCGAAAAAGCCGCATGGGAAAATATTTACATGGTGGAAGTGGTGAGAAGTTGTCCAGAAATGTGCCGCTTTTGTTTGGCAAGTTATCTCACACTGCCTTTTAGAACAGCCAGTCTGGAAGATTCCTTAATTCCAGCGATCGCAAAAGGTTTAGAAGTCACAAATCGGCTAGGATTATTGGGGGCTTCTGTAACTCAGCATCCAGAGTTTGAAGCTTTGCTAGATTATATAAGTCAGCCAAAGTACGATGATGTCCGTCTCAGTATTGCCTCAGTGCGAACTAATACTGTAACAGTCCAGTTAGCAGAAACATTGGCAAAACGAGACACGCGATCGCTTACCATTGCTGTAGAAAGTGGTTCTGAGAAAATCCGCCAAATCGTCAACAAAAAGCTGCATAACGACGAAATTATCCAAGCTGCAATCAATGCCAAAGCTGGTGGATTAAAAAGCTTGAAACTCTACGGAATGGCTGGAATTCCCGGTGAAGAAGCAGAGGATTTAGACCAAACCGTGACGATGATGCGTAGTATCAAAAAAGCTGCACCAGGATTACGCCTAACATTTGGATGCAGCACCTTTGTACCCAAAGCACACACACCGTTTCAATGGTTTGGGGTGAATCGCCAAGCCGAAAAGCGGTTGCAGTTTTTGCAAAAACAGCTAAAACCACAGGGAATAGAATTTCGCCCAGAAAGCTATAATTGGTCGATTATACAAGCTTTGTTATCGAGAGGCGATCGCAGACTATCCCAACTTCTTCAGCTGACTCGTGACTTTGGCGACTCCTTGGGTAGCTACAAACGTGCTTTCAAACAACTTAAAGGACAAATCCCTGACTTAGATTTCTACGTCCACGCTGATTGGTCTACAGAACAAGTATTACCTTGGAACCACTTGCAAGGGCCTCTGCCACAGTCTACACTACTAAAGCATTTGGCTGATGCTCAAAGTTATATCAACCCATCTCCAAAAGAACTACAGCCACTACTGGGGACTAGAGACTAGGAATTGGGGACTGAGGACTAGGAATGGAAATTTATTATCCAATTCCCAATGCCCAATGCCCAATTCCCAATTCCCAATCCTAAAAACTTCATGCAAAACACAGCTGAGTATTACTGCGCCTATTGCGGCGAACCGAACTTAACTTTTATTGATTTGAGTGCTGGAGGACAGCAATCTTATGTAGAAGATTGTCAAGTTTGCTGTAACCCAAATATTTTGTATGTCCGGGTTGACGAAGATACCCTAGATATCGAGATTGATACAGAATCAGAAAGTTGAATTTTAGGTTTTTCTTTCCATGCTGCACTTTAAACATTCCTCAGTCATTGATGCGCCACCAGAAGTAGTTTGGAAATTTCACGAAAGGCCAGATATTTTGCAAATGCTGAATCCACCTTGGCAGCCAGTCCAAGTGGTTCGTCGTGAAGGGGGACTGAACGTGGGCGCTATCACAGAATTTCGCCTGTTTCTCGGCCCATTACCATTAACTTGGCTAGCGCGTCATACTGAATGCGAAAAATATCGCCTGTTTACCGACGAACAGATATCTGGCCCCTTTGAGTCTTGGGTACATCGACATGAATTTGAACCGGAAGCTGGCAAAACTAGGCTGACTGATGCTATTTCCTTCTCCATGCCTGGTGGAGAAACAGTTGAATTTGTTAGTGGTTGGTTAGTGCAAGTGCAACTAGAAGCAATGTTTCGCTATCGCCATTATGTAACCAAACGAGAATGTGAGTCACGATAGCAAAAATTAATTATCTTGATTCTTCAACCCTTGCCGCGAAACCCACTTTATCAACCCAGGAAACAAGCGATACAAAGCTTGTGAGAAATTCGCCGAACCAACCATCACTTCTGACTTCTTATTCTTGACTGCATCCCAAATAGCATTTGCTACATCTTCAGGCTTCTCCACCACCGGATTTTTCAGCACATTCTCAATCTGTCCACGACGAGTATGAGTATCTTGCTCATCCTTGCCTCGAAAAACTGCCCGTTCCATTAAAGTACTCTTAATTAAATTCGGATAAATCCCACAAACATGAATACCTTTTGGCTGTAGTTCTATTTGTAACGATTCCGTCAACCCTGTCACACCAAACTTACTAGTACAATAGGGAACCAAGTAAGCACTTGGTACCTTACCACCAATGGAACTTAAATTAACTATAGTTCCACTTCGACGCTGGAGGAAATGAGGCAGAAGGGCATTAATAGTGTGGATATATCCCCATAAATTAGTGTCTATAATTTGATGCCAATCATCGAGAGAGAATTGTTCTACTGGCCCCGATGCAAAGATGCCCGCATTGTTTATCAGCACGTCGATATAGCCATAATTTTCTAATGCTTTTTGCACTAATGCGCTTACCTGAGATGAGTCAGTGACATCGCAAGTAACCGTTAATGGTGCTGGACGGCCAATGCTTTGCACCTCCTGCGCTAAGGCTTCCAAGCGCTCAGCATGACGAGCTGCAAGTACTAAATCATATCCTTGCCGCGCAAATAAAAGAGCCGTTGCTTTGCCAATGCCTTCAGAAGCACCTGTAATTAGTACCGTAGGAGCCATACTTTAAGTTTAAAAAACCTATTTACTATTTATTAGTCTGGATAATAACACTCCAGAAACCTTCTAACTTTCGTTGGATTTTTGATTGTATCCAAAATAGGTTTTTAGTGAGATTACAAGTTTTCAATAGCAGTTGTTTTGGTAAAAACACCTCTGAACTATAGGCTCCTCAAAGCTATTATTGGTCTTTTGTTAGATAAATATTTTCTCAACCTCCTTAAAATCTCATTCTTTAGAGTTGCATTTACTTTGAAACTAGAGACAGATAGCGTCAAATGGGTAAGTTAAGTAATATGAAGAATGTAATTAGTTCCTTAAGGTAACTTAATAATTGCACTTTATCTTAGTGATAAAACTCAAACCTCATATCAATACCAAAAACCGCAATGCTGCTGAACTTGTGCTGACTCCTCACCCTGAAATTTGGAACGGCCACCTAAGTATTATCCGTTTTCTAGCTTACCTACTTTGGGAACAGCTACAGCCGAGTGCAGTATGCATCGGTACTCATTTCCTTTACTCCCCATTAATCTGACTGTTTTTGTTACAGACTGATTGCAAAGGAGCAAAGAGAAGACCCTGGTTATTGCAGATACCAGGTTGAACACTGTCGTCGCTCATATCACTCAAGCTTTCAAGCGAAAACAGTTTTTAGAATAGCAGTTGCTTGTGTAATAATAGTTAAAGTATCTTAATGTTTGTACATATTATTAGAGTATTCGCACTGTCCAATTCAAAACACTGACCACTAATAGAGTTTTCTTGATGGTAGTTAGTGCTTTTTATCGTGACTATATTTTAGGAATTTTCATCTGAATACTAGGCGGAGTAAAAGCGTGATTCAATTAGAGCAACCACCCAGTCATCAAACAAAATTGACCCCATTAGGGAAAAATAAATCTCAGTTCAAGGCAATTTTCATTGCTACGATTATTGTTGCTACATGGGTCATTAGCCTGAGTTTATTACTTTCCCTTGACATCTCCAAGTTAACATTTTGGATGCTATTGCCTAGTATACTTTGGCAAACATTCTTATATACAGGATTATTTATTACATCTCATGATGCTATGCATGGGGTAGTCTTTCCCCAGAACACCAAAATTAATCATTTCATTGGGACATTAACCTTATCTTTATATGGTCTTTTACCATATAAAAAATTATTAAAAAAACATTGGATACACCACCACCATCCAGCCAGCCAAATAGACCCAGATTTTCACAATGGTAAACACAAAAATTTCTTCGCGTGGTATTTTCATTTTATGAAGGGTTACTGGAGTTGGGGACAAATCATTGCCTTGACTATTATCTATCACTTTAATAATCACGTCCTCCATATACCTACTGCTAATTTAACTTACTTTTGGGTGATCCCTTCAGTTTTAAGTTCATTCCAATTATTTTATTTTGGTACTTTTCTACCCCATAGTGAACCCATAGGAGGTTATATTGAGCCTCATCATTCACAAACAATTAACCGTCCAATTTGGTGGTCATTTATCACGTGCTATCATTTCGGCTATCACGAAGAACATCATGAGTCTCCCCATGTTCCTTGGTGGCAGTTACCAGAAATTTATAAAACAAAATAGTTGTTGTTTATCTAAATATCTTGGCAACAAGAACAACACGGTAATCTCTAGCATTACCAAATTATTTTTTTAAATTTCTATTGATTCTTCTCTCTGTGTTCTCTGCGCCTCTGTGGTTCATTAAAAAAGTAATTCTCACAACTCAGATAGAATTGCTACACATAGCTTGAACAAGGCATTCTTTGAGATTATCCTAATTATGCCAATTAATAATTCTCGTCTTGTCACCTATAGCCCTGCTTATACAATCGTTCCGACTTACGAATGCTTTAATCGGTGTAGTTACTGCAACTTTCGTAGTGAACCTGGCAAAAGTCCCTGGATGAATCTTTCAGATGCAGAAAATAGTTTAAAATCACTTCAAAGCGAAAAAGTCTGCGAAATTCTCATACTCAGTGGTGAAGTCCATCCACATTCGTTAAGGCGTGAGGCGTGGTTCGAGCGAATTTATGATTTGTGCAAATTAGCACTTTCAATGGAGTTTTTACCACACACCAATGTCGGGCCATTGAGTTTTGAGGAAATGCAAAAATTCAAGCGTGTTAATGTTTCGATGGGGCTGATGTTAGAACAGTTAACGCCAACATTATTAAATAGTGTACATCGACACGCACCGAGTAAATTACCAGAAGTTCGTTTACAACAATTGCAATGGGCGGGAGAGTTGCAAATTCCCTTTACAACTGGCTTACTCTTAGGAATTGGAGAAACCTCTGATGATTGGTGGGAAACTTTAGAAGCTATATCTAACTTGCACCAACGTTACCATCACATTCAAGAAGTTATCCTGCAACCTCATAGTCCAGGTAATCAGCAAACTTTTGATGCACCTCCTTTTAATCCTCATCAATTACCAGAAGTAATTGCTAAAGCACGTAAGATTTTATCGCCAGATATTACTATTCAAATTCCACCGAATTTAGTTAAGGATAACTCCTGGTTACTCGCTTGTATCGAAGCTGGTGCGCGAGATTTAGGCGGAATTGGGCCAAAAGATGAAGTGAATCCCGATTATCCCCATATTCAGGAAGAGGCTTTGAGAAATATTTTACAACCTGCTGGGTGGGAATTAGTGCCGCGATCGCCAGTTTATCCGCAATTTGATAGCTGGCTATCGGCAGAATTACAAACAGCAGTGAAGCGATCGCGAAATGCTATGTCATTGGTTTAACATTGCTAGACCTATACCACCAAAATAGGTTCAAATCAAGACTATAGGCGACAAATTCCCAATGCATCCCTCAGAAGATATAGATAACAGCCTAAACCCTGTTGTAAAATAGACATAAGAAGGATTGGGGGGCCATTTACTGGTCATAAACGCCTATAGAAACTATCTACGGAAATCTCCAAGGTTTAAAGTCCAGCCAGCTGAAGCAACTACAGCGGCTGTATCACCAGCGTATACCAGGCGATCGCATCACTACGCCTGAGTTTTCTCAGCGTCTGGCAGCAATTAGCACAGAAGTCAATCAGCCTGTGTGCGCCTACATCAACCGTCGCGGACAAGTGATTCGCGTCGGGGTGGGTACACCGCGACAAACGCAAATACCACCGATGGAATTGCCCCGTTACGGTGCAGAACGACTCAGTGGTATTCGTTGTATTGCCACCCATCTGAAGCCAGAACCGCCCAACGAAGCGGCACTCACGGCTATGGCCCTGCAACGCTTAGATGCCCTAGTTGTCCTAAACATTACCGGAACGGGATTTACACGGCGGGGGGGCGGTGCTACTGGATATGTCAAAGAAGCTTATCTAGCTCATCTAATACCCCAAGAGTCTCGTACCCTGATTACTAGTCCTGCTGCTTTCAAAGTAGAAGAGAGCAAAATTCAAACCCCAAGTTGGAATATATCGCCACCTATGGATTTGGATGATCTGGGAGATCAGGATTTAGTAGACTTGGTGGAAAATCTGGAAGCAGAATTCCAGCGCGAATTTATCGCCCAGGAAGTACATGCTGACCACGATCGCGTGCTAATTGTGGGGCTGATGACCAGTGAGACAACTCCCCTACAATTCCAAGATACTCTAGCAGAATTGGCGCGTTTAGTTGATACTGCTGGGGGAGATGTATTACAGACAATACAACAAAAGCGATCGCGCGTTCATCCCCAAACAGTAGTTGGCGAAGGTAAAGTGCAAGAAATTGCCCTAACTGCCCAAACACTAGGAGTTAATCTTGTCGTCTTTGACCGCGACCTCTCACCCTCCCAAGTCCGCAACTTAGAATTGCAAATTGGTATCCGGGTAGTTGACCGCACCGAAGTAATTTTGGATATCTTTGCTCAACGCGCTCAGTCCCGTGCCGGTAAGTTGCAAGTAGAACTAGCACAGTTAGAATACATGCAACCGCGACTGGCTGGTAGAGGTCGCACCATGTCCAGATTGGGTGGTGGTATTGGGACTCGTGGTCCTGGTGAAACCAAACTGGAAACTGAACGCCGTGCCATTGGGCAGCGCATTTCCCGACTCCAAAAAGAAGTAACTCAGTTGCAAGCCCATCGTTCGCGGTTACGGCAACGAAGGCAGCATCGAGAAATTCCCTCAGTAGCTTTGGTTGGATATACTAACGCTGGTAAGTCTACCCTGTTGAACGCTCTCACAAATGCAGAAGTTTATACAGCCGACCAACTATTTGCCACTCTCGATCCTACCACCCGCCGCCTGGTAATTCCTTATGGCGAAACCAATGAACATCAGGAAATTCTGATTACAGATACGGTGGGGTTCATACACGAACTGCCTGCATCATTAATGGATGCCTTCCGCGCCACCTTGGAGGAAGTCACAGAAGCTGATGCCCTACTACATTTGGTGGATTTGTCTCACCCAGCTTGGTTGCGTCATATTCGCTCAGTCAGAGAAATCTTAGCGCAAATGCCAATAACTCCTGGCCCGGCGCTAGTTATTTTTAACAAGATCGATCAAGCCAATAGTGAGACACTAGCTTTAGCTAGAGAAGAATTTCCCCTGGCGGTATTTATTTCAGCGAGTCAGCGCTTGGGATTAGAAACCCTACGTCACCGCCTTGCTCAACTAATTGAATATGCAGTTGACAGTAGGTAAATGTTGAGTAACTAATTCAGTGTTAGCACTTTATATTAGTGTCGTGAATATTTAACTTTGGGGAAGGCAATTAATAGCCTTCCTTTATTTATTGCATTTTTATAAGGAAGAGTAGAAAAGTTGCATTATGCTTTTAAACTTTAATTTTCCAGATATTTTTAATACACCTTTTTAGCATTACCACACTAGTACCAATATGGTTCAGTTAGCGCCAAAAAACTTAAACTGCGTAGGTTGGGTGGAGGAACGAAACCCAACATTTCCGGGCCTTTGTTGGGTTGCGCTTTGCTTAACCCAAGCGCACTGACACCAGTACAGTGGTTTTATGACTCCTGTCTAATTTTTGTTCGCGCAGCGCAGCGCAAGCGAGATAGGCAGGGAGTGGGGAGTAGGAAGTAGGGAAAAAGCCTTTTTGATTTCTAGTGAGTTTTTTCAAAAATCAAGTCTCATTTTGAACAATATTTTAAATAAAACCTTGATAAAGCTGGCTTTTCATCTCAGTATGTTTTCAAGCATCAAATAGGAGTCCTATATTTAATTTAGCTCATGTACTTAGTGAAAGATTAAAACATCTACTTGTGTAGATTGGCGTGAGATACCTAGTGTAGGCTAGTTTTCTATAGGGCAACGCTGCGCTCTATCCAACATACAAATCTTCCTCATAGAATAATCAATATCTCCTGAAAATCTGTTGATTAAGTAATAACATCGAGAAACCAAATATTGATTATTCAGCGTGAATATAGAAAATTATAATTTAAAAAAATATATCAAGTGTAAATACTGAAAATCTCCATCAATTCATAAAAAATATATTGATAATTCCAAATTTAAATTTTTAGCTAACCTCGGCAAATAACGTAGACAGTTGGTATTTGTTTGTGTAAATTTAGACTTTGGTAACTTCCATAAAAAAGTTATTTTGAGAGGTCTTAAATATCCTCAATAAAAAGAAAAGGAGTTTCAACCGAGTGTCTCAACTATATTCCAAGAAAATAGCGGGTTATGCAGTCTGTTGTTTGTCAGCATTAGCTGCGGTGACAGTTTCACAGATGTCCCAAGCAGATGCAGCCTCTATGACTTTCTCAGTCACAGGAACTAACTCAGCATCGAATAATGCTCTGGCATCATCAGTCGTGTTTGATGACTTACTCAATCCAGGTAAGTTGACAGTCACCCTGACGAACATGAAAAATGTTTCAGTCCCTTCTGATGTTCTTACATCAGTCTTTTGGGACTATGCTGGATCTCCCTTAAATTTATCGTTAATTTCAGCAACAGCTGCAACGGTCACTAAAAACAGCCCCTCTACCACTACAAATAATGTAAATCTTCTCAATACTCCTAATGGCAAAGAATGGGCATTTGCATCTACTACCAATTCCGCAGGACTCAGTGGAATAACCCAAGACTACGGTTTAGGTACTGCCGGCTTGGGTATTTTTCAAGGTCTTGGTGGACAGCAGCAATTTAATTACGGCATTATTGACGGCTACAATGCTAATGCAAATCCAGCAATCAAAGGAGGGAGTTTTGTTGACAATTCGGCCACGTTCGTTTTGTCAGGACTGCCCACTAACTTTGATATAAGCAAAATTGGCAGTGTTCGCTTCCAATATGGCACCAATTTAAGTGAGCCTAGCATTATAAAAGCACAAGGGAATTATTATAGTCCTCCGCCTCCTCCACCAAAAAAAGTACCTGAACCTGGGACGACAGCCGCCCTTGGTTTATTTGTAGTAGGTGCATTGAAAGTGGTGAGGAAAAAATCTTTAGTAGTAGCCTAAATGACAGCTTTCTAGTTTTAAAAACTGAGAAACACCAGATACTTCCATAAAAGGAAATACTGTTTTTTTAGAAAATCAAGTGTGCATACCCTATATTCTGTAAAAATTGATTAAGTACAACATGGTGTAAATAGGCTAATAATTATAAATCGTTGCAAAGCTTGCATTCCTTCTAGGCTTTTCAACGATTTTTCGTTTTGCATAGTTCTGCCCAAAAATCTGACTAAGTGTAGCGGATATCGAAGGAACTCAGCGAAACCAATAACTGAATTTAGTTAGACACTTCTGAAAGTAAAGTCAAAACGGCATAGAACACCTACAGCCAGTTGCAACGTTCTAAAATTAAAAAGTATTAAATCAAGTTGAGGACATTATGGCTGCAAAAGTAGAAATTTACACTTGGAGGACTTGCCCGTTTTGTATCCGTGCCAAAAGTTTGCTGAAGAGTAAGGGTGTTGAATTTACAGAATACAGCATTGACGGAGATGAGGCAGCCAGAAATAAAATGGCTCAAAGAGCAAATGGAAGGCGCTCTTTACCGCAAATTTTCATCAATGATGACCATATTGGTGGTTGTGATGACATCCACGCTTTAGACAGTCAAGGCAAGCTAGATGAGCTACTAACTTCCGTGTAAGTCTAGAAGATATTGCACTAGCGACAAGCCACTGCAAATTACACGGCAGTCGCTACAACTCTGTTTACGAAATTTTTCTCGTAAAAGTATCTGTCCACAAGACTTTACCCTCCAGTTCCTACTTAGCAGTACAGATGTACATCAATTAGTAAGATCATCAAGAGATAATAATTGAACAACCATTTAATTTCTTGGTGATTGAGGTATAAAGGGTGAAACTGGCTTTTATCATTGATCCGATCCATCTGCTTGACCCGTGTCATGATACCAGCATTGCCCTGATCGAAGCAGCGCAAATCCTGGGACACGAAGTTTGGATAACTCAAGGAAATCTGCTGAGTGTAGTGGAGGGCAAAGCTTGGGCTGTCCTACAGCGAGTCGAACTTGTACCAGTGCAGTTGGTGGAGAGACGCTGGATAGCGGCAAATCCTTGGTATAAGTTAAGTGATTCTTCCTTAACTTCTTTAGAGACAATGGATGCCGTATTTATACGGACAGATCCACCTGTCAATGATTCTTACCTCTATGCCACCTACATTTTGGATTATGTTGATCAAAATAAAACTCTGCTGATTAACAGTCCTAGCGGCATTCGAGGGGCAAATGAAAAAATGTATGCCCTCCAATTTACCAAAGCTATTCCAGAAACGATTGTCAGTGCTGATAAGCAGTTTATTCGGCAATTTGTCGAAGCAAAGGGGGCAGCTGTTCTCAAACCACTAGGAAACAAAGCCGGGGAAGGAATTTTATTTTTGCAATCAAGCGATCGCAATTTTAACTCCATTGTCGAACTCAGTACCCTCCAAGGCCGAGTGCCAGTAATGGTACAAACCTATCTACCGGAGGCAAAAGAAGGAGATAAACGCATTATCCTGCTCAATGGCGAACCGATTGGTGCGCTCAATCGCCTCTCTAGCGGAACTGATTTTCGCAATAATATGGCCACTGGTGGTACAGTCGCTCAAACTGAAATTACCCCAAGAGAACATGAAATTTGTACCCAAGTAGCCGAACGCTTACGCCAAGACGGTTTAATTTTTGTGGGTATAGATGTTATTGGTGGCTACTTAACTGAAGTTAACGTCACTAGTCCTACGGGAATTCGTGAAATTGATCGTCTAGATGGTACTCACCTTGGTTATCAGGTTATTCAATGGATTGAACAGTCATTAAATTGAAGGAGGCAGGAGGCAGGAGAAGCTTTTCAATTCGGTTGAAACCATTGAACTCTAGTTCAGTCGGGGTTTTAAACCGTTGCTCTCTCTGCTTGTGTCAGTTATAGAGTATGGGCAGTTTTCTTCCTGCCTTCTGCATTTATTAATAAATGTAAATTATTGTTGACTTTGGTTTAAGCGCACTTGTAATCAGGCAGGTCTTCCGGTTTTTATTCCAAAAGAAAAGCACACCTAGAAATTTGAGCCAGCAGACTCCTAGCCAATTTCATTTTATTAAGTAGGATTGATAAGTTTATTTACCAATTAGCAAAATTAGGGATGGCAACAGATTGCTTATCCCTGCTTTTGGTAATAACCCTGAAACTAACAGATTTTATACAGCACTCAGCCTAACCTGAGACTGCTAATTTAATCTAAAATCTCAAATCCAAAATCTTTTAATTCCGTGGTCTTTGTCGGTTTCTCAAGAAGTCAGGTATATCCAATCCAGGTTTTTCTTTTGGTTCTGGAGTTGAAGTTGGAGTTGGAGTTGAACTTGGAGTTGAGGTTGGGGGATTAACTGCGGGTTGTTGTGTTGTTGGTCGCTTCGAGGTATTAGGTGCTACTCGAACACTAGCTACGCTTTGTTGTACCGCAGCTTGCACTTCACCTGTAAATCCGGTGGCAATTACAGTAATTCTGACCTCACCTTGGAGTCTGTCATCAATTACAGCCCCAAAAATAATATTGGCGTTAGGATCAACTACTTCGTAGATTGCTTCTGCGGCTGCATTCACTTCATGTAAAGTAAGATCAGTACCACCTGTAATATTAAAGACAACTCCTCTAGCACCTTCAATAGAACATTCTAGTAATGGTGAAGAAATAGCTGCGATCGCAGCTTCTCTGGCTCTAGATTTTCCAGAACTAACGCCAATTCCCATCAATGCCGATCCTGCATCTGCCATCACAGCCCGGACATCAGCAAAGTCAACATTTACCAAACCGGGAATTGTGATGATATCAGAAATACCTTGCACCCCTTGACGCAACACGTCATCTGCATAGCGAAAAGCTTCTTGCACAGGTGTTTGTTCGGGGATCACTTCCAGTAGTTTGTTGTTAGGAATAATAATCAGTGTATCTACCCTACTTTTTAGTCCTTCAATCCCTTGTTCTGCCTGACTGGTACGGCGGCGACCTTCAAAAACGAATGGACGTGTGACTACCCCAACAGTGAGAGCGCCCATTTCTTTGGCTACTTCTGCCACGATTGGGGCTGCACCTGTTCCAGTGCCACCGCCCATACCAGCTGTGATAAATACTAGGTCTGCACCCTCTAAAGCTGTAGCAATTTCGTCTCGTGATTCCTCAGCTGCCTTTTGACCAATCGCAGGATTACCACCTGCTCCTAAGCCCCGCGTTAGCTTTTGTCCAATTTGCAATCTACTGGGAGCCCCTGCCAGAGTTAAAGCTTGGGCATCAGTATTAATTGACCAAAACTCTACACCAGAGACATCAGATTCGATCATGCGGTTAACGGCATTGCCACCGCCGCCACCGACACCAATCACTTTGATGTTGGCAACCCGACCAGGAACAATCTCCCCAATGCGGCTATTTTCCGTAAAAATCTTCTTATTATCGTGATTTTGTCCGAAGTTCATCCCAGAGTTATTAAAGGGATTGGTCGAGTTAACTGCCAGAGAAAACCCAGGCTGTCCCGGTGATTGGGAATTTTTATAGGTGAGTCCTTGGTTATTATCAAGTGTCATTGGATTTGTGAGAGGGTAGATAAACGACTTTTCCAGGTGCTATTCACTTAAGAGTCAACTATAGTTTGACACTGCCACAATACTATGGCACTGTTCTTTATTGTTTTCACTACTGCCAAGCCTAACAGAATTGGCGGTATGAAAATTTGCTATGAGATCAGCTTTTAATGCAGCCGATCGCACAGCCAATTCTAGAGAAGTATACCTATATTTATCCAAAAGTGACCTGTATAACTTCAACCAGACATTAATCTCTTCATTCTTCTCATCAGAGAACATAACTTCTAAAGACACACTACAGTGCATCTTATCTGCCTCAATAATATTGTTAATAGGTTTCACCATTGGGGGTAATTGCAACTTTAGACACAAAATTTACATGATACTTACTTATTCTTAAGTTGAAGTAAGTAAGAATTTACTTGTCAGACTATACCTGATTAATTTGTTGTTTGGGGGGTCTTAATGGACACTTTGTTGGAGCAATAGTCTATCTTACGAGAACCCTCACTAGTGTGGTCAACAAATCAAGATTTTCCTAGAGGTTTCGTAACCCAATTAAGAATTATGGTACAGAATAGTCCAAACTGATTGCCCAAAAGTAGTCTTTACGCAACCTTTGATAGTACCTTAAGTTACAGATTTAAGCTTCAGTAAACTGTCTTGGGAAGTATCCTCAACAGACCAAAGTTAGATTGTCAGACATCTCGCACCCTACTATTTAGATGTTAGGGTAACAATTTGAGAGTGTTTTACTCACAAGAGAGATTTCATGATTGATCTTCTCATTTTAATTAGAAGTTAATGCCGATTTTCGCGCAGTTGCTGGAAAACTGAAAATAATAAATATATTTATCAGCATAAAGCTTCTTAATTTACTAAGAGCTATCAATACATTAAACACGCTAGATATTTTTAGGGTTTTTGGGAGTTAATTTTTGGTCTTTTTGGTTCATTTGTACTAAGGGAAAATCGGGATTTTTCAGATCAATATACTCTATTTGACCAGAATCAAGTTTCGCTGATAAATGGCGCATTTGGGCGAGTATCTTAATTTGTTCAGACAACAGGGGGCCTGGAACGCCAAGATGCACATTTCCTAGTTCTGTTTTCAAAATTAAATTCGCTGGATTTTGGCAATCAATTTCCACTACTTTCACAGCACTTTGGCTGATAGCTTGATGAATTTGAGCCCAGTTGAGACAGTATTGTTTGGGCGATCCAATTACTCTGAGATTGGGTAATTTCCTAGTGGGATTCAGTGATGTGTATTTTTCTAAAGGTATCCAGGCCCCACTTGCATCTAGTAAGCCGATTGTGACTTTTTTATTGCCAGTACCCTGATTTGCCCCACTTGCTGTTTGAGTTATTGCGACAGGGACTCGTTCTTGGATTTCGATGTTTAATCCGGGAGGAAACAGGCGACGTCTCACGATCGCTTGAGCAATAGTTGGTTGTTTTTTCAAAGAGTTTGCGATCGCTGCTGGTTCAATGCGCCACAAAGATTGGGGGTAAGATAGCACTAATAGGGATTGAGTTATCTCATCTGACAGTAATTGATTGCCTGATTTCATCACTACTTGTTTGGGAGTTTTTAACACCCATACTGGTTGAACTGCTACCCACAGCAATCCACCCGCCAAACCGGTAATGGCAAAGGTTCGCCAAATAGCTTGAATAATTCTCATCTGCCGTCGCCGACGTAATTTTTTACGACGCTGGGCAAGATCCGTGCGGGAAACTGATATTATGCCAGCCATTCAAACCCCTTTCTGGTTACAATCCAAATTCCTTGACGCGCTTGTATCATTAATTAATTTCAGTAAACACTGTCGGCATCTGTTAGCCGCTCTCCTCAAGACTTTTTCTATTTTTAGTAACACTTTACAGTAAGTACACAACGAACGTAGTCTCTAGTCATCCTTCCTATTAAAGTTTCCGGTGTCCATTCTTAACTCACTGTTGTCTTTTTGACAAGGGACATAAAACATTTTTTCTTTAAAGATTACCAAATCTTAATTTAAATATTTCTGATTTTGTTTTATTGACAAATAGAATGTGAAGTGATAAATAAGTCTTCCTTTGTCTCTGTATAGATTGCTATAATTCATACTAGTCATGTCTCATCAACTATACAAACAGGGAATAATATAATCGAGTAGCTTTTTTTACTGATTAGCTCCGTCATCAAGGTTTGTGTCAGGTTAAAGAAAAGCTATGAGATTGTCAAAACCTCAATAGTAGGTGTAAAAAGGACAGATATGTTTAAGGTTATTAGGGTCAATTAAATCTCTATCATACTACTGACAGATACTGACAGTAATCCTGTAATAAGTGCTGTCTTTTGCAAGACACTACCAACTTGCGAATTAATTGTGTGCCTACATCCAAGTTAGAGATTGTTTGTATAAAAAATACGAATTAACTGCATCTACACACGCGTCTACATACACCTATACATACATGAAAACGACATTCAATTTGTCACGTTTTTATAAAGCATGTAACCCAAGCTACACGCTTAATATAAGCAACGTGTTAGATCGCCAGTATTACATAGATTTTGCTGATGTCCGTGGTTGTAAGATTGTCGAAGAATTGCAACGGACTATAGTTCGGATTTCTCCTGATGAGCCAACCTGTCAGTTATTTACGGGTCACATTGGCTGCGGTAAATCAACAGAATTGCAGCGCCTCAAAACAGAACTAGAATTGGCAGGATTTCATGTGGTTTATTTTGAGTCCAGTCAAGATTTAGACATGGCGGATATTGATATCAGCGATATTTTGCTGAGTGTAGCCCGTCAAGTCAGTGCCAGTTTAGAAGGCATTAACATCAAACTTAAAGGTGGTTACTTTACCAATTTGTTTAAAGAAGTAGGGGATTTTTTACAAAGCCCTATAGAGCTTTCTGGACAAGCAGAATTATCCTTGGGTATTGCCAAAATTACCGCCAAAACCAAAGATAGCACTCAGATGCGGAATCAACTGAGGCAATATTTGGAACCACGTACCAATAGTATTTTGCAAGCGATTAACGAAGAAATTTTAGAAAGGGCTATTGAACAATTAAAGCTGCGGGGTCAAAAAGGACTGGTAGTGATCGTAGATAATTTGGATCGAGTCGATATGCGTCCCTTAGCATCAGGGCGATCGCAACCAGAATATCTCTTTATCGACCGAGGCGAACAGCTACGCAGACTCAAATGCCATCTAGTTTACACAATTCCCCTAACGCTAATTTTCTCCAATGAGTACGAAACACTAAAAAATCGCCTGGGAGGAGGGATTGCACCAAAAGTCCTGCCGATGGTATTAGTGCGGCAAAGAGATGGCAGTGATTACGAACCAGGAATGTCACTAGTACGCCAGTTAGTCTTAGCAAGAGCTTTTCCAGAAGTTTCTTTGAATGAAAGGCTTTTATTAATTACAGAATTATTTGATCATTCCCAAACCTTGGATCGGATATGTCGTGTTAGCGGTGGCCACATTCGTAACCTATTGGGTTTACTTTATAGCTGCCTGCAACGACAAGATCCACCTTTTTCTAGAGAATGCTTAGAAGCTGTGATTAAAGACTACCGAGACGATCTGCTATTAGCTATTGATGAATCCCAGTGGGAATTATTGTTTGAAGTAGTGCAACAACAGAGAGTTAAAGGTGAGTCTGACTATCAAAGCTTACTACGAAGTATGTATTTGTTCGAATATCGTGACCCTCTGGGACGCTGGTTTGGCATCAGTCCAGCCCTAGCAGAAACAGAAAAAGTTTTAGCTTGGCAACAAAACAAGTAATAGCGCTGGGTAAGTTAATAGTTATTAGTCCTTTGTCCTTGGCCATTGGACTAATAACTAATGTCCCATGCCCAATGTTCCATGCCCAATGCCCCATGCCCAATAACAAATGACTACTGACAAGCAGCTACACGTCTCCACAAAAGAAAATCAGCATACATTGCAAAGACTGATTAGAGCGATCGCACTTTCTGAAGGTCAATTTGCCCTAATTTTAGTTCGGTGTAACTATGGGCAATTACGTGAGCAAATGTTAGAAAATATTCGCTCGATCACCAAAGATACCAATATCAGAGAAATCGTCCTCAATTCGTCAACAACTTCCTTACACAACACAATAGTCTCAGAACTATCCTTAGATAATCCTGCTGTCCTGACAGACTCTTTGCCAGATGCTGTTATGGTTTTTGGTATTGAGTCAGCAATCGACCTAGAAAACTTACTTACAGGCATTAACCAAGCGCGAGATATATATGCCGCAACTTTTCCATTTCCAGTAGTGTTGTGGCTACAAGATGAAGTTGCATCATTGTTGTCCAGATTAGCACCTGATTTTAAAAGTTGGGCTGCAACTACAATTAAATTTGAAATGGCAAAAGCAGATTTAATTGCTTTGATCCATCAAGAAGCAGAATCTCTATTTGCTAAAGTTTTAGAAGCAGGTGCTGAAACATTTTTATCTAATGCCTCCCTAGATTTAGATCCTAAGTCTCAACACCGCCACGAAATAGAATCAGCCCGTAATGATTTGCTGCGTCTATATGGTGTTCAATTAACACCAGGATTAGAAGCTAGTTTAGAATTTGTGTTAGGACGAGATAAATATGCCAACGATCAAATTAATGGTGCTTTAGGCAATTATCAAACAAGCCTAGCATTATGGCAGCAGGAAAGAAAGAGAGTAGCTGAGTTGAAGAGTAATTCTTCTTTACCTCTCTCATCTCCTCACCCTCCCTCACTTTTACTCAAGCAAGCAATAGTACTATTCCACCTGGGGCTGTGTTATCACCGCATGGCAGACTTACACCACAATAGTAATAGTAGGTATTGTGAACATGCTCTCTTGTGGTTTAAACAATGCCTAGATGTATTGGAGAAGGTACAAAGAGAAGACTTAGTTGCTAAATTTATTTTGCCTGCTTGTGAAATGCTGCAACGTTTACAAGCTTGGGATGACTTAAAAAAATTAGCTCAAAAGTCATTACTTCTACATAAAATTTATGGAACTCCTGCACAAATTGCTCAAAATTATGGTTTTTTGGCAAATGTGGCAATTTCAGAGTCGAATTGGGTACTAGCTCATGAATTAGCGAATGCAGCACTTTCTATTTCCGAAGAAGCAACAGAAATTTCTCTGCGAGATGCTTTGCGAACACGACGACAAGAAAGTTGGTATCTTCTGTTACTTGCACGTACACAGCGACATCTAGGTGAATCAGAAGAAGCTATCAATAACCTGGAATGGGCGAGGGTAGTTTGTGAGCTACAACATCAGCCATCACTGTATTTAGAGATTTTAGAGGAACTGCGATCGCTTTACTTTTTTGAGCGTCATAACTATACAGAAGCCTTTAAACTCAAGCAAGAAAAAATTCAGATAGAGCATCAGTATGGGTTTCGCGCTTTCATTGGGGCAAGTCAATTACAGCCGCAACGATCTAGAATTAACCCAGCATTGGAACCTCAAAAAATACCGTTTATTCCTGAAGGAGTTGCCCAAGAAATATCAGCTTCAGGACGACAGCAAGATGTCAATCGTTTGATTGAAAGAATTAGTCGTGCTGACTATAAACTTACAGTAATTTATGGCCCATCAGGCGTAGGTAAAAGTTCAATTCTCAAAGCTGGTTTAGTTCCAGCCCTGACAGGAAAAATTATCGGGGAACGCATTCCTATACCTATTGTTTTGTCTGTTTATACTGATTGGCTGACAGTCTTAATAAGCAGTCTAAACCAAGCGCTGGTATACACAGGAATATCAGTTAATCCTGACTCTACATTCAATATACTGTTAGAAAAAATTCGTTTAGCAACCGAGCGCAACTATACAATAATTATCATATTAGACCAGTTTGAAGAATTGTTTTTTATTAGTAATCCTCCTACGCAAAGAATAGAATTTTATCAATTCTTTAGTGAATGTTTAAATATTTCATTTGTAAAAATTATTCTTTCGTTAAGAGAAGATTACTTACATCATTTATTAGAATTTGAACGCTTGAGCCAAAAAAATAGTATTGGATTATATGATTTAGGTGTAATTAATAAAAATATTCTCGATAAGGACATTCGCTACTATCTAGGAAAATTCTCTAGTCAGGATGCTAAAGCTATAATTCACAGTCTTACTCAACGTTCTCATTATGAACTGAGTGATGAATTAATTAACCGATTAGTCCAGGATTTGACAGGAGAACTAGATGAAGTACATCCAATTGAATTACAAATAGTTGGCGCTCAACTACAAATAGAAAATATTACTACCCTTGGAGAATACAAGCTTTGTGGCGGGTCAGCAAAATTGGTTGAACGCTGGCTAGGGGAAGTTATCAAAGACTGCGGTCCGGAGAATGAAGAGTTAAGTTGGAAATTATTATTTGAGTTAACTGATGAAAAAGGGACGCGACCTTTAAAAAGTAAAGCTGATTTAGCTGCTGCATTAGTTAATAACCATGATATAGATACAATATCAAGCTTTAACACAGTTGGGGAACTGATTTTAGAAATATTGGTGGGTTCCGGTTTGGTGTTGCGAGTCAGAGAAGAATTAGGCGATCGCTACCAGCTAGTTCATGATTATTTAGTTGAACCAATTCGCCAAAAAAACAACTATGGTATGCTAGCCGAGTTTGAAAAAATCAAACTTGAAAAAATTAGAGCAGAAGTAGCCCAACAACTGAGTCAAAAGCAACTCAATTTAGTGTTGCAACGGCGACTGCGAGAAGCACGGTTTGTAGGCGCAATGCTGGCAATCATGGGGGGAACAATAGCAGCATTATGGTGGCAAGCTGACTTGCAAAAAACAGCAGCAATTCACCAAACTCTGCGAGCTGAACGCAGTGAAACCAACTTGAGGATTAGTGGAATCACGGCTGCTAGCGAAGCTCTATTTGCGTCTAATAAAGAGTTTGATGCTTTATTAGAAAGTTTGCGGGCTTGGAGAGAACTAAAACAGGCAGATGGAGTGCAACCAGATACCCGAATGCGGGTGGTAACAGCCCTGCAACAGGCGGTTTATGGGGTAACAGAAGTCAACCGCTTAGAAGGGCACACTGATATTGTTTGGGGAGTAACTTTCAGCCCAGATGGTCAAACTTTAGCATCAGGTAGCCGAGATCAGACTGTGAAAATTTGGCATCCTGATGGTAGTTTACTCCAAACCCTCAAAGGTCACACTGATGCTGTTACCTGTGTAAGCTTCAGCCCAGATGGTCAAACCCTAGCGTCCGCCAGCCTCGACAAAACAGTACAAATCTGGAGTAAAAACCCGATTACAGGTGAATTTGATCCCAAGCCATATAAAACCCTGAGAGGACATAAAGATTGGGTTTATAGCGTTAATTTCAGCCCTGATGGCGAGTTGTTAGCTACTGCCAGTAAGGATACAACCATAAAACTCTGGCGCAAAGACGGTACATTAGTAAAAATCCTGAGAGGACATCGAGGGTGGGTTAACTGGGTAAACTTTAGTCCCGATGGTCAATTAATCGCTTCGTCCAGCGATGACAAGACAGTGAAAATCTGGCGACGGGATGGTAGTCTGGTTACAACTTTGCAGGGACATCAGCAGGGTGTGACTATAGCTATTTTCAGCCCCGACGGTAAATTTTTAGCGTCAGCAGGTCGAGACAAGACAGTGAAACTTTGGCGGCGCGAGAACAGCAACACTAAAGACAGTTTTGACTTTCGTCTTTACAAAAATTTACGGCAGCATAGCAGTACAGTATGGAGTTTGAGCTTTAGTTCCGATAGTAAAAAGTTAGCTTCCGCAGGTGAAGACAATACCATAAACCTCTGGAGTATAACTGGTACTTTACTCAAAACCTTTAAAGGACACAGTGATGCTGTTGTTACTATCGCTTTCAGTCCGAATAACAAATTGCTGGCTTCAGGAAGTTTCGACAAAAGCGTGAAACTATGGAGTTTAAATGCCCCAACACCGCCTACTCTTCAAGGGCATCAAGATCGAGTTTTGAGCGTTACTTGGAGTCCCAACGGTCAGATGCTGGCTTCTGGTAGTAGCGATCGCACTGTAAAACTCTGGAAGAAATACACTAGTAATGGCGAGTTCAAAACTCGACTTTACAAAACTTTAGTAGGGCATACAAGTAAAGTTCCTAGTGTCAGTTTCGACCCCAAGGGTAAAATGCTGGCTTCAGGAAGTTATGACGAAACTGTGAAACTTTGGCGGCTTGACGGTACTTTAATCATGACTCTCCGCGGACATAGCGATAGTGTGATGAGCGTGAATTTCAGTCCGGATGGTCAGTTTTTGGCATCAGCTAGCAAAGATAAAACCGTGAAACTTTGGAACCGTCAAGGTAAGTTACTCAAAACCTTAATGGGGCATCAGGGTTGGGTAAATAGCGTAAATTTCAGCCCTGATAGTCAGATTTTAGCCTCTGCCAGTGATGACCAAACTGTAAAACTGTGGAACCGTGAAGGCAAATTGCTCAAAACTTTTTCGCCCCATGACAGTTGGGTGTTAGGTGTCAGCTTTAGTCCCACTGATGAGTTGCTGGCTTCTGCCAGTTGGGATAACACTGTAAAACTGTGGCGACGGGATGGTACGTTGTTAAAAACCTTATTAAAAGGCTATAGCGATAGCGTCAACGCTGTAACTTTCAGCCCCAATGGTGAATTGCTTGCCGCCGCCAGTTGGGATAGTACAGTAAAACTTTGGAGTCATGAAGGCAAATTAATTAAAAGTTTGAATGGGCATCGTGCCCCAGTATTAAGTGTCAGTTTTAGCCCAGATGGTCAAACACTAGCATCAGCTAGTGATGACAACACGATAATTCTGTGGAATTTAAACCTTGACGATCTGCTTGTTCGTGGTTGCGACTGGGTGGGTGATTATCTCAAGCACAACCGTAATCTTGAGGAGCGCGATCGCTTTCTTTGTAATGGCATACCCACTAAAAACTCTTTTTAATTATGAATTAAGTTGAAGCCTCAATGAGCAACCGCTCTTGGTTTAGCGGTTGATGAGGCGATCGGGGTTGTTAATTCAGAGGTAGAAAATAATTTTTGAGTTAATCAGCAAAGGAGCGATCGCTCTCTAAAACTTCACGGCTATTTTCTGGGGAGGCCTCTTGTGGCAAATTCGCTAGAAAAGCTTGTAGTCTCATACGCTCGATATAAGGCCAGCCTCCCTCAGACTCAATATCTTTTAGGAGTGAGTAAAGTTGCCGACGGTTAACAGGCAAACTCTCTTGAAAAACCCCATCTCGGATCTCTCTGTGTAACTGTTCCAATTGCCTAAGCAAAGCCAAAAGAGCTACAGTCTCACCTTCACAACCCTGCACGGCATCATACACCACAGTTGCGATCGCTTGCAGTTTACAGGACAACTCCCCTGATTCCAGATTTTTGTTATGGTTCATGCCAACTTTTCCGTATAAATGAGGCCAACTCAAATTTACCGGAGATTTTTAATTTTCCCTAGTTTGCCAATACTTACTCTAGACATTGAGCACAGAAAATGAAGCTACTGTAGGCTTTTAGATGGTTTTTTGCTAGACTCACCGCCTTTGCTCTTCCCTGCACTTACCTAAGTAAGGGTTGAATATAACTAGATTTGTATCTTTATTAAAAGCAATTGCGATCGCTCCTAAAAGAGCGTAGTAACCTTTAGCATAGCCTCCACATCAGCTAGATGCGATCGGGACGAGACTTTGTGAATTAAGAGTACTTTGATTTTGAGTTAAAAAAAATCGTATGATCTGGCTAATTTACCCATCAAACAATGGGCTGTATGTAGTAGCGTCACATACATGATACAAAAAGACTTGGGCGACGCTGCTTTTGCAATTGGCAAAAGCAAAGTGCAAAGCAGACAACTCTCTTCGCACTCTTTGAGGCAAGCACTTATGCTGCTCTGTGTAGCGCTTGCTCATCCCCCCGCCCAACTCTAACAAATGCCACCAACAGTAAAACTGCTGGTTTTTTGCTCCTTAGTTACACACATCCAAAAAGGATACAGTGTGCTACTTATTCTGGGGTTTACTCCCCAAGCTCAAGAAAACGACACGTTTAACTACGTTTAGCAGAGAAAAGTTTGACTGGCGACTTTCAGCCTATACGCCCTGACATTTGTTTCAATTCTGGTAATCAGAGCAACGCAGTGTCAGTTCGAAAATGGCTTTTCGTCAGAAATCAAAGCTTCGATGCAGTTTTACAACTTAGATATTAATTTTTGAGATTGAGGTTGACCATGAGGTATCGCGCTTTAATTGTTGCATTCTTGGCTTTGTGCCTGGGACTAATAACTGCTTGTAGTGATGCTCCTGCTACTAGTAGTAGAGATGTACTTACTTACGACCAAATTCGTGGCACTGGCTTGGCGAACAAATGCCCCCAACTAGCAGAAACAAGCCGTGGTTCCATTCCCATTGATTCTAGCCAGTCTTATGCCATCAAAGAACTTTGCTTAGAACCAACTAGCTTTTTCATCAAAGAAGAACCTGCTAATAAACGCCAAGAAGCAGAATTTGTTGCTGGCAAATTGTTGACTAGATACACTTCCACTATTGACCAGGTGCAAGGCAACCTAAAAATCAACTCAGATAATAGCTTGACCTTTGAGGAAACTGATGGTCTTGACTTCCAAGCCATCACCGTACAACTTCCTGGCGGTGAGCGAGTACCTTTCCTCTTCACCATCAAAAACTTGGTTGCTCAAACCCAACCCAGTTTGAGCAGTATTAACACCTCTACGGACTTTGAAGGCACTTTCAAAGTTCCTTCCTACCGTGGTGCTGCCTTCCTAGATCCCAAAGGTCGTGGTGTCGTCAGTGGCTACGATAATGCCGTAGCTCTCCCCGCTCAAGCGGATGATGAAGAACTTACCCGCACTAACGTCAAGCGTGCTGAAAATCTTAATGGTAAGATTTCTCTGCAAATCGCTAAAGTAGATAGTTCTAGTGGTGAAATTGCTGGTACTTTCGAGAGCGAACAGCCATCTGATACAGACTTAGGTGCTGGCGAACCGAAAGAAGTCAAGATTCGCGGTCTATTTTTTGCACGGGTTGAATCGACTCGTAGCTAAATTCTCTAGAGTTAGATAACTGACCTGGCATTCAGAACTACAATTCTGTAAACATCAGGTTTGATCGCAAAAGTTAACTTCTTTGCCCACATTTTCAGGGCTGTTTCATTCCTATAAAAGCCTTACAGAGACGAAAAGAAACAAGAGAAGAATTTCTCCTTCCCTTGTCCCCAGCTTTTCAAGAGGCTTTGAAAGAATGAAACAGCCCTGCCTTTTTTCCGGGTGGTACATAAATTTCTGACAAAGAGGGGGAAGGCTTAAAGCCTAATATGCTTGGGTTAGTGATATTTTGCCGCGTAAGACCTTCCAAATCAATCTCGCATTTTGTTGTATTTGCTTGCGTAAATATACATACTATTTTCCAAATATTATTAGTTATTTTTAATTGTTAGGTGAATTTCGGTTGAATTGACAGGTAATTTTACTGTAAATCAAACTTTTACTATCTAATAAAATTCCGAATATTGTTGTTTTGTTTTGGGAAATTAGCTTCACCATTAATTAATTAAAGTTAAGTAAAATCTCGGTTTGATATTTAGTGATTAATTTTATATTTTATTTCTATGTAGTTCTAAAAATAGCTACAGATTATCCCAAAGATAAATAACAAACTAAATACCAACTTCACCCATTTAAATTTTGCGCGGTTGTCAAGCAATTCTATTGGGATTTTGCCTAAAAAAGCTGTTAATCCTATAGTAATTCCTATTACATAGAGCGCGATATTCTGTTTAATATCGCACAATCGCAACTTAATTTAAAAGTGAGTAATTGATTGTTAATTTACTCAATAAACACGGTGCTATGCCTACCACAGTCACCAATGAACTAAAACATGAAATTTGGCAGTTGTTGCGAGAATATCAGCAATCTCGGTCAGAAAATGTTCGCAATAAACTGGTAAAACTCAATTTTGGACTTGTGAGAAAAGAAGCTCACTACTGGACGAATCAATGTCATGAAACCTACGATGATTTACTCCAGGTTGGATGTTTGGGTTTAATCAGAGCGATTGAAAAATTTGAACTTTCCAAGGGACATGCCTTTAGTTCCTATGCTCTTCCTTATATTCGGGGTGAAATTCAACACTATCTCCGAGATAAAGGTGTCACCGTGCGAATTCCTCGGAAGTGGTTAGCACTCCAACAGCAAGCAATAGGAGTGTCACGTTCTTGGCGTGAAAAGCATAATCGCCAACCAACAGATACCGAATTAGCAACAGCGCTAGAAATTTCTCCAAACGAATGGCAAGAAATTAAGTTAGCGTGGATAAATCGCGCTCCCTTGAGTCTTGATGTGCCAATCCAAGATGGAGAAGAAGGTTCTACTTGTTTGGGAGAATTGGTTCCTGATCCTCACTATCGCAGCTTTCAATTGGCACAAGAAGACCAACTTCGCTTGCAACAAGCATTGGTTCAACTCGAACAACGCACCCGTGATGTCTTGGAATGCGTATTTTTACAAGATTTGACACAAAAACAAGTTGCAGAACATCTCGGGATAAGTGTCGTGACAGTTTCCCGTAGAGTCAAGAAAGGTCTGGATTTGATGAAACAGCTTATGGGTGTAGCAGACGATTAACTGCAAATAAACTAAATCCGCAGTTATGCTGGGCTGTTAGTGTTAAAAATAACCCTTGAAATGTAAAAAATTAGGTTATAAAGGTAACATACTTTGCCTTTGATACAAATTTTAGGCATGTATATTTCCATTTTTCAATTTTTCAATGGCTTTTGAGAACAGCTCATGGGCAGAAATTCAAAAATTACAATTGCAGCTATTTTAACCTTAGCAATCGCTGGATGTGCTTCTGAAGATACACAACAAGCCGTTAATCCTGCGCCGATTCCTAAAATAGTAGTAAAGTCTCCACCAACGGCTCAATCCTTTAAGAATCCAGTGATACCTGCCAAACAGGTTTCACAAGTTACTCCTGTATCTGTTAACTTGATTCAATCCACTAATGCTACAGAGCGGGCACCGTTAATTCTAGTATCAAAAGAACGGACTGACCCATTTGCCCAAATTTTTGGGCAGACGGTTTCGGGAATGCCTAAAACATCTGGAACTGGAAAACCTGTTCCTATCTTGCCTAAGCTACCGACTGCATCGCTAGCAGGACGAAAACTTTCAACACCTCGCATAGCTTTAAATCAGAAGAAAAATATTGCTTCTGTACCAAAAAAAGTTAATTCTACTTTGACTTCAGTCTTACCTAAGGTTTTGCCTCAAGTTGTCCCTAACCCGACTTTAGTATCTGTATTGCCACCAGCAGCACAACCTGAGTTAGCAAGGGCAGTTATTGTGACTGGTGTAGTTCTAATGAGTAAGGAACCGCAGGCAATTATCAAAGTACCGGATGAGCCGACGAGTCGCTATGTGCAAGCGGGACAGCGATTAGCAAATGGCGTACTGATTAAACGGATTGAAATGAATGGAGGCTCCAACCCGATTGTAATTCTCGAACAATTTGGTATCGAAGTTGCCAAAATGGTAGGGGAAGGGCCTGTCAACTCAACACCATCAGCTACATCTGCTAATGGCAATCCTATTTCAGTGGCAACGCCCTCCTCAAATCCTCTTAATGTTGGAGCTTCATAGAGATGGAGACTAAGGAAAAAATTGAATTCGCTGGTTGTCCTTTAGCTGTCTATAGAGAGATAGCAGCTCATTTACGTCAAGTTGAAGGGGTAGAAGTGGATTTAATTCCCCAATCATCCCAACAGTTTGATTACAATCAAAGTCAAATTGGTGGTTTGTCCATCTCGTGGACAGCGAATTCTGGTTCAGAAAGTCGGCAACAAGTTAAGCAAATTTTGACTTACTATCAAAATCGCTATATAAATCCTATTTGATTTGTGAAAATTCAAGCCTCAGATTCCCGACTTCTCTAAGAAGTCGGGAATTTTATTGTTCATAAATAACCGGGTAGGGTAGGACTATAGTGTATGACGACTTGATACCGATTCTTTGTTAAACTGCACAAAACCAAGCTTGGTGAAACTTGGGAATTTTGCCCCTTGTTTGGGAGCAACCTCAGGGAAAATCTGTATTAGTACTGAGGTCATGGCTGAAGGATGTTGAGCTAGCAGAAAAATGTAATGATTTGGTAAAAATCCTGTCTGGGGGTATGAAACGACAGTTGCAAATTGCGAGAGCCTTATTGCATCAACCGCAAATTCTGTTTTTGGATGAACCAAGGGTAGAACTAGACCCCCAAACCAGGCGAAGTCTCTGGGAAATTATTCGGGATTTAAATAAATAAAGAGACGATGCTACTGACGACCCATTATATGGATGAGGTTGAATTTTTGTGCAATGCTTTTTGCTGTACCAAGCCAGGACGCATCGGTATTATGGATAGCGATAGGCTGATTTCTTTGGAAACTTTACAACAGCTCCGTTCTGTTAACGGAAAAGGTTTGTGATGAAGCAATTGGGGTCTGAAGTGGGAAATGATAGCGTCCGTAGTTGAGAATATTTATTTTTCCCATCTTTGGAAGCAGTAAATGTCTACTTAAACGAATAGCCCGATAAAACTGGAATGGTGGTGCGTCCCTCTAATCTGGAAGATATTTTTGTGGAATTAACGGGACGCTAGTTAGATTAACCTCATCCTCCTAACTGCCGCAGCATAGCTTCTACTCTGTCCACTCCTTGTAAGTCATTGCGCCGCTTGTACAAGTCGCGGGCTTTTTGAAGCAAGCTGTTGGCTTGTTTGGTTTGTCGTCGCTGTTTATACATCGAACCCATCAACTCATAAGTCTGGGCGTTGTTCTTATCCAAGTCGATTGCTTGTTGGTATGCCCAGGTAGCAGCAGTATAGTCTCCCATACGAGATTGCGTCACAGCTAATCCTAAATAGGCGTTAACGTTATTGCGGTTTAGCTGTATGGCCCGACGGTAGCCTTCTTTTGCCCCAGGCGTGTCTCCCAAATTGGCTTTGATGTAACCCACAGCGTAATAAAAATCACTATTGTTAGGGTTGATGGCGATGGCACGACGATAAGAAGTTAGTGCTGCCTGGTAATTTCCCTGTTGAGCGTATAGGTAGCCAATACCTGAATGGATCTTCGCATTTTTGGGATCTAGACTAGCTGCTTGCTGATAAACTGCGATCGCACCACCATAATCACCACTATCTACTAATCTCCGTCCTTCTTCTAGTAGTTGCTTTAATTGTGGGTTTTTGGCTTGCGCCACTAATACCTGAGCTTGAGCTACTGAAGGTATGGTGAAGGCAAAACATCCTAGTAACACCACACTAAACACGAATGATGTTGGTTTGTACACAGTAAATTTCCTGAAATTTTAGAGGACTTTTTTCTTGTACATTAAAACAAAAATATGGATTTTTGAAAACTGTATTTATTCGTATGAATTTAGATGTTAATAGTTCATTCACTATTCCTTTACATTCAGCACTCCATAAGAGACTTTTGGCTGAACGATGAGTATAAGCTATCAAGGATCAAATGAAGTTATCCTATATAAAACAGTACAACAGCAAAACGACACCTTTTTTAAACAGTATTTATACGTATTTTTCGAGAAATATCAACAGACACCTAAGTTAATCCTATATTTTGATAGGCAAAGCTTACAGGATTTGGTATTCATTTATGTTTATTATTTAATTTAATAATCTGCTGACTCTTTATCTAGTTTTTAGTTTTTTATACTACCTTTTGAGAAGTCATCATCTCGGCATTAACATCCTTTTTTGGACATTACACGGTAAGATCAATTTAATCAGTCAAAAGTTCCTTTAAGTCCTAGTTTTTGGCGAGGACAATACTAGAGCTGAAAAGGTAATGTCAAGTTGCGTGAGAGGATGTTTATTCAACCTGTATTCTGTAATCAAAGTTACAATTTTTTACATAATTTGATAAACATCTGAATAATCAATATGTATATTATCTAGGAAGTTAATTTATGATTATAACTACTACTGATGTAATTCAAGGAGCCGTGATTGAGTCATATTTAGGCATTGTGACAGCAGAAGTAGTCTACGGCAGCAATTTCTTACGGGATTTTTTGGCTGGTATTCGCGATATTATCGGTGGACGCACTGCTAGCTATGAGCGTCTATTTGAGCAGGGTCAACGCAAGGCATTAGAAGAATTAGAACAACGGGCACAACGTTTAGGAGCAAATGCTGTAATTGGGATTGAAATTGATACTGGCACAATCAATCTTGACCAATCAGGAGTTCTTTTGCTGATTACTGCCACAGGTACTGCTGTAAAAATGCGTTAGTTTTTATTGGCTATCTAAATTATTTTTTTAGCAATTTAATAAGTATCACAAGCTTTTTTACTAAGTTAAAGCTCCAGTCAGGTAGGTTGTTTTATTATGTCAGGAGATAAGTGCATTTTAATTTAAGTATTTTCCTGAAAAAGCTCTAAAAAATTATTAAAAAATAAATGCTAGTTGTTGGATTAAATATTGTTAAAAAAATTTGAATTTTATTACTAAAGATAGATTAAATAAGTATTTCTATTGATAGATAGAAAATTAGATGATTTAGCTATTTAATTTTAAGCATAAACATGAATATATCTGAGATAAAGTTTGCGGAAACAGTACTGGAGAACATAAGCTATGTCATACGTAAATCGGACAGGTAATGACGTTATTTCTACTGAGCCTGCGGTAGCAGGGCGAGTAGGCGAGTATCACGACCTTGTTCGCTGGGGACCGATTATTTCGGGTTTACTAGTATCTTTAGCTACTCAGCTAATTTTAAGTGCTATAATTGGTGCGGTTGCAGCAGGCACAGTTGAAGGTTCAGGTGCGCCCAGATCAATTGCTCCTAACGCTGCGGGTAATGCGGGACTTTGGTCAACTATCGCTTTGCTAATATCCTTATTTACTGGTGGTTGGGTTACAGCCCGTGCTTGTGGACCAATGAACCGTAATACCGCTCTTCTTAATGGTGCAATTCTTTGGGCAACGACTTTAGCAGTTAGCTCATGGTTGTTAGCAAGTGGGGTATCTGGTGCTTTTGGTGTTGCTGCTTCTAACGCTGGGGAAGTTATAAACCAGGTACAACAGCAAGGTGGTGTTAATGTACCACGAACAAACATAAGTGCCCAACAAGCTCGTGATGCGGCTGCTAATTTGCGTTCGGGACTGTGGTGGTTTGTGTTTGGTTCTTTGTTGGGTTTAATAGCCTCAATGATTGGAGCCGTAACTGGAGCTCGTAGTCCTCGGGCTAACACTTACAATTCTTAAATAGTTGTTCGATAAACAAAATATTATCCACTTTAAAAGCACTTTTTTAAGTGCTTTTTGTTTATTATTTAAGACTGGCATTTTTAGCATTCAATTGATTCTGCCGTTGCCAAAATACGACTATAAATTGCTTCTAAAATTTGGCTTAAAGTTTAAAAAAGTAGCGATATTCAAAATAATATTTTACTTTTACTAAGTAGGTAGGCATCAAAAAAATCCGGTATGTTAAGATATATAAATACTGAAAATGCATCTACAAAGTGATTTGTGTATGGGGGCACGTTTAAGGGTATTTCTGACGCATGAGCAAGACCAAACTT
>NZ_JADEXU010000321.1 GCF_015206895.1 Nostoc sp. LEGE 12450 | reverse complement strand
GAATGTGGAATGGGGAATTTATCAAAAATTTAAAAATGGGAAAAACTGAAGTAAGGTTTTACGTAGGCGAAGCAAGAAAATCTGTTCCCGAATTTTGGGATCTAGTTTTGGTGGTGGGGCTTCTTGAAGCTGTGCTTGTAATTGAATATATTCGGCAGCTGTTAGGAAGCTTCCATCAATTGGCGATCGCGCTTCTATGATAATCTTTGTCCGTAATATTTCTTCTGGTGTATCTTCTGGTGGCGGTAATGCTATGACGATCGATGATGTCCAATAGCCACTTACCACCAAGAAAGTTGCACTAATCACAAACAAGCTCAGAAATTTTACTGCCTTTATCCCTTTAACTTTCCCCATATCCTGAACTGCATTCACAACGCAGCATGAAAATCTGTTTCCCAATACCCAATTCCCAAAGTTAGAAATTTTCCCAATAAAAATCTGGCAATATCAAGAAACATCACTAGGTCTGTCCTAATACAGAATAGACTACAGGGAATGCTCTTGAGCAATTGCCAGCGATCGCAATGAATTCTTTTTTGTCCTCTCAAAACTCAGGAGTTTAAGCTATTCCAAACACTAAATTGTGGAAGTATTTTGCCCACAAGATGGCTTAGATTTACAGAACTAAACTCTCTTTTACTTGGAATAAGGTTCGGTCAGGCGAGAATTTTCAGGCGGACACTTGGTTGACGAGGTAATCCTCATCACCAGTGTCCTTTTATTGCTGCCCTACTTAGCTGATATTTGAGCAAACTCTAGGCTCTGATACACCAAAAGAAAGATCAAGGTTTCTAGATAAACCTATTAATTCAAGCTATGTGGTGACGAGCGTTGTTACTAAGCTGTTTTGGGCATGATTTCAACTAAAGCTAAAGCTAAAGATGCCTTATTTAGGAGTAGCAGCAGGTGTAGTTGCAGGTGTAGCAGCAGGTGTAGCCGCAGGTGTCGTTTTAGTAGCGGGAGGCGCATCAGTTGGTTCACCTGTAGCAGCAGGAGTACTAGGAGTAGTACCACCATCACCACCGCCTTCACCACAGGCTCCCAGAATTGTAGCTAGACTTAAGATTACAGCCAAACCAAAGATTTTTGTTTTCATAACTCCTCTTTCACCAATTGTGGCTAGAAAAATTTTTCGCCTGTTGAATACGATACCGTATTTATTGCTTTTTTTTTAATGCTGTGAGATTACATACTTAAAAAAATAATCCTTTGGGATATTCTTTTTGCCAGTATGTCTCATACAGCTATCTGATTAGTTTCTCTTAACTCAGAAGCAAAAAGGAAATTACCAAATTTTCTAGCAAACCGAGCTATCATAACAAAAAATTTTATTTTTTTCACAGAGTATTGCACCTTGCTGCTCGGCGTTGCCATACTTTAGGTGCTATCTCTAAAGGGTAAGCTGTCCAGTTGCTAATCGCTGATTGCAAACATTGCAATATCTAGAGGATGCAAACATTGGTGCAGCTACCTATCAGAACAGTTAAAAGGGTGTAGTCTGTTATGTGTGCTTGTTGCACAGAAGTAAGTCTTAACCCTATCAAAAACAGACAATCAAGAAAATCAATCTAAAGTACAGTATTTTCAATCTAAAAAATTTATGGTAGTTGCTCGTAAATCTGCTATTTCTGGAAAGGGTAATTGGTTCTGGCGAGATTCTATGTTTTCTTTAGGAAGGCGACGTTCTACGCGTATAGAGTCTGTAGCACAGAGCGCTGCTACACCAGCGACCAAATCCACACCCTTATCCTCTCAAAGACAACAGCGTTCCTCAAAAAATTTAGCGGTTTCTGCCACAAATAAGGCAGCTATGCCCAAATCGGTGAAAGAGTTGGGTAGACAAAAGTTACCAAATCTCAATGAGCAGTCCAGTGCGACTCAGAAAAGTTCAGGGGTAGATTTTCTTGGACTTCCGACAATGCCTAATTCTGGAGCCGTACCTTTATGGTTGTTGCGCTTGTACACATTTCATCGTTATTCGACAGTTTTGGCGTTTTTGGTAGTAGCATCGACACTTGCTGTTTATGGCTGGACAGTATATTCCCAAGAGCTTTGGAGTAAGTCATATCGCAGGCTGCAAAACCTCCAACGTCATGAGCGGTTACTAACGACAACCAACGCCACGCTGACAAATAGAATGGCTAAGGAAGCAGAACAACCAACAGCAGGGCTAGTATCGCCAACCCCTCAAGGAATGATTTTCTTGTCTCCAGCACCTCATACTCCTAAGCCAGCATCATCTAATAAAATAACGCCTAACATAACGCCAAGTTCGGAAACGCAACGGCAAACGCTATCACCACTTGGATATTAAGAGTTAGGAGAGACGCGATTAATCGCGTCTGTACAGGAGTTATGGAGTAACTAACTTTAAGTTTGGACTTTTGACTCCGAAAAGTAATTTGGTACTGAGTAGGCAATGCAAAAATTACCAAGCAGAACAAGATTAAGAAAGTCTCGGAATCCAGGATTCAAAAAGCAGCAGAAGGGTTCTAAACGAGGGTTATTGGGGACACTTGCCTCTAATATCCAAAACCAAACATCCAATACCAAGTCCCGGCTGTTCGTCGTCTGGGGCGTGTTAATGGCAGCAGGATTGGGGTTAGGTATCAAGTTGTATAACTTGCAAATTGTTAAGGGGGCAAAATTAACAGAGCAGGCGCGGAACCAGCAAATGGTGGATTTGCGACCTTTTATGCCCCGTCGCCCGGTGGTAGATCGCAATAGTGAACTGTTGGCGATTGACCGTCCTGTGTATACTTTGTACGCTCATCCCAAGCTGTTTGATAAGTCTAATGAAGAGATGGCAGAGCGACTTGCCCCAATATTGGCAAAAGATACTGCTGAATTGGTGAAAACTTTTCAAAGTAAAAAAAGCGGAATTATACTTGCCCCAGCCCTACCGGAAGAAATTATCGATCGCGTGACTTCTTTGCGTTTAAATGGCTTAGAGTTAATTCAAAAATACTCCCGATATTATCCGCCAGACGATTTGGTCTCTGATGTGGTGGGTTATGTGAATGTTGACCGTCGTGGTCAAGCAGGTGTGGAATATTCTCAAGAGAAGTTGTTAGAACGTCCTGTGCAAACAGTGCGGCTCAGTCGCTCTGGGAATGGAGCCGTGATGCCGGATCATGCACCAGAAGGTTTTCTGCATTTTGATGATTTGCGGCTGCAACTCACAATCGATAGCCGTCTGCAACGGATTGCTAGCCTAGCACTCAAACAACAAATGGAGAAGTTTGATGCTAAACGTGGGGCGGTAATTGTAATGGATGCGTTGGATGGTTCCTTACTCGCCCTCGTTTCTCAGCCTACCTATAACCCTAATGAATACGCTAAAGCTAATATCTCGCTGTTTAAAAACTGGACAGTGGCGGATCTTTATGAACCGGGATCGACTTTTAAACCTTTGAATGTGGCGATCGCTCTGGAAAATAGTGTCATCAAACCGGATGATATGTTTAATGACTCCGGTTCTATTCGAGTAGCTAATTACACCATTAAAAATGCCATGAATAATGGTAATGGGCGAATCAGTATCGCTCAGATTTTGCAATATTCCAGCAACATTGGTATGGTGCAAATTATCCAACGCTTAAAGCCTTCAATTTACTACAACTGGCTAGAACGCTTGGGGCTAGGACAAAAAGTTGATACAGATTTACCTTTTGAAGTTGGCGGTCGGCTCAAAAGTCAAGAAGAATTTATCGCTTCGCCAATTGAACCAGCTACTACTTCCTTTGGGCAAGGTTTTTCGATGACACCGATACAGCTAGTGCAAATGCACGGTGCTTTAGCCAATGGCGGGAAATTGGTTACACCCCATGTAGTGCGAGGGTTGATTGATACCAAAGGGCAGATGCATGATTCACCCACTCGCACTATATCACGCCAAATTTTCTCAGCCGCAACAGCCCAAAAGGTCGTAGAAATGATGGAAACTGTTGTTAATGAAGGCAGTGGTAAGGCGGCGCAAATTCCCGGATATCGCATTGCTGGTAAAACTGGTACAGCCCAAAAAGCTAGTCCTAATGGTGGTTATATCAAGGGTGCTAGAATGACGAGTTTCGTGGCTATTTTACCAGTAGAATCTCCTCGCTATGTAGTGTTTGCACTGGTGGATGAGCCAAAAGGAGAAAGTGCTTATGGTTCTACTGTTGCCGCACCAATTGTTAAGTCAGTAATCGAAGCACTGATTCCTCTTGAGGAGATTCCGCCAAGTAAGCCGATTGAGCAACAGCCGAAAGCGCCGTAGTAAGGGGAAGGGGG
>NZ_JADEXU010000037.1 GCF_015206895.1 Nostoc sp. LEGE 12450 | reverse complement strand
CCAGTTCTTCTTTCGATAACTGGCCCAAACTTTCTCTCTCTACTTCTTGAGGCAGGTTTTGGTTCATATTTGTGATACTCCACCTCAACTGTCCCCTTTGTCAATACTCTGTTACCTGAATCCTTACTTTTCCTCTTTATTGTAAATTCAAGGGTTTAAGACTCCTACGTCTACACATAGTATCAGTTGATTTGGGGTTTAAATCCCCGACTCCAACTGTCTTTAATTTTGAATAATTCTTGAGCTTCAGTACAAGTTTTGAATTTTGTAGCTTTAGCTTCCCGCAGGGTATTTTGAATTGTTAACGAGTATTCATGATTGCTTTGATATGGCGTAAACGTCCCAGATTTAAACGATTTAGGCATTGCTTTCTTCTGGTTTGACTACCAAAAAACTGTGACTATTATCAGAATTATATTTGATGATAGCTAATATCTCCAACTTGGTTTTCTGGATTGTTTATATATTTTCACGAAAATTTTCTATATAAATCCTCAAAAGAATATCAATATTTCTCCTATAAATCGTCCCATTTTCTACATATACATACTATCTATATTCGGTTTTATATCCTTGATATGCTTGATTTGGTTATCGGGAAATACTAAATATTCACTCAGAGGAGGATTATTTAGTAGTTTTTTCTTGACGATTTTAGTCCTAATTATTTCTATTACAGCAGTTATCCTAATTTTTAAATCAAATTTGTCTCGGTGGTTAAAATTCGTATTGTCTATACCTCAATTCTTGGGGATAATGCCCTTAACTTTATTTATTGTTCAATTGTTTGTAGTAATTTTTATTTTTGGAGCAGGATGTAGAACTGACTTTGTTTCTCCTAGTGGAAAAAAATCTATCGCAATTGGTGAGACATGTTATATGGACTGTCATCATGCTGTTTTTAGACATTATTGGCTATTGGAAAAAGAAATCGGCTCAATCTCCAATAATTCCAAGAGAAGATGCAAAACAGAGAATGATTTCCAAGTAATTTGGAATTCTGATGAAACTGCAATTAGATTGAAAGAAAATAATAATTATCCTCAATCTCAATTAAAAGGAAGTTTATTAATAGATTGACTTGAATTGCAAGAGGGAGCAACGCTATTTGATATCGAAAAATTTCTAGGAAGTAATAAACTAGTATTATTTTCCTCTCTATCGAGTATTCATTATTGCTTTGATATGGCGCAAACGCCCCAGATTTAAACGATTTGGGCATTGCTTATTTCTGGTTTGACTACCAAAAAACCGTGACTCAAACTTGCAATACTGAGTTTGATAACGCTCCCAAAGAGCTTGAGTGGTATCTTGTCCAGATGTAACTTGCGATCGCTGCGCCTCGTCTTCTGGATTGTATACAGCTATCCCCTTTAGATCCGCAATGCGATCGTTATTTAGCCGAGCTAAACAGCGATGATAGAGCATGGGTGACATGGAACCTTCCTTAAAAGGCTCAACCAACTCAGTACAATGTGCTTCACGATATTCTTGCCAGTATTTCTGTGCGATCATAAATGTTTGCTGATACTGCTTCGATAGTCTTGTTGCCCAATCGCCATAAATGCTTGATTGCAAAAGCTGAGTTGTTTTCGACCAATAGACCGCGCATCGATTTAACCCGATCTGTGTCTCATCCACACAATTTAGCTCTGGAATTCCAGGTCGTACAGAACCACTGGAGAGAGCCAAACCACGAGCAGGTACTGCCAAAAGTTCTTCAAGTTGACGAAGACGAGCCTCTCTGAGACGCTGATAACATTGAGCCAATCTCAGGGTGTTCAGGGAGAATATATCTATTGCGATCTGGCAATGCTGAGTTTGATATTGCTTCCAGTGGCGTTGCACCGATGAATTTCTCAATTTGAGTCGATCGAGTAAGGATTCAAATCGAGGATCGCGAGATTGGAGGGTTATAACCTCGCCTTCTTTCTGCAATTCTAGAATGCGATCGTTATTTAATCGCGCCAAACAGACAGATGCTGCAATTGGAAAATCTGGCGTATTGCGTAAGCGTTGAGTCAACTGTTGGCAGTGTTGTGTTTGAAACTGTTGCCAGGATTTATCCGCGATCGCCAGTTGATGTTGAAGGTGTGGAATAAGTTGCGACTCAACATCTTGATAAACCAATGATTTGAGCAAATGGGTTAACTTGCCACCGTCGATTTAGAAATGAGCCTTTCTGGATGGCACGCACCCAAAAGGAAATCGCCCAAATTAATCCAATCAATACTGCGATCGCACCTTCGATCCAGAGCAATGGTAAGAAAAACCATGTCAGCCAATCTAACCAAACAAAGTGCAATAATCGTATTAACCACAGTCCTAAGCTAACGCAAATGATGTAGCGGACAATCCCCGACTGCCAAACTGAGCGTTTTTTCATAGCCAGCCCTGTGAACGGTTCACTCCATAAATAATATGCAATCCAGTATAAAAAATATAGTGACTTTGTTGATTCTGAATTTAACTCAGTATATTCTCGTAAATATTAGAAGTGAACTTGTAGTTAAATTGAAGTTTTAAATATGAGGCGTATTATTTGAGCCGGTTCATAGGGGAGTAGTAACAGAATAATGGAAGAAATAGAATACCCTGACTGGACAATTGATCGGCGATGCGTGTTACAGAAACTGGAAAATATCGCTAAGGATTACATTCATTACTTTACATATCAAGCAAGATACTATCAACCAATGGTGGTGATTTGGTCGCGTGATGAATTGCTAAAAAGATTAGATGCCCTTCATTTACTCAATTGTGAGATCGATAGACTTTTTTTTGAGCGGATTTCTCAAAACCATCCTCATCTGAGTCAATGTGTTCATGCTGCTGAATGCTTGTGGTATACCAATCCGGAGATTTCAATCCAGGAAAGCGATGTGAGCTTGGATTGGATGATGTTTAGTTTATTTGGGTTGATTGATGATGAAATTCGCGATCGCTGTCTGGAAATAGTCAGAGCTGCAAAACTAAACCAGCCTCGGACATTACTTGCTGAGTTACAAGGACAACAATACCGTCTGATTACCGATTGGGATAACAAGCAGATTAAGCTGATGACAGCAGTTCCACTAAATGTCCTTCGCAATCCGTTTATGCGTGAAACAACGCCTCAAAATCAATATGCACCAACCTACTTGGAGTTAGTGACCAGGGCATCTTGCGACAGTTTGCCGATGAATTGGGATATTTTGGTAGATTGGGGTGCGCTGGGGTTGCTAGAGGAACTGGAAGCCCTCAGCACCGATATTTCATTGCCCAGTGCTGAATATCTCAAATATTGCCTAAAGACATCAATACCTTAGCCAAAATAAGAGCATGAAGAGGTAGGGCGCTTTGTAGTAGAGTTATTGTCTCTCACAACGACAACTCAAAAACTACAAGCCACCCATGCCAGACATCCTATCACTGTTACAATGCCTGCTACCGCAGATCAACGCGACGACAATGCGTCGAATGAGCCAGATAATCCTGGCAATGTTAGCGATGAGCGGCCGAGTCACTATGTTGGGAATTTCACGTTGGACAAGCACTGGTGGTAGTTACCGGACGATGTTGAGGTTCTTTCATACAGTAATACCTTGGGCAACGTTGTTTTGGCTATTTTTTCGCAAGCATTTATTCCGTGCAAATGAGGTGTATTTGTTGGCAGGAGATGAAGTTGTAATAAGTAAAGCAGGTAAACAGACTTATGGTTTAGATAGATTCTTTTCCAGCCTAATAAGTAAGCCGATATCAGGACTGTCTTTCTTTACTTTATCATTAGTAAGTGTAGAGCGAAGGCACTCATTTCCGATTCAAATAGAACAAGTAATCAAGAGCAACGTAGAAAAAAGTAGCCCATCACCAACCCCAGAAATAAACAAGAAAGAAAAACGGAAGCGTGGACGGCCAAAAGGGAGCAAAAACAAAAACAAAGCAGATGTAATTTTTAGGTCTGAATTACTGCGAATTCAGAAAATGATTAATTCGCCATTCAAATTATTAGCTGGATTTGTTCCACTTACATATTTAGTTTTGGATGGTCATTTTGGCAACAATAATGCCTTGCAGATAGCACGTCTTGTTAACTTACATATAATTTCTAAACTTCGCTACGATTCAGCATTATATGTACCTTATCAAAAACCCAACTCCAAAAACCGCTCCCGTCGTAAATATGGAGAGAAGATTGACTATTGTAATATATATGACGAGTATTTATGTAAAAGTAGTATTGAGATTGAAAAGGATATTAAAACTGATATTTATCAATGCACTCTTCTTCACAAAGAATTTGCCCAAGCACTAAATGTAGTTGTTCTGGTCAAAACCAATTTGAAAACTAATGCTCGTAGTCATGTAATTTTATTTTCTAGTGACCTGGATTTGTCATACGAAAAAATAATTGACTACTACAAACTGCGCTTTCAAATCGAATTTAATTTTCGTGATGCCAAGCAATTTTGGGGGCTGGAAGATTTTATGAACTTAAACCAAACTGCTGTAACTAATGCTGCTAATAAGCGCATTCTTTATGGTCAATTTATCCCATCATCTTCTCGCTGATTTTCGTCAGCACAATCCCGGTTCCGGCATTATTGATCTTAAGGCTTATTATCGCGGCGTTCGATATGTTCGTGAAATGTTAAAAATGCTTCCTGAAATACCTGAGCCTATTTTATTAACCCAGATTTTTGCCAAGCTTACTTCTTTAGGGCGTATTCATACCCTTTCCACAGGTGTTGAACCCTCGTAAATTGGCTAAGGTATTGTAAAGTAGTCAGCAATTGTGATTTTTGACTTGAGCTTCATTCAACTATAATCTGGTTCTTTTTGTTTAACGCACTATCAAATTTACTACAAAAACGAACCCGTATTGCTTGGCAGCTGTCGGCTGGCACAAATCCCCCCCTACAACGATTATCATTCTTATTCAGTTTCATGCCAAATTCTCTGAAAGTACTGTGTGGTAGAGTGTTGGGGAATCCCACTTTGATTATCTATCTTTAATATTTAGATGCGTTCGCCCTATCTAATATCTGCTTTCACTTGCCGCATATTCGAAGCTAAACCAGTGGCGATACGTATTGTTGATGTAATTAATATATTTTTAGTACTGAAGAAACTTGTTAGCGATCGCTGGTTTTTTATTCTACCTCACCAAATCGTGTTGCTTCCGTCTGCTTTTATTTTCTGACTTTGTGAATGAATACTCACACCTTGTAAAAAACCTACACCTGTCAGGGGAGATATACTCCCCCTCGACCTAACTGAATCCCTACAGAGTTTTAACTACTTCAATAATACTCACCTCCGATTCAGTTGGGATAATTTTACTTATTCTGAACCCTGCGGCTTTAAATAGTGCTTGAAATTCTTCTTCTGTACGAATGCGCCCACCAGGACACATAACCAACATATTTACGTCTATAAATTTACTCCCATAAAACTCGTTTCCTGGTGGAATTACAAAGTCTATTACCAACAATCGGTCTTGTGCTTTCATGGCTTGATGGCAGCGTTGGAGAATAGCTAGCGATCGCTCATCGTCCCAGTCTTGAATGATATGCTTGAGAATATAAGCATCTCCTTCTGTAGGAATAGTCTCAAAAAAACTTCCCCCGATAAATTCGCAGCGATTCCTCAAAGCTAAATCCCAGGAGTTTTTAGCACGCTCAACTACATCTGGGCGGTCGAATAGTATCCCTGTCATACTAGGGTAGGCTTGGAGAACGGTAGACAGTAAGTGCCCTTTACCGCCACCAATATCAACCAACTTCCCAATAGATGAAAAATCATAAACCTCTAAAACCAAGGAATTTTCCTCTTGGGACTCTGCCATTGCGCGGTCAAAAATTTCACCTTGGGTAGAATCTTGGTCATTGTACTGAAACAAATTCATGCCATACAAACGCTCAAAGGCACTTTCTCCAGTCTGTAAACTGTACATCAAGTCGCCCCAAGCTTTGTAATAATGCTGTTCACCCCGTAAAATTGCCATAGCCCGAACCGACTCTGGGTGGTTACTTTGTAAATTATCTGCTAGTGGAGTTAGCCCAAAATAACGCGGTTTAATCTCTGCAAAAATGCCAACACTCGCTAAAGCTCGCAATATCCGATAAAGTGCATCACTCTGGATATTAGTAACAGTTGCTAACTCATCACAATATTGAGGGCCGTCTTGAAGTAAATCTGCAATCCCAAGTTTAGCCACTACGTAAACACACCGCGACATCCAGTAAGCGTGTATCCATTCCATTGCCGTCATTTGAAATGGTGTATTACTGGGTGCATATATAGATTCTGATACAGTCACAACTAACCTCACTACTAATTTTTTAATTCCAATTCTTGGAGTTGAATTGCATCACAAACCCTATCTGGGAGAATCTTGGCCAAAAGCATGAGAAAACTCAACATTAATTTTTCTTTAGATACAAAATAACGCGTTTTCGGTTTTATAGTTTCTAAAGCTTTTTGAATCACACTTGCAACTTCTTCCGGTAGCATTCCCATCCGATTAGACTTAATTAACTGCTCTAGGGAAAACTTGTAAATATCACCATACATCGCCTTAGCAGTAGGCGACATATTAGCTAATTTTTTTTGCAAACTCACTTCTACTTTGTCTGGTGCTGTAGAAGCAATGGAACCTGGTTCAATTAAAATTACTTCAATTCCCCAAGGATGTAATTCCATCCTTAAAGCATCATTTAATGCTTCTAAAGCAAACTTAGAAGCACACAAAGCCGAGAAAAATGGTGAAGAAATTTTGCCAGAAACAGAGCCAATATTAATAATTCGCCCCTTGGCTTGTCGAATCATTGGTAAAAAAGTTTGAGTAACAGCTACTTGTCCAATGACATTAACTTCAAATTGCCATCTTAGTTCATCTAGTGACAGATATTCCAGGGGGCCATCTACTAATATGCCAGCATTATTGATTAATCCCAACAATCCTTTTTCACCAACTGCTGATGCGACAATTTCTGCGGCAGATTTAATTTGTTCTATTTTTGTCACATCAAAGATAATTGGTGTTAAATTACCTGATGAATTTAACTTGATTAATTCACCATCTTTTGATTGACGAACTACCGCAAACACTTGATATCCTTGTTTATCTAACAAGAGTGCAGTTGCTCTACCGACTCCCGTAGATGCTCCTGTAATGACTACAGCACCTTTACTTTTTTGGTTCATTAATTTTTCTAATTATCGTATGCAGTTTTAGTTTGAATACCAAGTTTTTTAAACTCTAAGTAAGTGATTACTAAAGAAATTAAGACTACTAAACTATCGGTTAATAACATTCCATAATACACACCCCTAACGCCTAAAAATGAAGATAATATAAGTACAAAAGGAATGAGAAAGAAAAGAGTTTTGGAGAGAATCAAGAAGCCTGCTGCCTTCCCATTGCCCAGTGATTGAAATAAGGTCACACTACAAAATCCTAAAGGTAATATCAGCAGCAGTAAATTTACAATTTGAAAGTTAAATAAATCATCATTACTAAAAATAACATTTGGCAATAAAATTCTCAAAAATGTTGTTGGAAATATGTGTAAAGGCAACCAAATCAATCCTAAGCACAATGTGGCAGCAATACTAAATGTGACAAATGCTTGCTTGATTCGGTGATATTTCTTTGCGCCATAGTTGATGCCAACTACTGGCTGTAAGGCTTGCACAAAACCTTCTACAGGAATAAATGCTAAGGCATATATTCTTAAGGTTGCACCAGCAAGCGCAATATCATGTTCAGTTCCATATTGAGCAATAGATTTAAAAATTACAGACTGTTCTACTAAGCTAATAATTTCCATCAATAGAGCGGTTAATCCTACCGATAAAATTGCTGGGAGTAAATCTAATGCCAGAGTCATTTTTTTTAAATTAACAGGAATGGAACTTTTATTAGAGAGAAAATAGCTAATATTTAAAATACTATAAACCAACATAGAAATAACTGTCGAAAATGCTACTCCTCCAATACCCAAATTAAAGACACTAATAAATATAGGATTTAAAATAGCATCAAGAACTGCAAAAATACCTGAAAAAATCATGGCTAGGGGAATTTTGCCTTCTGATTTGATCAACTGACTCGAAGCAACTGCTAAAATATAAAATACTGAGCCTGATGTGTAAATTCTAAAATACTCTGTACCAGCCGATGCTACCGCCCCTTCTCCTCCCATGAATGCAATTAATGTATCGCTAAAAAAGTAACCTAAAAGAGTGATAAAAAAAGCAATAATCACACTCATAATTACTAAAGTGCCAAAAATTCTCGACTTGGTTCTGGTATCTTCTGAACCAATTGCCCGACTGAGAACTGAGGCAGAACCTACTCCTACTAAATGAGCGCAACCAATCACAATAGAAGTAAGGGGTACGGCTAAAGATATGCCTGCTAATGCAGTTTCACCAATTAGTTGTCCAGCAAATAATGCATCTAGGAAACTATTAAAACCAATTAATAGCATTCCTAAAATACCGGGAATAGTGAATTTTACCATCAATTGAAATAAATTTCCATTGAGTATTTCATTAGTAACTTTTGATCTTGGTTCTGTAGTCATAATTAGCTGCTAATTTGTAAGTTAATATGCCATCTGAGAGTTTGATTTTTTGCCAGCCAAAAATCAAGTGTTTGTAATTTTTATAATTGCATAAAACTTGCATCAAAAGCTCCATTTAGTACATAAATGTTTAACAGAGTCCCGCCTCTTGCAGTTGTTCTTTATATTCCTGAATTTGGCATAATACCATCTTCAATCCGCTAGCTGGAGGATAGTTAGCGCCTTGTGGTTGAGGTTTTTCTCTCTTAGTATTAGTCAGTGCTAATTGATAACCTGAAAGAATTGTGGACAGAACTAGTTTCATTTCAAACAAAGCTAAGGCTTCTCCAGGACAACGACGAGCACCGCCACCAAAAGGCATAAACTCGTAGGGAGAGTATTGTTTATCTAAAAAACGTTCTGGTTGAAATTGCTGCGGTTGTGGGTATAATTCTGGATTTTGATGGGTCAAATAAATACAGCCAATGATGATGGCTCCGGGGCTTAAGTTATAGCCTATGAGATTGGTTGGTGATTCGACTATTCTGGGAAATGTCACCACTTGAGTTGGATAAATCCGCAATATTTCATTACACACAGCATTGAGGTAAGGGAGTTTAACAATGCTTATTGGGTCGGGAGATTCACCCAGGCTGTTGATTTCTTTGAGTAATTTTTCGCGGACTTGTGGCTGACGGTGAACCCAGTACAACGCCCAAGTGATTGCAGTTGCCGAAGCATCTCGACCACCGAATAATAATGAAGGAAATAAATCGCGTATTTCTTCATTCGTTAACAATTCACCCGTTTCGTTGCGAGCAAAGATTAGTTCGGAAAGCACATCATTAGCATCAGGGTTTGATTGCTGACGACGATCGCTAATTTCGGCATAAATCAGTTGATCAAATTGTCGCCACAAATCACGAAAGTAACCCCAAGGACTCCATCGCCCTAAATCTTGTTGCAAGAAGGGGAAGGATAAGGGGATTTCCACAAAGGGCGATCGCGCATAATTCATTAAATTCGTCAGCAGGTGTTTAAGTTGCTCGTAGCGATCGCCCTCATGTAAGCCAAACAAAGTATTTAAAATTACCTCAAGGGTAATCTTTTGCATGGTTGGGTAAGCTAAAAAAGATTTACCAATGGGTAGCTGATTCATGACTTTTTCTGTCACGTCACAAATTTGCTGTCCGTAGGCTCTGATATTATTACCGTGCAAAGAAGACATCAGCAGTTTGCGTCGGGATCTGTGACGTACACCATCGAGCAGAAGTAATCCATTTTTCCCCACCAATGGCGCTGATTCTGCGTTCAACTCGCCAGAGGCAATAATTTCTGGATTGGTAAAAATCTGCTTTATCCCCTGGGGATTGCCCACAAATATTAGGGGTGTAGATTCAGACATAATGGTGAAAATATCACCATAGCGTTGGTTCATTTTATCCAGAAAACTCAGGGGATCGGCGGAAAATTGCATTTTCAACCACCAAGCGGGGAATTTTGGGCCTTGAGGTAGGTTCATAGTGGATTGTATGTTTAAACACAGAGGGGCGCAGTGGTTTCCGTAGAGGTGCGGGGAGTTTTTGTTGAGATGTGCATTTTGACACCACTAGCTGGATAGCACATTAGACCTTCAAATTTCGGTTGTTCTGGTTGTTTTGTGCCTAGTGTGAGTTGATAGTTTGAGAGTATAGTTGCTAATATCAGTTTCATTTCAAATACGGCTAAAGCTGCGCCAATACAGCCCCGAGCGCCACCGCCAAAGGGAAAAAATTCGTAAGGGGTGTATTGTTTTGCCAGAAATCGTTCTGCTTGGAATTGTTTTGGTTGCGGGTATAAATCTGGACGTTGATGGGTGAGATAGATACAGCCCATAACTAGGGTTCCTGCACTCAATTCATAGCCCATCAATTCAGTTGATGATTCGATTCGGCGGGGAAATGTGAATAATTGAGCCGGGTAAATCCGCAGGACTTCGTTACAAACAGCACTCAGATAAGGAAGTTGCACAATACTCATGGGATCAGGTGAGTCACCAAGGCTAGTAAGTTCTTGCAGCAGTTGTTCACGAACTTGAGGTAGGTGATGAACCCAATACAATAACCAGGTGATAGCTACAGCAGAAGCATCTTGAGCCGCAAATAAGGGTGAGAGTAACAAGTCACGGACTTCTTCATCTGTCATCAGTTCACCCATCTCATCATGAGCAAATATCAACTCGGATAAGATATCGGTGCGGGAGGTGTCTGCTTGTTGGCGACGTTCTTGAACTTCGGCGTAAAGCAGTTGAAAAATTTCTTGCCGGAGGTACATGAGATATCCCCACGGACTCCATTTTCCTAAATCTTTTTGCAGAAAAGGAAGAAAGGAGGTAATTTGCATGATGGGCGATCGCATACTCTTGAGTATGGTGGGAAGTAGGTGCTTAAGTTTTTCATAGCGTTCTCCTTCGCGTAAGCCCAAGACAACTTCCATGCTGACTTGTAAGGTAATCTCTTCAACAGTGGGATAGGCAATGAAGGTTTTGCTGGCTAAATATTCATCCATGACTTTTTTTGTCAGGTTGCAAATTAGCTTACCTTGGGTTTGCATTTTCACACCGTGAAAAGCTGGCATCATTAATTTGCGTCGATGTTTGTGACGTAAACCATCGAGTTGCAATATACCTTGGTTGCCAGTAATTAACGCCATCTCGGCGTTTAATTCACCAGGAGTTTTAATATCTTTTGTATTGGTAAAAATTTGTTTAATTGCTTGCGGTTCGCTAACAAATACTATCGGTGTTTCACCAAAGTTAATAATGAAAATATCACCATATTTTTTAGCGATCACATCAAGATGATTTAGAGGGTCGTTGGCTATTTTAAGAATGTTTAGCCAGAGAGGAATGCTTACTTCAGGAATTTTCATATTTAAATCTTACCCAGAGATACAAAGGCGCAGAGAGGATAATTTATAATTTTTGAGCATGAATGAGAGATTGTTTTAATTGACTGGCTAATTCTTGAACGTAAGGTTCATTAAAGATAGAAAAGTGATTACCGGGAATCTCTATCATGTTGATGGGTTTTTGAGAATATTTACCCCAACCCAATAACGGATCATCTGTATGAAATTCTTGGCTTTCAAAGTCGTGGGTAATTATTTCACTGGCTTTGAATAATGTAATTTCATGGGGATAAGTCTGCGGGACATAATTCCGCATAGCTTGGATATGGACTTTGAAAAGCTTATAACTTTGCAGATGTTGTTCCATTTCTGCATCACTAATTTTGAGATTAGCTTTGCTAAATAATAAATGGAACTGCTCATCTAGCGGTAAATCTTGCATTTCATGATAGGAAACTGCAAATTCTATATTGAACCAGTTTTTAATAGCTTCAGCTAAACGTAAGACTAATTTAGCATCATCATCTTTGCTTGGCTGAATGATAGTTTTGGGCAATATTGCATCAATTACCACTAGTAAATCAACAATTTCATTTTGTCTTTGGAGTTGTTGTGCTATTTCAAAGGCGATGATGCCACCATAACACCAACCTCCTAAAAGATAAGGCCCATGAGGCTGGACAGTACGAATTTCTTTGAGGTAGTAAGCTGCTGTTTCTTCTATAGAAAAATGATTTAATTCTTGCTGATGATGGGTTTGTTCTAGAGCGTAAAAGGGTTGTTCTCTACCTAATTTTTTCGATAGAATCAGATAGTTGTTAACATCTCCTCCGGCTGCGTGGACACAGAAAAATGGACGATAGGAACCAGAAGGTTGAATTCCTACCAAAGAAGAATTTGCACCTAAGCTTGCTGGTTGACTAACAATTTTGGCAAGTTTTTCAATTGTTGTATTTTCAAAAAGGGTAGATAGGCTCAGATTATGCCCAAATAGCTCATAAATTTGTGCCATTAAGCGTACAGCCAAAAATGAATGTCCGCCTAAGTCAAAAAAGTTATCTGTAATCCCAATGGGGCTAGTGTTGAGAAGTTGTTCCCAGATTTTTACTAAAGCTAATTCTGTAAAGGTTCTAGCTGTAATGAAAGATTTATTTAATTTTCCAGTAATTAGATTATTTATTGGAAGTGCTTGCTTATCTACTTTACCATTTGGGGTGAGTGGTATTTCGTCTAATAAGACAAAAGCAGATGGCACCATAAAATTTGGTAGTTTCTGCTGCAAATAAGCTTGTAATTGTGGGATTATTTCTTTTTCTGCTGTGGCTACATAAGCAATTAAACATTTATCACCTTGAGCATCATAATGTGAGATAACAACAGAATTTTGTACAGATGGATATTGAGCGATCGCAGTTGCAATTTCTCCCAACTCTACGCGAAAACCGCGAATTTTAATTTGGTCATCATTACGACCAAAATATTCTAATTGACCGTTATTTTTATAGCGTACTAAATCACCAGTTTTAAAAATGTGACTTTTTGGTAAAAATGGATTATCAATAAATCTTGCTTGTGTCAATTCTGGACGATGTAAATAACTCTGGGCTAATCCATCACCGCCAATATATAGTTCTCCAACTACGCCAATGGGAACAAGTTGCAAATGATTGTCTAAGACATAAATTTGTGTATTATTGATAGGTTTCCCAATGGGAACCGTTGTAGATTTTTCATTCAATAAACTTGTGTCGTAATAAGTTACATTGGCAGAAACTTCTGAGGAACCATATAGGTTAATTAGTTTGGCTTTTGGTAGCAACTGTTGAAAAGTTTTGACTAAATCAACAGTTAACGCTTCTCCACTCGCAATCCAAAGTTTGAGATGAGATAAATTTTGCGTGAGGTGCGCGTAATTATCTAGGAGTAGCCGCAATAATGAAGGGACAACTAGAAGGCGCGAAACTTTGTAATTAGCCAGGGTTTCGAGAAAAAGTTGCGGGTCTTTGGCGATCGCATCGGGGATAATAACTGTGGGAACTCCTTGCAATAAGGGTGTGAAAATTTCCCATACTGAGTCTACAAAACTAGTAGCTGTTTTCTGACAACATATTTCCCCCAGCGCAAACGGATGGGCTTTCCATAGCCAGTGTAAGCCGTTGACTGTACCACTATGCGTCCCCAATACACCTTTAGGCGTTCCCGTTGAACCAGAGGTGTAAATCACATAGGCGAGATTATTTCCTTCAGATGTGCTGAGGGGATTTTCCTGACTTTCTTGTTGAATAGTATCCCAGTCTGTGTCTAAAGCGATTGCTGTTACTTCTTTCCAACGATTCATTAATGATGTGTGACTCATCATTAATGAAACTTGGGAATCAGCCAACATAAACTGAAGACGTTCAACTGGATAATGAGGATCTAAAGGTAAATAAGCACCGCCAGCCTTTAGAATAGCTAGAATCGCTACTATCATCTCTACAGAGCGTTCTAGACATATAGCCACAATAGTTTCAGTTGTGACTCCTAATTTGATTAAATAATGAGCAAGCTGATTTACTTTTTGGTTGAGTTGTTGATAAGTTAGCCGTTCTGACTGACTAATTAACGCTAAAGCATCAGGAAATCGCTCAACTTGCTGCTCAAATAATTGATGTAGGGATGCGTCTGGATAATTGACATGAGTGTTATTCCACTCTATTAATAATTGCTCTTGTTCTGTAATTGTGAGCAAAGGTAATTCGGAAATACTTTGATGGGGATTTAAAACAATACTTTCTAGTAAAATTTGGAAATTCTCAATAAATCTTTGAATTGTAGCTGCATCAAATAAATCTGTATTATATTCCCAAAATCCAGTTAGTTCCTGTGATGATTCTGAGATGGATACAGTAATATCAAATTCAGATGTACCATGATCAATCTCTAAATTCTGCAAAGTTAAATCAGCGAATTCTTCAACAGGTATTGGTGCATTTTGCAAAATAAACATTACCTGAAACAGAGGATTACGACTTAAGTCTCGTTCAGGTTGTAATTCTTCTACTAATTTTTCGAAAGGTAAATCTTGATGTGCGTAAGCATTGAGAGTCACTTCTCGCACCCGACTTAAAAGTTCTCGGAAACTAGGATTACCACTCAGGTTATTACGCAAGACTAAGTTATTAACAAATAAACCCAGTAAACCCTCTAATTCGGCGCGGTTGCGATTAGCGATAGAGAAACCTACTAATATATCTTCTTGCGTTGTGTACCGATAAAGTAATGTATTAAACGCCGCCAGGAGTGTCATAAATAAGGTGCAGCCTTCTTGCTGGCTTAATTCAGTTAAGGCTGCGGTTAATTGTGGAGATAAACTAAAGTATTTTTTTGCACCTTTAAAAGTAGCAACCGCCGAGCGGGGATAATCTGTAGGTAACTGAAGTATTGGCAGCTTACCAGCTAATTGTTGCTTCCAGTAATTAAGTTGAGTATTTAGCAGTTCTCCTTGCAGGCGATCGCGTTGCCAAATGCTAAAATCTGCATACTGAATCGGTAGTTCCGCTAGGGGAGAAGGTTTCCCCGCACAAAAAGCCGCATACAGCGTTGCTAATTCTTGCGCGAACACACCCATAGACCATCCATCGGTGATGATATGATGTATGGTTAAAAGTAATATAATTTCTACTTCACTCAAGCGTAGCAAACTTGCTCTTACTAATGGTGCATGAGCTAAATCAAAAGTTTTTTGTGCTTCTTTAATAGCAATTTGTTTAACTTCTTTTTCCCAATCTTTATTTGATAAATGCTTAATATTAATAATAGGTAGTTCCCAAGCTAATTCGGGTACAACTATCTGTATTGGCTGTTTATCTCCTGTAACAAAGATTGTCCGCCATACTTCATGTCTTCTAATAATTTCGTTAAGGCTTTGCTGGAGTGCTGGTACATTCAATAAGCCTGTTAAATGTAAAGCACTGGTAACATGATAGAAAGAACTACCGTGATAAAGCTGGTCTATAAACCATAGTCTTTGTTGAGAAAAAGATAATGGTATCGGTTGAGAGGTTTGGTGTTGAGGAATAGTTTCGGTTTTAAATTTACCTTTTTTCCATTTTTCTAACAGGGCTTTCTTAGCGGGTGATAAGGTGGAGTTATCCATAATTTTTCCGAAGGCGCAGAGGGGTGCGAAGGTTAAAGTCGAGTAAGAATGTTTAAGTTTTGAGGATAAATTGAACTTCTTCTTCCGATAATTCGGCGATTTTTTTTAGGAGAAGTTCTTCAATCATTTCTGCTTGTTTAGCGACAGTTAAGGCTTGTAATAATAATTCGCGGAGTGGTAATTCTACAGGGAAGTTTGCTTGTAGGCGAGAAGCAAGTTGAGTAGCAATTAAAGAATCTCCCCCACATTCAAAGAAGTTATCATAAATCCCAACTTGTTGTATTCCTAAAACTTCTTGCCAAACTTTGGCGATTTTTTCTTCTAATTCGTTAGTAGGAGCAATGTAAGAATCACTAATATTTGTTCGAAAATAAAATGTATTTTGTTCTTGTATTTTTGTTTCGGTTAAGTTCCCGGACTGAGAAAACTTTTGATTATTATCTGTTGATGTGAATGATGGGATTTTTGCCTCAATCCAATAACGTTGACGCTCAAAAGGATAAGTTGGTAAAGGAACACGATATGGTTGTTTGGAATTGTAAAATTCCGACCAATCTATATCTAAACCTGCCATCCATAGCTGACCTAATGTGTTTAATATAAAAGCAATATCTGTTTGTTGTTCTTTGGGATGGCGTAAAGAAGTTACTACTAATTGTTTAGCATTACTTGTTAAATGCTGCCTTGTTAATGTGCTTAGTGTTCGACTTGGGCTAACTTCAATAAAAATTCCTTCTGGCTGTTTTAATAACTCAGATATGCCATCCGAAAATTTAACGCAAGAGCGTAAATGTTGACTCCAATAATGAGGGTTTGTGGCTTCATTTGATTGAATCCAAGTGCCAGTAAGGTTAGAAATAAAGGGAATTTTTGGCGGCTGAGGATTAGCTTTTTTAACTTGTTCTGTGAAAGCTGCCAAAATCGGCTCCATCATCTGAGAATGGAAGGCATGGGATGTATGCAGTAGACGACAATCGATATTTTTAGCAGCTAAATAGTTTTGCAGTGCCTCGACAACTTCTGTCTTCCCAGAAACAACGCAAGCAGATGGACTATTGATAGCTGCCAGAGAAAGTTCTTGTCCTAAAAGCGATCGCACTTCTGCTTCTGGTAGTGGTACAGCCAGCATACTTCCCGCAGGCTGTTGCTGCATCATTTTACCCCTGGCGGCAACTAAAGCCAAGGCATCTACCAAACTGAACACACCAGCTAAAGTTGCAGCTACGTACTCACCAATGCTATGACCTATCATCGCAGTTGGTAGCACACCCCAAGACATCCATAATTTAGCTAGGGCATACTCAATGGTAAATAATGCAGGTTGAGCAATGGATGTTTGTTGTAGTTTTGCTGAGGCTGTTTGTGTTTGTGGTTCGCTGGGATAAATAATTTGCCGTATATCTAACCCTAAGTAAGGTTTAAGAATGTCTGCACAAATATCTACTTGTTCTTGAAAAATTGCCTCAACTTCATACAGTTCCCGCGCCATATTCACATACTGCGCCCCCTGTCCTGAAAACATAAAAACAACTGAACGCTTGCTCGGTTTTTGGTTGTAGGTAAAAACTCGTTGCGGATCTAAAGTTGTTAATGCTTTGAGTACATCTTCAATATCACGACAAACAACCATCCGACGATAGTCAAAAGCCCAGCGCCCAACGCTAAGGGTATAAGCTACATCAGCTAAATCCAATTCAGGATGCTGTTGTAAATGTATAGCCAGATTGGTTGTTACTTGCTCCAGCGCTTGCTCACTTTTTGCCGACAAAGGTAACAACCAATAATTTCTCCCCTGCACCTCTACACCCTTCCCTTTCACCCCTAAATCCGGTGCTTCCTCCAAAATTACATGAGCATTAGTTCCACCAATGCCAAAGGAACTAACTCCAGCCCGACGGGGTGTGCCGTTGCTTTGCCACTTAGAAAGTGTGGTATTGACATAAAAGGGACTGTTAGCAAAATCTATTTGGGGATTAGGTGCTTGAAAGTGGAGATTGGGAGGTATTTGTTGATGTTTTAAAGCTTGAACAGTTTTAATTAAGCCAGCCACGCCTGCTGCTGTATTTAGGTGTCCAACATTGGTTTTTGCTGAAGTAATTGCACAAAAACCCTTTTTATCAGTACTACTATGAAAAGCTTGTGTGAGAGCCGCAATTTCAATGGGATCGCCTAATATAGTACCCGTACCATGAGTTTCAATATAAGAAATAGTTTCCGGTTCAACATCAGCTAATGCTAATGTTTCTAAAATTACTGCTGTTTGACCATCTACACTAGGTGCTGTATAACCAACTTTTAAAGAGCCATCATTATTAATTGCTGAACCCTTAATTATGGCATGAATATAATCGCGATCGCGTACAGCATCCTCTAATCGCTTCAGCACTACCACACCCAAACCGTTGCCGAAAATAGTACCACTAGCATTAGCATCAAAGGCGCGACAATGACCATCATTTGATAAAATTCCCCCTTGTTCGTAGTAATAACCTGCTTTTTGCGGCAAATGTATAGATACACCGCCAGCCAAAGCAATATCACTTTCACCATTAAGCAAACTTTGACAAGCAAAATGCACAGCAACTAATGATGTCGAACAAGCAGTTTGTACATTAACGCTTGGCCCTTTTAAATTTAACTTATAAGATATTTGTGTAGTTAAATGGTCTTTATCATTGCCGACAAACATTTGGAATGATTCGACTGAACTTAACGCATCCCAATCAGGGTAAAAGTTAGAGAATAAATTATTTAATAAATAAGAACTTAAAGCAGCACCAGCAAACAACCCAATTTGACCAGGATAAGTTTTAGAATTGTAGCCAGCATTTTCTAATGCTTCCCAAACACATTCTATAAATAGCCGATGTTGCGGATCTATGATTTCTGCTTCTTTAGGAGTGAATCCAAAAAAATTAGCATCAAATAACTCTATATCTTCTAATAGACCAAATGCTTTCACATAACTGGAGTTATTCAGCACATCTGGCTTAATTCCGGCTGATAGCAATTCTTCATCAGTGAAAAAAGTAATTGACTCTACACCATCTCGTAAATTTTGCCAGAAAATATCAACATTATTAGCACGAGGAAAACGACCAGCCATGCCAATAATTGCGATTGCATCATCATCAATGATTTGAAAGTTGTTGTCAGGATTCATCAAACTAAGCTTTACGCAGTTTTCTAAATATTTTGTTAATACTCTGATTTTTTCTACCCCTCTCTTTCTTGCAGAATGGTATTTAATTACCTATTTTCATTAGGGAAGGGTATTTTTCAAATCTTCTACGCTACATTTTCAGAAGATATTGACATTGAAATTTCTGAGGCAATCTGAATCTGATCGTTTAACACTGCATCAATGTCTTCTTCAGTGGTAATTGGGTTTGCCAATACTGCACGCAGCGCCACAATAGAAATTTCTTGACTAAAACAGTTGCTAGTTTTCATAGTCCGCGAGATAAAAGTGCGTCCCGCTTGCCGTTGATGTTTTTGCAGACGCTCATTAAATTGATTAATAACTAAATTATCAATTTCCGTCAATTGCTTTTTAGCAACAAGCTCTCTTAAGGGTTCTGGAATATACCGATAAATGAGTAAATTAGTATCAGGTTCTGCTAATAATTCAAACTCAGGCATTGAACGAATTTGATTAGCCATATATTGAGTTTTTCTAATGCCTTCATCAATTAAAAATTCATATCCTTTACTGCCAATTAAATTCAGCCCAGCATGTAAGAATAAGGCCATACCAGGACGAGAACCTTCCAAAGCGCGTTTACCTAAATCAAATGATCCTTTACGCATTGTATAGCTGGCTTGTTTTTCAATTGATTGTGCCATTTGCGGTTCGCGCAGAAATAGCATACCAATGCCCATTGGGAGATAAAGTTGTTTATGTCCATCAATGGTGACTGAATTAGCTTGTTCAATACCTGCAAGTTTATAGCGATGTTGTTGGGAAAAAATTAATGGCCCGCCCCAAGCAGCATCTACATGAAAATAAACATTAGCTTCGCGGGCAATTTCGACAATCTCTAATAGTGGATCTAAGCCGCCAGAATCTGTAGTGCCAGCAATGCCAATAATGGCAATTATACACAAGTTTTCGTCCCGACATTTAGCCACAGCTTGACGTAGCAATCGCACTCTGACTCGATTGTTACTGTCAACTGCAATTTTAATCAAACCACGATTACCAATACCTAATAAATCTGCTGCTTTATCAAAAGAAAAATGCATCAACTCAGAGCCAATTATCGCTGCTCCTTTGTAGCCGTAAAAATTTAATGCTGCTGTTAAACCTTCCTTTTCTACGCCCAAAAAATTACCCTTAGCACCAAAAACTGCATTCCGGGCGCACCACATAGCAGTAATATTTGCTGTTGTACCACCAGATGTCAAAATTCCTAGTGTACTTTGACTATTTTGTATATGTTCAGCGTAAAAAGTATCAGAAAAATTATATATTTGCCGATGCAACATTGCCAAAGCTTGGCGTTCGTAAAAACTGAGAGATTTTGCCGTCTCAATTTTTACTGAATTTTGATTCATCGCCGTCATCAGTTTGGCTAATGGTTGCACAAAACTAGGCAGTGCCGAAGTCATGTGACCAATAAATCTGGGTGAAGCAGTATGAATTGAATGGGCAATAACATGATCGGCTAAGTATTCTAGATAGCTGGCAAAATCGGCGGTGTGACTCGGTACTTTACTATCACAGAACTTTGCCGCTAAAGAATCTAAATCAATATCACTACTGGCATCGTCTGCATCTATGAAATTATTAGATATCTCATCAACAAATTTATCTATATTTTTGATATTTGTACTAGATAGACTAAACAATTGCATAATCTGCTTTTCAATATCAGTATGCAATACTTTTTCAGTCTCAAACAAATAGCTTTGTTTTGGTATTTCTTGTTTACTTAATGTCATATTGCTAGATTCCTAAATATTTATTAATCCACCGAAGCTCAGATCCAACTACCTCCAAAATTCGTTAACTCTCCTATTTTTCCTCTTTGCGCCTCTGCGCCTTTGCATGAGATTTTTGTCTAATTTCTTTACGTCGCTGTATAGCTAACGACCTACTTTCCAACTCTCGATTAGTTATTTCTACAGATAATTTGGAACTCTGCTCTTGATTGAAAAACTGGGTTAATTGGTTGATAGTTGGATATTGAAACATTTCAACTAAAGAAAAATCTCGCTGAAATACTTCTTGCAGTTTGCTATGAACTTGAATCAAAAGTAAAGAATGTCCACCAAGTTCAAAGAAATTATCGTGTATACCTACTTCATCAAGCCGCAAAACTTCTTGCCAAATATTAGCAATACTTTTCTCCACCTCGGTTTGCGGAAGTTGTAATTGCTGTTCTAGCTGAGGACGCACACCTTCTGGAATTGGCAGCGATTGATAGTCTACTTTGCCATTGGGTAGTAATGGCAAAAATTCTAACATCACAAAAGCCGAAGGCAGCATATATTCTGGTAAATGCTCTTTTAGTAGATGCTGTAATTCACTAATAGTTATTACCTGTTGTAAATTAGCAACGATATATGCTACTAACTGTTGGTTAAATCCATCTTTTTTAACTACAACAACAGCATCTCTCACTTGAGAATTTTGGCGTAAAATGGCAGCAATTTCTCCCAGTTCTACACGAAAACCCCGCAGCTTAACTTGGTTGTCAATTCGTCCTAAAAACTCCAAGTTACCATCAGCTTGATAGCGGACTAAATCTCCTGTTTTGTAAAGCCTGCTTCCTGCTTTCGAGATAAATCTTTCTTGAGTCAGTTCTGGTTGATGAATATAACCTTTAGCTAATCCTGCACCACTGACATATAGTTCGCCAGTTACGCCAATAGGAACAGGTTGCAGGTATTCATCTAATACATGAATTTGTGTATTAGCGATCGCTCTCCCAATTACCACCCGTTCGGGAAGTGACTCTGTAGGAGTTAAACTGTAGCAAGTAACGTCAGCAGATACTTCTGAAGAACCGTAAAGATTCAGCAGGATGCTCTCAGGTAATGTCTGCCGAAACTGCTGTAACAAGTCAATTGATAGCGCCTCACCACTAGTTACCCAAAACTTCAATTTTGGTAATCTTGCTTGTAAATTGCTGCAATTGTCTAACAGCACCCGCAACAAAGAGGGTACTAGCACCAGTCGCGTGACATGATGTTGAGCGAGTATTTCTATAAATTGTTGTGGAGCTTTGACAATGCGATCGCCTACAATTACTGTCTTCACCCCTTGCAGTAATGGCCCAAAAATCTCCCAAACTGAGTCTACAAAGTTTAAAGATGTTTTTTGGCAACAAACTTCCCCCTCTGTAAACGGATAAGTCTGCCACATCCAATGAAAACGATTGACAGCACCTTTATGTAACCCCAAAACTCCTTTAGGTTTGCCAGTAGAACCAGATGTGTAAATCACATAAGCAAGATTCTCGGTTGTAGTATCACTCACAGGATTCTCTTGACTAACTTGAGCAATCTCATTCCAGTCAGTATCTATACACACAACTGTCATATCGTCAAATCTATTAACAAATGACGCATGACTAATGACCAATGACATTCCCGCATCCGCCAACATAAAAGCTAATCGCTGTTGTGGATAAGCCGGATCTAACGGTAAATATGCGCCACCAGCCTTGAGAATGCCCAACAGCCCGACCATCATATCTAGGGAACGTTCTATACATATTCCCACCAATACCTCTTTTCCTACACCCAGCTTTTGCAAATAATGCGCCAGTTGATTTGCACGCTGATTTAACTCTCTGTAAGTTAACTGTTCTTCTTCACAAACTACAGCCACCGCATCGGGTGTACGTTCTACTTGCGCTACAAATAACTCATGAATGCACTGTTGTGGATATTCAACTTGGGTATCATTCCATTTTGCCAACTGCGTCTTCTCAGCGCTCGTTAACAACGGTAACTCCCAAAGTTGCTGCTGAGGATCGCTGACAATTCCTGCTAGTAATATCTGCAAATGCTGCGCCATTCGCTGTATAGTATCAGCCTCAAATAAATCAGTACTGTATTCAAAAGTCCCGACAATTCCCGCCGCCGTCTCTTCCATAAACAGAGTCAAATCAAACTTAGCTGTACCGTTGTCATTTTCCAGCAAACTCAAATTCAACCCCGATAACTCTATCTCTGACATCGGTGCGTTTTGCAGCACAAACATCACTTGGAATAAAGGTGTGTAACTCAAAGAACGCTGTGGTTGCAATTCTTCTACCAGCACATCGAAGGGTAAATCTTGGTGAGAATAAGCGCCTAAAGCTACCTCACGCACCCGACTCAATAATTCTTCAAAGGAGAGATTACCAGAAAACTGCGATCGCAACACTAAGGTATTGACAAAAAAGCCAATTAGCCCTTCTATTTCTGCACGGTTGCGGTTGGCGATCGGGGAACCCACAACAATATCCTCGCTGCCTGTATAGCGATATAGCAGAGTTTTGAAAGCCGCCAGCAGCGTCATAAACAAAGTACATCCCTGTTCCTGGCTTAAGGTTTTCAGCGCAGCAGCTTGTTCGGGAGAAATTTCAAAAGTATAGTAAGCGCCCCGAAAGGTCTGAATAGCTGACCTTTTATGGTCTGTGGGTAACTCTAACAGTGCAGGTGCGCCCTTTAAATGATGTCGCCAGTAAGCAAGTTGAGACTCTAGTACATCCCCTACTAACCAACATCGTTGCCAAGCGGCAAAGTCTGCATACTGGATTGGCAGTGCTGGTAAATTAGGCAGTTGTCCGATGCAGAAACCATGATAAAGCGTGGAAAATTCCTGAATAAACACACCTATTGACCAACCATCAGAGGCAATATGATGTACAGTCAATAGCAACATAAACTCTTGTTCGCCCAAGTGTAATAATTTCGCCCGCATCATCAAGTCTGTTTGCAGGTTAAAAGGCTGTTGGGCTTCTGTTTGTGTCAGTTGTTCAATTTTAATTGCTTGTAAATCAGCCGATAAATCACTCAAATCAATTATCGGCAAAGAAAAAGTTGCTGCTGATGAGATGATTTGTAGAGGTCTTCCAGCGATAGTCTTAAAATTAGTGCGTAAGACTTCATGACGAAGGATAATTTCATTCAGGCTTTGCTGTAATGCCTGTTCGTTAAGTTGGCCCTGTAAGCGAAAAGCAGCGCAGAGATTATTGAAGGGACTATTTGGTTGTAGCTGGGTGAGGAACCACAAACGTTGTTGAGCAAAAGATAAGATTAATTCTCCATCCCTAGAAATGCGCTCAATGGGAGGAGCTTCTAAACCTATCCCCGCCTTAATAGCTTTTTCAATGATTGTTGCTAACCCAGCTATTGTTGGCTGCTCAAACAAGCGACGCAGAAGCAATTCTACCTCAAAAACCTGCCTGACTTTGGAAATCACACGAGTCGCTAATAGCGAGTGTCCTCCCAATTCAAAGAAGTTGTCGTGAATACCTACTTGCTCTAGATTCAAGACTTCCGCCCAAATTCCCGCCAGCATCTCTTGAATGGGAGTAGAAGCAGCAACAAAAACTTCGTTCTGAAGTTCCGTAAAGTTAGGTGCAGGTAAGGCGCGGTGGTCTACTTTACCACTGGGAGCTAACGGTAAATCATCCAGCAACATGATGGCTGATGGGATCATGTGCTGTGGCAATCTTTGTTTAAGTAGTTGCCGTAGTTCTGATACTAAATCTGCTGAACTTTCAGCTTGAGGAACTATATAAGCTACCAAACACTTATCACCATTATCTTCTCGCACGATAATTACAACTTCTCGTACAGATGAATGCTGACGTAGTAGTGCTTCAATTTCTTCCAGTTCCACCCGAAAACCGCGAATCTTGACTTGATTATCTATGCGTCCCAAAAACTCGATATTACCATCAGGTAGCCATCTACCTAAATCTCCAGTTCTATAGATTAAATCTGGGTTTCTCTCTGGTAATTTTTTTGTAGGATTAGGGAATGGATTAGGGACAAAACTTAATTTTGTTTTCTCTGGATTTTTCCAATAGCCATCTCCTACACCAATCCCTGATACACATATTTCTCCTGGAAATCCTATCGGTACTAACCGCATATCTCGGTCAAGAACATAGATATTTAAGTTATTTAAAGGCTGACCAATAGAAACAGTTCGTTGGTTTTCTGGTAAAGGTTGATCAATAATAAATTGAGTGATATCATCCGCAGCTTCTGTCGGGCCATAAGCATCAGCTATTCTAATTGAGGGGTACAAACTCAACCATTGATTCACCCGTTTTACTGAAACAGGTTCACCCACTACCATCATCCACTTTAAATCTAGTAAATGTCTTTGGTCTGGCGGTAGTTGGCAAATATAATCTATTAATCCTCCTAACACTGCTGGGACTAATTCAACGACAGTTATTTTTTTATCTTGCAGAACTTTAAATAATTTTTCAGGAATAAAACCCGATTCAATATCTACGATAACTGTCTTACCACCAATTAAAAGCGGAGCTAAAAATTGCCAGACAGAAATATCAGTAGAAGCAGGTGCGCTTTGCAAAAAAGCAAAATCTGCTGTTAACTCTAGTTCATCAAATTGAGCATATATATGATTAATAGCCCCATCATGTCTAACTATTGCACCTTTTGGCAATCCAGTAGAACCAGATGTATAAAGCATATACGCTGGATCTGTGCCTTTATTGCTAGTGATTAAATTCTCAGTAGATAAATGTTGGAAATGCAGGTGTTTATATATATTAATCTCAGTTAATTTAAGAGAATTGATTATATTTTCTGACGTATCTAAACAAACTAGAGATTTTAAATAAAAGTTATTCTCTACTAAATATGGAAAAATATCTAAACAGGAAGAGTCTGTCAAAATAGTTTTGACTTCACTGTTAGATACCATATATTTAATTCTATCAGTTGGATACTGGCTATCAATTGGTAGATATGCTCCGCCAGCTTTGTAAATTGCAAGTATCCCGATCAAAAAATTAATATCTCTTTCTTTCAGAATGCCAACAATTTCCCCTTTTTGGATTCCTAGCTGTTGTAAAAATCTCGCTAATTGGTTAGCTTTTTCATTTAATTGTTGATAAGTTAACTGATTACCTTCATACTCAACGGCGATTCTGTTAGGTATCTCTTTTACTTGCTTGGCAAATAATTGATCAATTGTCTGAGTAATAGGATATTGTTTTGTCTTGTTGTTAAATTGCTCTAATAGCTGTTGCCGATCGCCTGTGTTTAAGAAAACAATATCTGTAATTTTGGTGTGAAAATTGTTAACAACACACTCAAGAACATTCAGATATGCTTTAACAAAACATTCAATAGTATCTTCTCGAAAGAGATTTTCTTTATAATCTATTCTGCCTAATAATAAATTCTCAATACTCTTAAATGAAAATATTAGATCATTACTGATATCCGCGAAATCATTTTGTTGATGAATATTTTCTAATAAAATAACAGTGTCACAAAATGGGTAGCGATTCTGATGATTAGGTAAATTTAAGAGTTGAGCTAGTTCATCAACAGGATAATTTTGATGGCTATATGCGTTTATTGTTGTTTCTTTAACTGCGAGAAGTAAATCTTTAAATGTTAGATTTTTATCAACTCTGATACGCAAAGGTAATATTCCATTTAAATTTCTATCAATTTTTGCTAATCGATAAGTAGGAGAACCAATAATATTGTCAGTGTTACCAGTATATTTGTGCATCAATATACTGAATGCAGACAACATAATTAAATATATTGATAAATAAGAACTATTGCTAAATTTAATCAGAGTTTCTGACAGTGATGTAGATAACTGGAAAGTAAATGATTTATTCTTACCAGTATAAATTGCAGGTCTAACATAATCTGTAATTAAGTTTGTCTCTGGTAATTCATCAGATAATTGATTCAACCAATAAATTTTTTGATTAAATAAATCTTCAGTCGTGATTGTCTGTTTACTCTTAATTGCAACCATTATCTGTCACCTTGTTACAAAATACTTGATGAGATGTGTCACGCAGAGACAAAGAAAGTTTTATATATGACACAATTAAACTAAGCATTCATCAAATGCTTGTTTAATAATAAAACACCCTTTCTCTAATGTAGGAATTTCAATGGTTAAAGGAGGTAAGATTTTAATGACAGTATTATTTCTGCCAGCCTTTTCAATTATTAAACCTAATTCAAAACAACGAGAAGTAATTTTTTTAGCTAATTCATCATCAGCAAAATTAGCAATATCAATACCCCAGATTAAACCTAATCCACGTATTTTTATTTTATCACTAATTACGGCTATTTTGCTAACCAAAAAATTATGTAAAAAAGATTCTTTAAGTTTAACTTCTTGTTCCAGATTGGCAATTTCTCGATATTCGAGTGCAGCGGTACCACCAACAAATGCTAATTGATTACCTCTAAAAGTTCCATTGTGTTCTCCAGGTTTCCAAATATCTAACTCTGGTTTCAACAATAGTAACGACATCGGGAAGCCATAACCACCGATAGACTTTGAAAGTATTACCATGTCAGGAATAATATTGGCTCTTTCAAAAGAGAAGAATGGCCCAGTCCTACCACAGCCTACTTGAATGTCATCACAAATTAATAGAATATCATGGCGATCGCATAAATTTCTTAGTCTTTGCATCCACTCTATTGGTGCTACAACTACGCCACCTTCTGCTTGCACTGTTTCAAATATTATGGCAGCTGGTTTTTCAATTCCTGAATTTACATCATTCAAGACTGATTCTATAAATTCTACGGTGTCAAAGCTTTCCATAAATCCGAATGGATAGGGCATAAATGTCACATTATTTGATGTTCCAAATGCGCCAGCTTTAATATCACGATTACCAGTAATCGCTAAACTGCCTAATGTCATGCCATGATAGGCTCCCATGAATGAAAATATGCCTGGTCTTTGTTTAACCTTTCTTGCTAATTTCAATGCAGCTTCGACAGCATTTGTTCCGGTGGGCCCACAAAACTGAAGTCGGTAGTCTAAATTTTTTGGTGTTAATACTGTTTCAGTGAGCTTCGATATAAACTGTTCTTTGGCAGATGTATGAAAGTCTAAACCATGTGCGATCGCATCTGCATCTAAATATGATATAACCTTTTGTTTTATGTAATCATTATTGTGTCCATAATTTAAAGCACCTGCACCTGCCAAAAAATCAATGTAAGCCTCTCCTGATTCTGAATAGATAAAAGAACCTTTGGCTCGGTGAAATAAAGTAGGAAAGCTCCGGCAATAACTTCTGACATTCGATTCTCGTGTTTCAAAAATATTCATGGATTTTTTCTATCTGTAATTAGATGAAATTATTGGGTTTAAGAAACGTAATTCAAATAAGATTTATAGAACCTAAACACCAATCGCGGTGGAACTTTAAATATTAAACCCAGTGCCAATAAAAAGTTGTAATAGACATTTTTTACTGGCATACCCTTTAAACCAGCAGCTAAACCTTGCAATACACTATGCTGCGTGTGCCAATCAATATTAAAAGAAATTGAAGTATCAAAGCTTCTTACATGATGCAAAGTACCAGGAGGCATATATAGAATATCGCCAGGATTCACCATGACTTTAATGGGAGTTGCATTTTTATATAGCGGATGTTGCTCTAAATCTGGATGCTCTGGATCAACTTTAAACCAACGCCAGTCATATCGATAACAGTATTTAGAATCTTCACTTAAGAAGAGAGTAAATTGTTTACACCCAACAATTTGAAAAAATAGATTATTGGTTAGCAGACAGTCAAAATGTAGAGGAGTTAGGCTGTTAGATGCGCCAATAAAAAATTGGCAATAGCTCCACCATTGATAAGTATACCATTTTGGCAAGTAATCTAAAGCAAATGGCTGAACATCTTTAACAAGTGCCGGAATTAAACTAAACAATGGCAGATCATGACAATAAGGAGGTTGATTTTGATTTTTGCCCTGCTCATATTCCTCTAAAATATCTGCATATTCCTGAAAAGTAAAATTTTCTATTTCAATTTTACCCTTGTGAAAATGTTTAGCATATATTTGTAATCCAGGAGCAATCGCTTGAAAATATGGCAATGACCATTTAGTAAAGGCATCCCAATTTTGACTTACTCCAGAAATAATTACTGGTTTAGATTTATTCACATACTCTGATAAAAACTCCTCACCTGAAAGTTGAAAACGTCGGTCAATCGTTGAAGAAATAGTTAGCATAACTTCTTTCTACTTTATTAAAGTTATTACCCCAATGCTGATTTGAGTTGTTTTATTTATACCTCTTTATCTCTACGCTTTTGTTTGAGATAAACAAAGGTTTAATTACACACAGCTAAATCGAAATTAAATGTTGCTTCTTTTTCCAACATTAAGCTGATATGTCGTACTTGCTCAGTCAGTAACGATAAATCTTTAAGTCGCACTTCGGGATTTGTTGCTATGTTTTCAAGTAATATCTCGAAATGCCTTAGTATGCCGTTAATTGTTGTACTATCGAAGCTGCGAAAATCGTAGCTAATTCCTATGCGTAATTGTGAGCCAGGATAACCAACTAAGTTAAGAGAATAGTTTGTTTTGTAAAGATTAAGACTGAGTTCTATGCTCTGTTCTTGTTCTTGTGATTCCTGGATAATATCATCTACTGGTTGATTTTCAAAGACAAAAATACTGTCAAATAAAGGGGCTCCTGGAGGTAATTCACTCCAGCGTTGAATATCTACTAGCGAGGTGTATTCATACTGACGAATTTCAACTAATTGCTCTTGAAATTGTTGAAGCCAAGGTAGTAAATAATGCTCTCCATCTACTTTGACTCTAACAGGTAAGGTGTTAATTAACATCCCCACCATTGACTCTGAGCCTTTTAAATCCACTGGACGGCCAGAAACCGTACAACCATAGACTACTTCGGTAGTACAGGTGTAGCGACTGAGCAGCAAAACCCAAGCAGCTTGAGCGATGACGTTAATAGTTAAGTGATGCTGTCTTGCTAAGGACTGTAATTTAGTTGTGGTTGCTTTTGATAATTTTATCTGTGGCTCATCGTATCTTTCTTCTGGGTTATATAAGTTATCAACATAGAGATTGGTGAGGGGAGTGGGTGCTTTTAACCCTTTAAGCATTCCGCGCCAAAAATCCTCAGCTTTTGATGAATCTTGTCGTCGTAACCAAGCAATATAGTCTCGAAAAATACTCCCTTGTCCTAAGTTGATATTTTGACTTTGACTATAGGCTGTGTATAATTCGATAACTTCTTTAATTACTAACGGTGATGACCATCCATCCACAATAATCATGTGTGAACTCCAAACAAATTGGTAAGTATGGTCATCAAAGCGAATTAAAGTTACACGCATCAAAGGAGCTTGGGATAAATCAAAGCCTTGTTCGCGATCGCTCTTTAAAAAACCATTTAAACGCTTTTGCTGTTCTGTTGGTTCTACTCCTCGCCAATCATACTGCTTTATGGGTAATTTGACATGACGATACACAACTTGTAGAGGTTTGTCTATATCTTCCCAATAGAAGCCAGTACGTAACATGGTATGTCGAGCCACGACTTCCTGCCAAGCACGCTCAAAAGCAGCAGAATTTAAACTATCACGTACATTTAAAGTAAAGCCCAATTGGGAAAAGTAGAGTGTCACTTCAGAACCATAGACACAATGAAAAAGAATACCGTGCTGTAGCGGTGACACTTCGTAGATATCTTCAATCTTTTCTGTATTCATATAACTTTTGACTTCCCTTTACGATTAATTTTTGTCAAAAACTGATCCAGCCCTTTTTGGCTTAAATCTAGTTCTGGAAAATCAGAAGGTGTGTAATTTTTTCCTTGAGAAGACTGGCAATGAGTGATGATTGCTTTTAAAGCTTTGACAAATTCTTGAGCCAGATTTTCGATAGTGGAATGCCGATGTATGTTTTTGCTAAATGCCCAATTAAATTGCAGTTGATTATTAACTACTAAACTGTTGATTTCTAGCAACGCACTTCTTTTGTTGTGTGGACTGCTCATTAATCCACTAGAGTTTTGGACAAATCTAAATAGCGATGAAGTAGAAAATGTTTGGTCAAATTGACCTAAATAATTGAAGACAACTTCCGGTTCTAAGAAATTTTGCAGTACATTATCCTGATTTAAATAACGTAGAATACCGTAACCAATTCCGTGATTGGGAATAGCTCGTAGTTGCTCTTTAATTGTCTTCAATGCTTCCCCAGAATGAGCAGCTTTTCCCAAATCTAAAAGTACAGGGAACATAGATGTAAACCAGCCGACAGTACGAGACAAATCTAAATCGTCAAAAATTTCTTCTCGACCATGACTTTCCAGTAATACTAATAGAGAACGTGTACCTGTCCATTGAGAAAAAGCTTGTACCAGGGCTGTGAGTAACACATCATTTATCTGGGTGTTATAAGCTTGTGGTACTTCTTGGAGTAAGGCTTGGGTTTGTTCTACACCCAGAGCGATCGCAATATTCTGTTCAGAAGCAACTATATTCTCACCATCAGGAAAATCTACTGGCAGCGTCTGTTTTTGGTGCTGGGTTAACCAATAATCTTTTTCTTTTTGCAGTGTTACAGATTTTGCATATTCATGCAGATGTTCTGACCAGTATTTGAAAGAAGTTGTTTTGGCTGGTAACTGTACCTTTTGTCCTTGATTTAGCTGTTGATAGGCTGTTTGCAAATCTTCTAGTAAAACTCGCCAAGAGACAGTATCTACAGCTAAATGATGAATAATTAGTAGCAAGCGGCGCGGTTGCTGCACTCCAAAGTCGTAAACAGCAAATCGTACTACTAGCCCGGTTGACAGGTTAAGACTGGTTTGTAATTCGGCGGCGCTGTCTTGAAAAGCTTGTTCTTGTACTGTCTTGGCAAATTCTGAAAAATCCAAACGTGTTAATGCCACTTTCGGATCACAACCGACTAGTACCTGCTGCCAGCCAAACTCTGTTTCCTTAAACCGCGATCGCAAGGCATCGTGATGTAATAACAACTGCTGTAATGCTTGCTCTAATAAGCCTAAGTCAAGAGCTTGTGGCATTTCCAGCACAAACGTCTGGTTCCAGTAGTGTGGATCAAGTAGATGCTCCTCAAAAAACCAATGCTGAATAGGTGTTAAGGATACTGTACCTGTAACAAGTCCTTGTTCAGCTTGAATTGCTTGCTTCGGAACTGCTACAGTTGCCAATTCAGCAATGTTTTGATGCTGAAATAATTGTTTTGTTGTCAGCTTCAAATTAGCTTGGTTAGCTTTGGCAATGATTTGAATAGCAATAATTGAATCCCCGCCTAACTCAAAGAAATTATCTCGAATACCAACGGATTGGACACCTAAAACCTCTGACCAAATTTGTGCCAGTTGCAATTCTGTACTGTTGCGAGGCGGTACAAAGTTAGTTTCTTGCGTGAGGCTAGATGTATCTGGCGCAGGTAAAGCACGGCGATTAACTTTGCCATTAGGGGTAAGAGGTAATGTTTCTAGGTTCATAAACACCCCTGGAACCATAAAATCAGGTAGCTTCTCTTTTAGAAAGCGACGGAGTTCATTGGCAGTGACTTGTTCCTGTTTAGGTACAACATAAGCCACTAGGCGCTTATTACCTGGTTGGTCTTCGCGGACAATTACTGCTGTTTGCTGTATTTGGGGATGTTGACTGAGTACCGCCTCAACTTCTCCGATTTCGATGCGGAAGCCACGAATTTTTACCTGATCGTCAATCCTTCCAATAAATTCAATATTGCCATCGGGTAAATAGCGGGCTAAATCTCCAGTTTTGTACAGGCGACTTTCTGGTTCATTGCTAAAGGGGTTAGAGATGAATTTTTGCTCGGTCAAATCAGGGCGGTTGAGATATCCTCTTGCAAGACCGACACCTGCGATGTAGAGTTCACCAGTAACGCCAATAGGAACTAGTTGCAGATGTTGATCAAGGATATAAATTTGTGTATTAGCAAATGGTCGTCCAATCGGGACTAGTCCATTTACAGCTAAATTAACTAAAGTATTTTCAAAATACGTAGAGTCAATTGTGGCTTCACTTACCCCATAGGAATTAATCAAGCGAGTTTCAGAACCGCAAAAACGCTTAATTTCCTCAAATTCTTTAATATATAGGGTATCAGAACCTACTACTAACAACCTCATGAAGTGCAGGTTTTGCTGGGTTATGTCTAGATACTGAATTAAGTTTCTGAGAACGGCTGGAGAAAACTCTGCGCTATCAACTTTCTCTCGCTGCATCAATCTATACAAATCTTCCGGCTCCAAAAGCCACTCTCGTGGACACAGCACTAACTTACTACCAGAACAAAGAGCGCGAATTAAATCTCCAGAAAAGACATCAAAAGAGAAACTTGCCATTTGGAGATGACTGGTCAGGAGACTTAGCTGATATACATTTTCCCAAGCATGAGACACATTCACCAAGCTATGATGAGCAATCATCACTCCTTTAGATTTACCTGTGGAACCTGATGTATAAATTACATAGGCTAAATTTTGCGCTGTAGCATTATTAACTAAATTTGCCTGACTCTTTTGAGAAATGTCTTCCCAGTCTTTGTCTAAACAAACTACACGGGCATTATGTATTGGAAGAGCATCTATCAGTCTGTGTTGGGTTAACAACACTGCTACCTGTGTATCCGAGAGCATAAAGGTTAAACGCTCCTTGGGATATGCTGGGTCTAATGGTACGTAAGCTCCACCTGCTTTGAGAATCCCCAATAGTCCCACAACCATATCTAGGGAGCGTTCCACATAAACCCCTACGAGTACTTCTTTTCCTAATCCTAATGTTTGTAGATAGTGTGCTAGTTGATTAGCTCGATGGTTTAATTCTTGGTATGTTAAATGCCTATCTTCAAAAACTACTGCCACAGCTTCAGGTGTTTTCTCTACCTGAGCCTCAAATAGTTGATGAATACATTTATCTTGGGCATACTCAGACTGAGTATTATTCCACTCTACTAATAACTGATGCTGCTCAGTTGCAGTCAGTAGGGATAATTCCGAGATAGGCTGCTCTTGATTAGTCACAATTCCCCAGAGCAAAGTCTGGAAATGTCCCGCCATTCGGGTAATCGTGCCAGTATCAAACAAGTCTGTATTGTACTCGAACTTCGCTAATAACCCCTGCTCAGTTTCTCGCATCGCCAAGCTGAGATCAAAATTAGCCGACGCTAATGGTATTTCCAAGAAACTGAGGGTGAGTCCTGGAAGTTGCACTTCTTGTTTGGGTGCATTTTCCAAGACAAACATCACCTGAAATAATGGTGTATGGGATAAATCCCGCTTTGGCTGTAATTTTGCAACCAATTGATCGAAGGGCAAATCTTGGTGATTGTATGCTTCCCAAGCTACATCCCGTACTCGCTGCAACAACTCTCGAAAAGGCGGATTCCCCGATAAGTCGGTACGCATAACGAGGGTGTTGAGAAAATAACCAATTAGTGATTCTAATTCGCGGCTGTGACGATTAGCAATGGTTGTACCGACGCAGATATCATCATGATTGGTATAACGATACAGAAGTGTGTTAAAGGCTGCCAGGAGGGTCATAAATAGAGTTACCCCTGACTGCTGACTCAGTTGTTTCAGCTTGGCAGTTAAGTCTTTATTTAGTTCTAGGGTGATGACAGATCCCTGGAAACTTTGCACCGCTAATCGTGGGCGATCGCTTGGTAATTGTAATACAGGTGGTGTATCACTGAGTTTCTGTTCCCAGTAGCGTAGTTGTTCTGGCAATGACTCCTGCAACTTGTGATGCTGCCAATAAGCAAAGTCAGCATACTGGATGGGTAACTCTGGTAAAGGTGACGGCTTACCTAGAGAAAAGGCTTCATAGATTGCTGCTAGTTCTTGGATAATGATTGTACTTGACCAAGCATCAGCGATCGCATGATGGATGACAAACAGCAATACATATTCTTCGGAGGCGAGTTGAACTAAATTGACTCGCAGTAATGGCCCCTCTGCCAAGTTAAAAGGAAGCTGGGATTGAGCCACAGCAAACTGCTGGAGTTCTGGCCATTGCAGGGTTTCTACCACCAGTGTGAAATTTAATTTGGGAGCGATCGCTTGGAAAGCTTGCCCATCTATTGTTTTGAATGTAGTACGGAGAATTTCGTGCCGCCAGATTATTTCTGTAAGTGCTTGCTCAAGAATGGCTACTTGTAATACACCTTGTAACTTAATTGCAAATAATTGATTATAAGCAGTACTGCCACCTTCTAATTCGTCTATAAACCAGAGTCCTTGTTGACCAAAAGACAAAGGTAAATTTTGATCCCGTGGAACTGGTTTAATTTCCAAGCTGGAACTAGTAGCAGAATTAACTTGCTTGAGAAACTGGATAATTTCTGCTTTGCGTGCAGCTATCTCTATTTGTAAATCTGGTGTTAGTGCTTCTTTAGGGGCGTTACAGCGCAGCCGTTGTTCCTCTAACCACAGCCTGATATCTAAATTACTAAGCTCAGATAAAAACTCTTGAATTGGTTTCATAGCTCAATCTCCACTCGATTATTTAATGCCTCATGAATCGGAGCTTGGAGTTTTTGAGTTGTTTGCTGAATCTCTTCAATAGACTTTGCCAAGCTAGTTAGAGTTGGTGCTTGAATCAAATTCTGCACAGGTAAATTAACTTGAAATTTCTCACGCATTCGAGAGATAACTTGAGTCGCTTGTAGAGAATCTCCCCCTAATTCAAAGAAGTTATCGTTAATCCCCACTTTCTCAACTCGCAAAACCTCTTGCCAAATACTGGCAATGACTTGCTCAGTTTCAGTCTGCGGCATGACATAGCTTGTTTTGAATTGCGATAGCGAAGCGCTGCCACCAAAGGCAGATCGCAGATTTTGTAACTGAGGTAACGTTTGGCGATTTACTTTACCATTCGCTGTCAGTGGCAGAGCATTTAGGAGGATAAATTCGCTAGGAATCATGTACTCTGGCAATTTTTTCTCTAAAAAGCTTCTGAATTCCTGCTTTTTAAACTTCTGCACAAATGCAGATCCCCGCGCCATAAAAGTATAAACTCCTAAAAAGTCAGCAATAGAGCCTGGCTTACTAAAAACTGTGCTATCTGTGAATCCTTGCGCCAGCAACACCTCTTGCCATTGCTTGGGCGACAGGAGAGGATTAGAACGTAGTGAAGTATCTTCAAAGCGATCGAAACCTTGCTGCAATCCCATAAATAGTTCCCAAAAGGGATGCAGTTTCGTTGGTTCCACAAACAGTAGTAAACCATTAGGGGCTAAAAGCGATCGCATATTCTCCAAAGATTCTTGGATATTTTGAGTAGCATGAATTACACCACCAGCAATAATCACATCAAAACTATGGAGTTCATAGCCTTGTTCTTGGGGTGATAATTCTAAGTTGAATAAAGCTGTCTCCAAGAAATCATAGTGACCAAAATCTTGCTGTCCCAATTGCAAGAAATACTGAGATATATCTGTATAAACGTAGGTAGTCTTTTCTGATGGTAAAACTGGTAATACTTCCCTTGTGACAGCACCAGTCCCTGCCCCAATTTCTAAAATTCGCAGTTTAGTTGTTGACTGCCAAGATTGAGCAAGGTGATGTAAAATTTCCCGAATTACTAAACTACCTGCTTGAAATTCTTTGCGATAAAGTGAGGAAATTTCATCTGTCGCAATAATTTGAGCCGAGTGAATATTTTCTGTGAGAATTGCTGCGAGATTTTTTGCTGAATTAACCAACAGTGCCAGGGTATTTTGGTTGTAGTCAAGGATTGGCGCTGCTTCTGATAAAATCTTGGCTAACAATTCTGTGGGAAAGCTATTAGGCAAAAGTCGAGTATTAACAAACTTGTCACCGTTTACTTGTAACCATCCCAAATCTACCAAGAAAGATAAAGCGCGACTCAGCCATTTGCGATAGCGGGGTTTAATCTGGCCTCGCTGCATCAATTCATCGAGGGAGTATGCCTCATGTAATTGGGTATAAACTCCAAACTGATCTAAGGCAATGCTCACAGCGTAAGTATAAAGTGGGTCTAGATATTGTTGCCAGAAAGCAGCAAAGACTTCTGGTTTGACAGCATCTAAGTTTTGTTGAGCGATATTCGCTCCTTTTTCGACCAAATTTTGCCATAACTGTTGTGTCTCAGCACTATCTGCCATTTCTGTTTCAAACAGCGTTTCTGCTTGCTGTTGATCTGGCACTATACAAGCAATGATTTGTTGATGAGATTGTTCGGCTCCTGGTAGTGTAACAGCGATCGCATCTTTTACCCCTGGATGCTGTTTGATAGTTGCTTCAATTTCACCTAATTCGATGCGATAGCCCCTGATTTTGACCTGGAAATCTGCCCTGCCTAAAAATTCAATGTTGCCATTGGGTAAATAACGACCAAGATCGCCTGTGCAGTAAATACGTTCTTGGGTGCGAGGATGGGTAATAAATTTAGCCACAGTCTTTTCGGCATCACACCAATAGCCTTGAGCAACCTGCACGCCAGCACAATACATTTGACCAGGAACCCAAACGGGACAATCTTCTAAAGCTTCGTTCAAAATGTAGTATTTGGCATTAGCCATCGGTTTTCCATAAGGAATACTCTTCCAATTTGGATCAACCTCTGTAATTAAATAACCAATATTCCAAATGGTTGTTTCTGTAGGGCCGCCAATACTCAATATTTCTACATCTGGTACTAAAGTTTTGAGGCGGTTAGGGAGAGACACCGGCAGCCAATCGCCACCCATAATTACCAAACGCAAGCTTGCAGGTATCGTTACAGATTGACTTTCTGCATATTCCACCAACATCTGCATAATTGCGGGTACAGAATTCCACAGAGTCACTTTTTCCCGTATCATCAACTCTGCCCAGTGCGTCGGGTCTTTAACACCACAAGCATCAAGTATAACAATTGCCCCACCTGCACATAACAAACCAAAGATGTCATATACAGACAAATCATGGTTTAAAGCCGTCACAGCCAAAATTCTATCTTGGCAACCAATATTGAAGCGTTGGTTAGTGTGGACAACGACGTTAACAACGTTGCGATGGCTAATCATCACGCCTTTGGGTAAGCCGGTAGAACCAGAGGTGTAAATGACGTAGGCTAAATCATCAGGTGTTTGGGCTGGTTGTAGTGGCTCGTCACTTTCGTTTGCTAGTTCTTCTGTATCTATACACAAACGTTGAATTCCTGACGGCCACTCTAATTTTTCATTTAACCAAGATTGGGTCAAAACAATCTTGACTTCACTATTTGCTAGTAGATATTCTCTTCGCTGTTTTGGCAATCCAGGATCTATGGGTACATAAGCCGCACCGGAAGCTAAAATCCCCATAACAGTAACAATTTGCTCCCATCCCTTCTCCATGACTACGCCGATCAATTGGTTAGGAGTAGCCCCCAGTCGTCGCAGTTTATAACCTAGTTGATTGGAAAGTGTGTATAACTCTTGGTAAGTTAGAGTACGCTGGGAAGAAATGACGGCTGGTGCTGTTCCACACTGCTGTGCTTGAGCGGCAAACATTGTGTGCAGCGTTTCTTCGGGTGTGGTTACGGCTGTTGCATTAATATTATGGCGTTGTGCTAATTGTGGAGGAGGAATTAGTTGTTTATTTGTTTCCAACCAAGCTGATTCGGAAGTAGCTAGTTGTTTGAGTAAATAAAAATAAGCCTCAAACATATCGCTAATTAATCCTTCTGGGAATAGTTCTTCTACTACATCCCAATTGCAGGTTAAAGTTTCTTTTTCTTCCCAAACTTGAATATCCATCCAAGCTTGAGAAGCTTGACTAATACCGTAAACTAACTCACCAAAATGACTAAAGGTTAAGGTTTCTTGCCCAAGGGAACTAAAGCCGAGGGTGCTAGTAAAGATAACTGGCATGGCGCTGGGTGCTGTACCCTGTCTGCGGGCAAGTTCCCGGATGACGCGCACGCCACTGATATAGCGATGTTCTAAATCTTGGAATAGTTGTTGTTGGAGGCGGCGCGATCGCTGTGTAAATGATTCAGAATGAGCATTATCTACGGCTAATAAAGTAACAGAGGTAAAGTCCCCTAAAATATCGTTGACTTGGGGGTGCAATGGTAGCCGATTAAATAAGGCAAGATTCAGCGTAAATTGGGAGCTTTTGCTCCATAAAGTCAATATTTCTGCAAAAGCAGCCAGTAAAACACCAGAGGGAGTTAACCCAACATTAGCAGCGCGTTGCTTTAACTGCTGCCATTGTGTTGATTCTAACCGCCCTTCATAACGCTTGTTTTGGTGATGTGTGATTTCTTTAGGACTTTTAGCCAATGGTAAATCTGGGGCTGGTGGTAAGTCATCCAGGCGATTTAACCAATATGCTTGCGATCGCTTGTAAAATTCTGTTTGTTCTATGCTTTGTTCTGCCAAAACATAATCCCGGAAGGAAATTTCTAAGGGTGGTAATGATTCCTCTGGATGCTGGTAAAGTTGAAACCATTCGTCAAATAACCGAAACAAACTCCAAGCATCAAATATTTGCAAATCGAAACTAACGTGTAACCGAAAACTCTCTTCTGCTAAACGTGTGACTCTAAACTCAAATAAAGGCCAGCGATCGCTCGGAATCACCTGATGAGACATCCTCTGACGCACTGCATCTAGTTCAGCATTGGCAATGTCTTCAGCTTTTCCTCTTAAATCTAAAACTTCAATAGTATAGAAAGGTACTTGCTCTAAAATTTGCTGTTGTCCGTTTGGTAAGACTACAGCCCTAAGCATATCGTGGCGATCGATAATTTTTTGTAGCGCCAAATTCAATTTTTCTAAATGTAAATACTTACATTCAATTTCGTAATAACCGTGATTAGCAACATTCCCCAACTCAAGTACGCCACTGCGTCCTACCCAAAAGGCATACTGCATATCAGTCAGTGGAAAAGGCTCATAGCGCAACTCTGGCGCTGGCGTAATTGTTGGGAGAGAGGTGAGACTTGTACCGTTGTCTTGGAGTAATGCTAATAATTCAGCTTTATATTTCGCTAATGAATTACGTATTTCTGGCGTAATTACTCCCTTCGGCGCATCAATATCTAGTAAGTTGCCATTAGCAGATAATTTTATGCCTTGATGGGATAAATCGGTTAAAAGTGAGTGTAAATTCATAGGTAATTATGTTTGATATAAGAGATATTTTGTCTAAGTCTTAAATGTTAAAGGCTCAATTTTTCTCTTTCTTCAATCTCAGCGTTAACTACTGAAGTAGATGCTAAAACTTTGACTAAGGCTAACTGATTGAGCAACCATTCAATTAAATGATTAAGATTATTTTCACCAAAGAATTTCTCTATGGGAACCCGTACTTGCAAATCATTTTCTATTTGAGTTTTGAATAAAAAACCCATCAGAGAGTCAAGCAATAAAGCTAATGGTTGCTCTTGATTAATTTGCAATACAGAAAGCTGTAATGAGTGACTCAACCATTCCAAGAGATAGGTTTGCAGCATTTGTTGTTGTTCTTGCACAGAAGCAGCCAAAAGTTTTTCTCTGGAGATGCTGCTTTTTTGTCTTTCTGTTAAATAAATCTTTTCTGGTTCTGGGGTAAGGCTTAAAGGAGGAGCAGGAACTGAACCAAGTGCGACATCACCCCAGCGCATGATAGTTGCCGCAGCAGTGGCTGATGCACCCTTGGTATAAACTAAAACTAAGTTATTTTTGTTAATTTTACACTCATGGGCAGCATGATATAAATTAGCGATCGCCAATACTGGGCCAATATTTGCGTATCGAGGATAAAGGTTGATAGTTTTTTCTGCACTAATCCCTAATGCTTGGGTACAAACATCGGCATACCAAGCAGTAGGCGTGTTGAATGCAAAAAAATCGATATCAGCTAAAGTTACTCCAGCCGCCGCCACTGCACCTTTGCAGCAGGTACGCACAAAATCTACAGAAGTTTCGGCTAATGTACTAACATTCTCACCTGTGCGAGTTCGTATTTGAGGCTGTCCTTGGCTATTGGTGAGCAATTCATGCACATAAGCACCACTGGTTGCAGCCGTACTGACGATTTTACTAGCTAAGATTCCTTGATTTGGTTTCAGCCTATCTACTACAAAAGCTCCAGCAGCGTCACCCATTGACCAAGAGAGACTATCTGCTTCGTCTACTGTTTGAGAACCAATGTGAGAGACGACAACTAAGGCGTTGCGATATGCTCCTGTTTGAATAAGTGCATGAGCGTTTTGCAAAGCTACTAAAGCACTAGAGCAGGTTGATTCTAAATTCCAAGCCGGACAGTGCAATCCTAATTCCTGAGCCAGATAAACCGCATTACCATGTCCAACCTGTTCAGGAAACAGAGAAGCTACAATCATCAAATCGACTTCTTGGGGAGAGAGTTGTGCAGCATTCAACGCATCTTTAGCCGCTCGATATTCTAAAGTCAGCGAAGATTCATCGGTATCAACTATCCGTCGCTCGACATTACCCCGAAACGGATCTGCTAAATAAGGTGCTACAGCTTGCGACCAAATATCTAGAACATTTGAATTAGAAGTTGATTCACTAGAAGGAGACAGTCTGACTCTTCTCGGCTTTTCTTGCTGAATTACTTCCGAAAACTTCTTTACCCAATACTCATTTGTGCGGATAATCCTACCAAAGCTGACTGCAAGTGAGCGAATACCGATTGAATCATTCATCATAACCTTACGCCTTTGCGTGAGATAAATTACAAAACAGCGATCGCACTAGCTGCGGCATAATCAGATACATGACTAATGCTCAACAACCATTTACCAATCCCTAAGCGATCGGCAAATTCGTGACATTGACCATGCAATACTACTGATGGTTGACCTGTGGGTAATCGCTGTACTTCAATATCCAACCAAAAAGTCTTCTGATTTAATTCCATTCCCAAGGCTTTCAGAATTGCTTTTTTAGCACAGAAACGACCTGCAAGATACTGGATGCGCCTCATTCCATTAGCCATACTCCACTCACTAGCTGTAAAGTATTGCAATCCAAAATCTTCCCCTGCTTGTTCTATGAGGGTTGCAATATCAACAGTCGCAACTATTTCTATGCCATAACCGATGATATTTGAGGTATTAGGTAAAGCCAGTATATCTATACAGGTTGATGCCATTATCTTTCTTCAGTTTCCAACACTAGATTAGTTAACATGGTATTCATCTTATTGACGGACTCGATATACTCTTTTTCTGGTACTGATTCGGCAACAATGCCAGCACCAGCATTTAAGTAAATATGATTACCATACTGGTAAACAGAGCGAATAGCGATCGCTAAATCTCCTGTACCACTACTACTTACCCAACCAATACCGCCAGCATAAATTCCTCTCGGTTCGTCTTCTAAACGATCAATCCATTTGAGAGCTTGTTGTTTATCAATTCCCGAAACGGTAATCCCTGGAAACAAAACTTTCAACGCATCCCACAAGGTTTTTCCTGGTTGTAGTTGTCCACCAACTCTCGATGATAAATGTTGCACGCAGCGATATTTTTTCACTTCCATGAAATTGAACACCTGAATACTTCCCGCTAAACAAAGTGCAGCAATCTCACTCTGGGCTAACCAGATAGAAAGTGCGTGTTCTTTTACTTCTTTCGCATCAGTAAATAGTTCATGAGTTAGTTGTAAATCTTCTGCTTGATTTTGATTGCGTGGACGAGTCCCTGCTAGGGGATTAGTCACAATAAAACCATCTTCGTAAACTTCCATCAGGGTTTCAGGACTAAAGCCAACTGCGCGGATATCTCCGATATTTAAACAATAAGAACGAGCAGAGTTATTAACTCTAGAACCGACTATATATGTTCCCAATATATCTAAACTGCCAGGAATTTTCACAGAGCGAGAGATAATTGCTTTTTGCAATTCGTCTTTTTGAATAGCTGTGATTAACTGGGCAATTTTTTGCTGATAATTGGTGCGATCGCCAAAATCTAATTTCAAATCAGCAGGTTGATAATCTGGTAATTTATAATCTAAAAGTAAAATTTCTTCTATCTGTTCTAGAGACTTTGTACTTCTGATGCAAACGCCTTCATTTGTAAATATCAGTTCAATCTCTGGAATTAAAAAATACAGGCTGTCTTGCTGTATTGATTTAGAATAATCCGAATAGAACCGAGCCATATCAAAAGCAACATAGCCATAAGCTGTCCAATCTTCAATCGGCAATGTCGCCAACATTTTTTCTATTTGTTTAAATGGCTCCTTTGCTGGTTCTGAATAAGATTTACCTAAACCTTTAAGAGAAACTAAATCTTGAGAAACTGATACTTTCGCTAACTCATTTCCAGCAATCCGAACTTCATTTTTACCTTCATACAAAACATAATTATCGAAAATCCCAGCTTGCAGAAAATTCTGCAAAGCTACAATATGATTCCTTCGTCCAGGAATAAATTTACGTTTGTATTTGATTGCTGTCTGAAACTCTATTACCATCATTCTGCCTCGGTTGGGATTTTTTTTAAAAACTTATAACTGCAAGTAAACTTTAATTTTTACTTAATAATCTGCGGTGAATTTTTCCGGTTGAAGTGCGCGGTAATTTCTCCACAAAATAGACTATTTTGGGGGCTTTAAAATGCGGCAATTGTTGTTTAGCAAATTTCCGAATATTTATTTCAATTTCTGGTGTAGCTGGGTGTCCAGGTTTGAGACTGATATAAGCCACAATCTGCGTTAATTGTTCTTCATTACTAGACTCAGGTACAACAGCCACCTCTAGAATTTGGGGATGTTGATGTAATATATCCTCAATTTCCATTGGTGAGATCCACTGACCATTGACTTTAAACAAGTCGTCATTGCGTCCCATAAAGTAGAAATAACCATCAGCATCCCGCAGATATTTATCTCCAGTTCGCATTGTGTCGCCGTAAATCACTTGGCGGGTTTGTTGTAGCCGCTTCCAATAACCCCACATCAGGCTTTCTCCTGTAACTTGGAGATTTCCAATTTCACCAGGAGGACAAGGTAAACCATTGTCATCAATAATTTGCACGTCATAACCAGGAATGGGACGACCAGAACTTCCTGGTTTACACTCTCCTATTTGATTGGAGAGAAATATATGCAAAAACTCAGTAGTGCCAATTCCTTCGCAAATTTCATGGTTGTGTGTCTCTAACCATTGATGCCAAATACTCTTGGGTAGTTGTTCAGCCGCAGATGCACACAACCGCAAGGAAGAAACATCTAGCGGTGCGATTTCTGAAAGAGCCAGAATACCTGCATAAACACTGGGTATACCAAATAAAATTGTCGGTCGATAATGCTGAATATCTGTAATAATGTCGAAGGCGTTACTTGCATCAGATAACACACTAGCTGCGCCTACTGCCATTGGCATATATAAGGTATTGCCCAAACCATAGGCAAAGGACATTTTCGCCACCGAATAGGTGATGTCATCTTGGCGCAAACCTAGAGTTGCTTTACCATATCTTTCTGCACAAACCACCATACTTTGATGTAGGTGAATCACTCCTTTGGGGCGGCCTGTACTACCAGATGTGTATAGCCAGAAAGCTGGTTCATCGGCAGAAGTTTTGGCACAAGATAGTAATTCATCTTGTTGGTTTAAGAGTGAAAGATAAGCAGACTCTCCATCTTTTAACAGCAGATGACGTAAGGATTGTGATTGGATAGGAGTTAGTTTTTCTTGCCACTCTTTGGTAGTTAATAAAAGTTTGGCGCGAGAATCTTGCAGAATATATTGAATCTCATCTAGGCTACAAGTTGTATTAATGGGAACTGGTACTGCTCCTAGCCAAATTGCGCCCCAAAAGCCAAATACAAACTCTGGAGAATCGGGTAGTAGAATTGCTATGCGGTTTTCCTGTTCTAGACCAAGGTTAGCGAATAATCTAGCACTACGCCGAACAAAGCCGCTAACTTGTGCATAAGTATATGTTTGATTCTGATAATAAAAGGCGATTTTCTCGCTTCGTCCCTGTGTAAAGTTACCTTCTATAAAGTAAGCTGCAATGTTAAAAATATCGGGTAACTGTTCAGAAATCATAGTCATTAGATTTTTCCTCTGCTCTCTGCCTCTTTCTGATCCTTTAGAAAGCAAGGACTTGAACTAATACGTGTTGATCCCAATTACACCAATTAGCCACCCACTTTTGAATCTTAAGTTTTTTTGCTTGATGGCTTGCTTTACCGTATAGATGAATAATTAGGTTATCAAGTGTGATTTCGGCTTCAATTTCATTCCAGTCAATGCCGACCAATCCAGTGCTTAGGGCCTTGCCTACAGCTTCTTTGGTGGCAAAGCAGATTGCATAATATTGATGATAGTTGTTAGCTGATTGGCAATGGTCGATCTCGTTAGCAGTGAATAACAGATTTAAGGTTTCACTGTCATACCTATCAACAAGTCTGGCAATTCTGTGAATGGGGGTGATATCTAGACCTAACCCTTTAATCTGTTGGTATAACATGGTTGGTAGTATTTTGGGCGATCGCTTCTTTGACTCTATTGCAGACTTGAGCTAATGTCATATCCTGTCGAGACTCTAGCTTCACATTTACTCCCAGTATCCGTTTCAATCCCAATGCTATTTCTACCGCCTCTACAGAATCAAGTTGCAAATCCTTGTGCAGTAAGGTGTCTTCACTAATTGAATCTTCTGGAATACCAAGGTTCAGAAGTATCGACTTCAGAGTATCCATTATACTGCAAATATTCTGGCAGCCAGGTTCAATGAAAGAAAAACTAGAGGAATTTTCTTCTCGGTTGTCTACTTGTTGATACATACTACACCTTGGGGATTGAGAAGCATACAGTGAAATATGAAGCGTTACCATCAGCCTATTTGACTCTTAGGAAGTCAATGTACTTGTTCTTACCTTATTTTTGATAGGAACTTAGGTGTCGCTTGATATTGAATAACTGCGAACTTCAGTAAACTATGTTGCAACTAATTCTCAATTGGTTAAAAACTACTTTAATAGGAAGCATTGTATTTTAGCAAGCACTTTTTCATAATAAAAAATATAATAAAAAATTATTACTATTAGTTTTACTTATCTTTGATTAAATAAAAGTTTAAAATGTAATTTAGGATAATAAATATTTTGTTGTCTTTCATGCCTCAGTAACGTAATTTCATAGTATTTCATATTACCTATTTTTAAACGCTACAAGCATTGATTAGCAACGACTATTTGGCTTTATTTAGTTCAAATATTGTATTATAATTAACAAAAACTTGTTCCTTGTTTTAAGTATTTAATCCAGGTAAATCTTAAACAAAGTTAAAATTGACATAGATTATCAATAGATGTAATGTAATTTATAAGTTAATTTAACTTGCAAAAGAGCTAATAATAACTTTCAATAATTTGAGAAGGTTGTGTCATTAATAAAAATTGCATGACACGATGGATTATAAGGAAAATAATGAAACCAGAGCAATTCGTGCCAAGCTTGTTGTTCACAGTCTCAGTTGCTGTGTTAATGGCAAATCACGCCCAAGCAGAAGAAATCCGCCAGCACTCAGAACTGTGGGAGAAAGGAGATGTTTCTCAAATACAGCAACCACCTGTACTCAGTCAAGCAGGTTCGCAACAGGTTGTAGCAGTTACAAGAGTCCAAGTTAATTCAACTGCTCAAGGTGTAGAGATAATTTTACAGACTTCTTTAGGTGAGCAATTACAAGTTAAACCAAAAAATGAAGGTAATACATACATTGCAGAGATTAGCAATGCTCAACTGCGTCTATCTAGCGGTGACACATTTCGCCAGGAAAAACCAGTAGCGGGAATTGTAGAAATTATAGTTAATAACCAAAATGCCAATACTATTTTGGTAACGGTAAAGGGTGAACAAAGCTTACCAAAAGTTGAATTATTTGATAGTGATGAAGGTTTGATTTTTGGCTTGACGACAACTGCAACTGCATCTGTACCGGCAACACCGCCAGCACAACAACCAGAAAGTGAAACGCCAGTCCAACCACCATCAGCTGAGTCTAATGAACCAATAGAACTAGTCGTTACAGGCGATCGCAATGATGACTATAATCCACTCAACGCTACTACTGGGACGAGGACTGACACGCCACTCCGGGATACTCCACAGTCTATTCAGGTGATTCCGCAGAAAGTGATTCAAGATCAACAGGTGGTGAGACTGGATGAAGCCTTACGAAATATTAGTAACGTCATTCCGGGTGGGTTTGATACTAATACAGAAACGAGATATACAATTCGCGGTTTTGATAAAGCACCGTTGTTAATCAACGGCTTCAGACAATACTCTTTTGCAGTAGTGCCAGACATAGCAGGTTTAGAGCGTATTGAAGTCCTCAAAGGCCCGTCCTCTATTTTATATGGAGAGATTCAACCAGGGGGGGTGATTAACGCTGTTACTAAACAGCCGTTAGCAGAACCTTTTTACGAAGCCGAAATTCAGGCTGGAAACTATAATTTGGTAAGACCGCGAATTGATATTTCTGGCCCTTTGAACGATGATAAAAGTGTGTTATATCGCCTGAATCTCTCTTATCTCAATAATGAGAGTTTTCGCGGCTTTGACCAAAACTTTGAAGAATTTTTTATTGCACCTGTTTTGGCTTGGAAGGGTAAGAATACAGATTTTACCTTTGAAGCGCAGTATTCTAACCGTGTCAGACCTTATGATAGTGGTTTAGTGGCTTCGGGCGATCGCGTTCTTGATGTGCCACGCGATCGCATCCTCAACGAACCCGACGACTATATTGATCAGACATTTATCACAACTAGATACTCTCTAGAGCATCGTTTCAGTGATAACTGGAGAATACGCAACGATTTTCGCTACGCCAGTTCTCGGTTATACAGCGATGCATTAACAATCACTACTGGCTTTGATGAAGCCACAGGTATAGTCAGTCGTGTGTTTGCTCTTGATAATTTTTATGCTGATGATTACTCCTTACAGTCAAATATTGTAGGTAAATTTGCTACAGGTGGGATAAAACACACCCTTTTGTTTGGTCTAGATTTGAATCGCACCAACTCTAGCACCTTTGCTGTGTCTAATTTCTTCACTCCATCGCAATTGGATGTCTTTAACCCAGTTTACGGGGCTACACCGCGAAATACTTTGGATGTTGTACTGATAGACAGAAAAACTACAACAGATAGATTAGGAGTTTATCTGCAAGATCAAATAGCCTTTTTTGAGAATCTCAAATTACTGGCGGGTATACGCTACGAAACTGTCAGCCAAAACACTACCAACCGATCATCACTTTTCTATCCAGGTGGTGATGTTAGCCAATTTGATGATGCTTTTACTCCGCGTCTGGGGATTGTTTATCAACCATTGAAAGAAGTATCTGTTTACGCCAGCTATTCCCAGTCATTTACTCCGAACATTGATACCTTCGATGCGGATGGTAATCCTCTCCGACCAGAACGAGGAGAAGGATATGAAGTTGGTGTCAAAACTGAACTACTTGAAGGTAAGGTGTCTGCCACTGTAGCTTATTTTGACATTACCAAACAAAATGTGGCGACAACAGATTCTAGTTTGCCAGGGCTGGGGGTTTCTATAGCCACGGGTGAACAACGTAGCCGAGGTGTAGAGTTTGACATTAGTGGGCAAATTATTCCTGGATGGAATATCATCGCCTCTTATGGATACACAGATGCAGAAGTTACCGCAGATAATACAATTCCCGTGGGGAATAGACTGATAGGCGTTCCGAGACATAACGCTAGTTTATGGACAACCTATGAAATCCAACATGGTAGTTTGCAAGGCTTAGGCTTTGGTGTGGGATTCAACTACCTCGGAGAACGTGAAGGCGATCTCGACAATAGCTTTAAGTTAGATGATTATTTTCTAACTAATGCAGGCATTTCTTACCGCCGAGACAATTGGCGCTTTGCTCTGAATTTCAAGAACATTTTTGATATTGACTACATCAGTGGTGTACCTTTTGGCAGAACTAGCGGTATTTATCCCGGTGAACCTTTTACTGTGATTGGTTCAGTATCAGTTCAGTTTTAATTTCAGTCCCCCCAGCCAACAATTAGCAGGATTTTGACTGTTGTGATTAGCATTAAAAGCTTAAAGAAATTTGGCTTACTTGGCAGCTTGTATGTGTCACAGTTCATGCCATTTTGGTTTCTGTACCAAGCCCTACCTTTATTCATGCGTCAAAAAGGAGTTTCTTTAGAAACAATTGGCTTGTTGCAATTACTTGCTCTACCCATATCACTCAACTTTCTGTGGTCTCCTTTAATTGATCGCTATGGATTCACACGCTGGGGACACTATCGTTTCTGGATTATCTGTTTTCAACTTCTGATTGCCGGTATGACGGCTATTTGTGCTTGGCTGAGTGTGGAAAATAACTTTACTATCTTACTGATTTGTATAACTTTAATCAGTTTATTTTCTGCCAGCCAAGATATAGCTACTGATGCTTTGGCCATAGGCTTACTCAAGCCTCATGAAAGAGGTTTGGGTAATACAGTGCAAATTGTAGGTAATTCTCTCGGTTCAGTGATCAGTGGCGGAGGAATGCTAATTTTGTTCAATTACTGGGGATGGGCTGCTAGTTTACAAACCTTAGCGTTGATTATGGTTGTAGCGTTAGTTCCAATCTTGTGCTATCAGGAAAATGTTCATAAAAAACAAATCTCAGTCAATAGGCAATCTGAGGATTTGACAGAGCAATCTACAGTGAAGTTTCCTGTTTCTTACTTTCAGACTTTTATCAACTTTTGTCGTCACCCAGAAATGATGAACTGGTTGCTGATCTTAGTGCTATATTCATCAAGCAGTCACATGGCTGCTACTATGTATCGCCCCCTACTAGTAGATATTGGGCTGTCCTTATCAGATATTGGCTGGTTACAGGGAGTTGTTGGTACAAGTGCTGCGGCGATTGGTGGAATTGTTGGCGGTTTGTTGATTTCTGTTTGGGGCAGAAAGCGATCGCTATTTTTATTTAGCTTATTGTGGGTAATCACCATGCTAACTTACTTGTTTCCAGCATTTGGTTTTACCAGCCTACCTGTTGTCTATTTAGTTGCCATCAGTCCACTATTTAGTATAGGGATTATGAGTACTGCTACTTCTACATTAATGATGGACAATAGCAGTTTAGAAACTCCTGGGACAGATTATGCTCTTCAAAGTTCAGTCAGTATTTTTGCTAGTCTCGGTGCTGCGGCAATCAGTGGTGTAATTGCCGCAACCATCGGTTATCGGGGGGTGTTTTCAATTAGTTTAGCGATCGCAATAATTAGTGTATTGATGATTTTTAAACATTTTAACATCAATACTGTTGCCAAAAAAAAGAGTATGAAGAGATAGTATAACTTAGGGCGAACGCATCTTAGGGGATGTATGAAAAGTATAAAGTTTAGCTCGTGTGCTAGGGTGGACACCAAGTGCAGGTATTTGATATCTTTTCTAGACATAGGAGGGTTGCCAGAAAGCTGTTTTAAACAACCTAGTACAGGTCAGCAGAAATAGGTATTGAGCAGAGATACAAGTAAAAAGCAGCAAGATGCTCGAAAACTCTTACTATGTATAAGGTTCAGGAATGTATTTTGGGTTATTTTTATCTGATTTTTCTTAACATTCAACACTTTTGGGTTACAGGATAACCATACTTATTTTGATGATTCTTATTCAACCATCTTTTTATAGCCGCATTTTCACAATCTTGTTTTTGATGTCCATCTTACTTATTAATAAATTCTGGTTTTAAATTAATTACTTGTTTTTGATTAGGAGAAACCACAACAGGTGTGACATATCCATGAAAATAAATTATAGTTACATTCCGATGATTACGACAATTACGCAGTATTAAATATTTGTAGTATAAAAAGCTTGTCAATTAGGATTGTATATGAGTTCCTCTTCTTTATTGGGAATAGATTCCAAGACTCTCAAGGGATTTCAAACAGCAATTCTCATTATGAGAATAATTATCAGTATCATCGTCATCTATGCAAAATTTTCAGTTAAAGGTATGGTTTTTGTATCTCAATACTCGTAAGTGCAGGGGCTTTTTTGAATCAGCCAGGAATTTTTGATGAAATAGTGCAATACTTTCACTCAACCCTGAAAAATTTACCTGATAAACGAACAGGTAAAAACAAGTACTATCAGATGAGCGATGCAGCATTAAGCGCATTTTCAGTATTTTTTACTCAAAGCCCTTCATTTCTGGCTCATCAAAAGTCAATGGCGCAGAAAAAAGGGCATAACAATGCTCAAAGCTTATTTGGAGTACATCAGATTCCCACAGATAACCATATCAGAGACTTGCTAGATGATGTGGAACCATCTGTAGTATTTCCGGTGTTTTATGAGATTTTTAGAGCATTAGAGGAAGGTAAGCACCTGGAAGCGTTTCGCTCTTTAAAAAATAATTTATTGATAGCCCTGGATGGGACAGAATATTTTTCCTCCAATCACATTCACTGCCAACATTGTTCGAGCAGAACTTTTAGAAATGGAACAACTCAGTATTTTCATACAGTGGTAACACCAGTAATTGTTAGTCCTGGTAATTCCAAAGTAATCCCCTTGATACCAGAATTTGTTGTGCCTCAAGATGGACATCAAAAGCAAGATTGTGAAAATGCGGCGGCAAAGCGTTGGATTGAAAAATATGGTTTACAGTATTCATCTCTTGGTATTACCATCTTAGGGGATGATCTTTATTGTCATCAACCTTTATGTGAATTGCTTTTGATAAAGCAGTTAAATTTTGTTCTGGTGTGTCAGCCTAAATCACATAAGACACTTTATGAGTGGTTACAAGGAATGCCTCTTGATTCCTTGAGTATTAAACGGTGGAAAGGTAAAGTTTATGAAATTTATAACTATCGTTATGTGAATCAAGTTCCCTTGCGGGATGGTGAAGATGCCTTATTAGTTAACTGGTGTGAATTAACTATTACCCGCTCTGATGGCATTCTAATTTACAAAAATAACTTTGCCACAAATCATCAGATTACTGATATTAACGTCGAAGCAATTGTATCGGCTGGTCGCACCAGATGGAAGGTAGAAAATGAAAATAACAATACACTTAAGACCAAGGGTTATAACTTAGAACACAACTTTGGACATGGTAAAAACCATTTATCTTGCCTATTAGCTACCTTTAACATTCTGGCGTTTCTGTTTCATACTCTACTTGACCTCACTTCGGAAAAATACCAATTTATTCGCCAGCATTTACCAACGCGCAAAACTTTTTTTGATGACTTACGAGCTTTAACCCGTTATCTTTACTTTGGTAGCTGGGAAAATCTACTTGACTTTATGATCCACGGTTTGGAATTAGAGTTTCATCCCAACACAAGCTGAAAACATCATTTTTTGAGAATACTCACAATTCCGTGTAATACATGGATATTCTACCTGATCCCATGTATTACTTGGTAGATCGTTGCCTCTAACAATTTGTTTTAAATAGCCAGACATACTTTCAATTTAGCATTTAGAAGCATTTTCAACAGATCCCAGGTTCCATCAGTTAATTTTAATCTCAAGTATTGATAACTATTCTCATAATGAGAATTGCTGATATAAGGCTTTTGGGTGTCGGGTGTCGGGTGTAGTGAGGAAAAAATTTATTTCTATCCCCACTTATATTTACTTTTCTTCATCTTTCCCTACACCCAACACCCTACCTCCAACATCCAGCCCAGAAGAGCTTTCAGCTTTTCTTAGTGCCATTCACCCATAACCCTTGTAGAGACGTAGCAGTGCTACGTCTCTACATTCTTTTTCGGAGATGTCTACTCGACATTCTGTGTTTTGAGAAAACTATGCTTTCAGCACAAAATCAGATGCGGTGAGAGTTGGCGAACCAGTTAGAGTTGCAAATAGCCCACCACTGCCAAAACCAGCCGCGTTGCCATTTTGGTTGTAAAACAACTCACCATTTAGAGGATCGTAGACAATTTTTGCCGTGCTAGTCGCTGCTGAACTCGTAATTTGAAAATCAGTGATATTACTAAAACCAGTTCCGGCAGCAGAAGTAATTGTACTAAAGGTAGTCTTATCCAGTAGAATCTTGTCACCTTTGCTGCTTTGGAAGTCAGCGATCGCATCAACACCAACAAAGTCAGCATTGCTGTTGTAAACGAAAAGGTCAGCACCTACACCACCAATAAGAACATCATTGCCTTTGCCACCTACAACAGTATCATTGCCTTCTCCAGCGATGAGAATATCATCGCCTTCACCACCCCGTAATAGGTCATTTCCACTATTACCATTGATGATGTCGTTACCCTTTTGACCATTAATCACATCATTGGAGTTGTCAAAACCCGCGACGTTATTGTTAAGGTCATTCAGGAAGGTGACGGTATTCTTGTTAAAGAGATTAGTTTGAGTGGAGTTAGCATTGAAGACATCAAAACTGTCAGTTATACTGGTTTGTCCATCAAACAGGATGTTACCAATAGCAGGTTGTGAACCATTTGCTGGTAAATTATCCAGATTTTCTAATTGGAAGTTTTGCAGAGTAACTTTGGTAGAAGCTGCATCTGAAAAGGTGAGTTCTAAGTTATTAGCATTTTGAGTAAGTTGCAGATTTCGGGCAGTTAAACCACTACCGATAAATTGCAATGTATCCAGTTGGCTAATCACCGTTGCTGATGGATTTGAGCCAATACCTATTCCAGCAAAATCAGTGATGGTGTCGTTCCCATCACCAAGGCGGAAGATAAAAGTATCGTTACCTGCACCGCCTGTAAGAATATCATTGCCTTTGCCACCAGCGATCGCATCATTTCCTGGAGTGCCAGAAATGGTATCGTTTTGGTTAGTGCCAGTAATCTTAGTACCAACTGCGATCACAACCGTAGCAGTACTAGTCAGGCTACCATCGCTAATGGTGTAATTGAAGTTGGCATTGCCACTCAATCCATTAAATGGGGTAAACACTACGAAATCATCCGCCGAGTTGCCCGGAGTGCCGTTATCATTTAGCACAGCAGTACCATTAGTTGCACCACTAACGCTAGTAATACGGAGGTTACTGTTATCGATGTCGGTATCATTAGCCAACAGGGTACTAGCAAGGATGGTAGTAGCAGTATTAAAACCAGTAGTCAAAGTATCATTGACGGCAATGGGTGCATCGTTGACTGGTTTGACGTTGAGATTAAAAGTACCTGTAGTGTTCCCGCCATTGCCATCAGCGACAGTGAAAGTGAAGCTGTCAGTGCCGTTAAAATTGCCGTTGGGGGTGTAGATAAAGAAGTCGTCACTGGGGTTGTTTGGAGTAGTATTGTCGTTGAGTGTTAGTGTGCCGTTAGTGGGGTTAGTGAAGTTGCTAATGCTGAAAGCATCACCATCTGCATCTGTATATCTCCGTAGAATGTTGCTAGCTAGAATAGTTACGGCGGTATCTTCGTTGGTGGTAGCCACCGTGCCAAAGCCAAACACCACGTAGCTCTCTCCGGCTCTATCCTTACCGTTGGGATCGGCATTATTTGCTCCGATAATCAGGTCATCGAAGCCGTCGCCGTTGATATCCCCCGCATTGCTGACGGAGGAGCCTGATTCGTCACCCGCATCAATGCCGTTAAGCACAAAGCCGTTGCTGCCATTAAGCGAAGAGAGGTTAAAACTGGCTCCAAACCCACTGCTGCTACCAAAGACTACGTAGCTCTCCCCGGCTCTGTCCTGACTGTTGGGATCGGCATTATTTGCCCCGATAATCAGGTCATCGATGCCATCACCGTTGATGTCCCCAGCATTGCTGACGGAGGAGCCTGAGTAATCAAGAATATCAATGCCGTTAATTACAAAGCCGTTGCTGCCATTCAGGGAAGAGAGGTTAAAACTGGCTCCAAATCCATTACTGCTGCCAAAGACTACATAGCTCTCTCCAGCTCTATCCTGACCGTTGGGAGAGGCACGCAATGCCCCGATAATCAGGTCATCGATGCCATCACCGTTGATGTCCCCCGCACTGCTGACGGAGTTACCTAAATTGTAACTTATATCATTGTCAAGTTCATCAATACCTTCGCCAAAAAAAGAGTATGAAGAGATAGGGCTGCCGTAGTAGAGTTATTGTCTCTGACAACGACAACTCAGAAGCTACAAGCAGCCCATGTTCGATATCCTATCACTGCTACAGTGCCTGCTACCACAAATAAATGCTACGACGATGCGGCAATTAAACCAGATAATTCTGGCGATGTTAGCAATGAATGGAAGAGTCACCATGTTGGGAATTTCTCGTTGGGCAGGCATTAGTGGTAGTTATCGGACGATGTTGCGGTTTTTTCATACAGTAATTCCTTGGGCAACGTTGTTTTGGTTATTTTTCCGCAAGCATTTGTTCCGTGCGAATGAGGTGTATCTGCTTGCAGGAGATGAAGTTGTAGTGAGTAAATCAGGTAAAAAGACTTATGGATTGGATAGATTCTTTTCTAGCCTAGTAAATAAACCGATATCAGGACTATCTTTTTTTGCATTATCATTAGTAAGTGTTGAACAAAGGCACTCGTATCCGATTCGGATAGAACAGGTAATCAAGAGCGATGTAGAAAAAAGTAGCCTGTCACCAACCCCAGAAATAAACAAGAAAGATAAACGTAAGCATGGACGACCAAAAGGGAGTAAGAACAAGAATAAAACAGAGGTTAGTTTCACATCTGAATTACTAAGAATTAAAAAGATGATTAATGAGCTAGTCTTGTTAATAGCTAACTTTATCCCTCTGACTTACTTAGTGTTAGAAGGTCATTTTGGGAACAATAATGCCTTGCAGATGGCTCGTCAAGTTAAGTTGCATATAATTTCCAAGTTACGCCATGATTCAGCATTATACATCCCTTACCAAAACTCTGAGCCTAATCGTCGCTCCCGTCGTAAATACGGTAATAAGCTGGATTATTCTAATATACCTGACGCAGATTTGTGTAAAAGTAGCATTGAGGAGGATATCAAAACTGACATTTATCAAACTACTTTACTCCACAAGGAATTTGCTCAAGCACTAAATATAGTTATTTTAGTCAAAACCAATCTTAAAACTAATGCTCGTAGTCATGTAATTCTATTTTCTAGTGACCTAAAGTTGTCATACGAAAAGATAATCGATTACTACAAACTCCGTTTCCAAATCGAGTTTAATTTTCGTGATGCCAAGCAGTTCTGGGGGCTGGAAGATTTTATGAACTTAAGCCAAACGGCTGTGACTAATGCTGCTAATCTAGCATTCTTCATGGTCAATTTATCCCATCATCTCCTCTGGGATTTTCGTCTCCTTAATCCCGACTCCGGCATTCTTGACCTTAAGGCTCACTATCGTGGTTTTCGATATGTCCATGAAATTTTAAAAATGCTTCCCGAAATGCCTGAGCCTATTTTATTAACCCAGATTTTTGCCAAGCTTACTTCTTTAGGACGTATTCATCCCGTTTCTACAGGCATTGAACCATCGTAAATTGGCTAAGGTATTGTTAATTACAAAGCCGTTAATTACAAAGCCGTTGCTGCCATTGAGTGAGGAGAGGTTGAGACTGTCTCCAAACCCACTACTGCGACCAAACACTACGTAGCTCTCCCCAGAATAATTCTCTGTCCTGGGTTCGCCACGGAATCCCCCAATAATCAGATCGTCAATGCCGTCATTATTGATGTCTCCCGCACTGCTGACGGAAATGCCTGAGCGCTTATAACGATCGGTGCCGTTAATCACAAAGCCATTGCTGCCATTGAGTGAAGAGAGGTTGAGACTGGCTCCAAACCCACTACTGTTGCCAAAGACCACGTAGCTTGACCCGGCAAAGGGCTGACCGTTGGAGTCGGCACGATATGCCCCGATAATCAGGTCATCGATGCCGTCACCGTTGATGTCCCCTGCACTGCTCACAGAAAAGCCTGAGTAGTCACTGCTATCAATACCGTTAATTACAAAGCCGTTGCTGCCATTGAGTGAGGAGAGGTTGAGACTGGCTCCAAACCCACTACTGCTGCCGAAGACCACATAGCTTGACCCGGCATTTAACTGACCATTGGGGTCGGCAAGTATTACCCCGATAATCAGGTCATCAATACCGTCACCGTTGATGTCCCCCGCATTGCTGACGGAAACATCTGAGTTGTTAAACTCATCAATGCCAATACCGTTAATTACGAAGCCGTTGCTGCCATTGAGTGAGGAGAGGTTAAGACTAGCTCCAAACCCACTACTGCTGCCAAAGACCACATAGCTTGACCCAGGATTAAACTGACCATTGGGGTAGGTACGATTTGCCCCGATAATCAGGTCATCAAAGCCGTCGCCGTTGATGTCCCCTGCAATGCTGACCGAGCCGTCTGAGAAATCAAAGGTATTAATACCGTTAATTACAAAGCCGTTGCTGCCATTGAGGTCAGATAGATTTAAAACTGCATTCGCCATTTTTGTTGATTCTCCTCATGATTTTGCTTGTGTTGTTTTTCGAGTTTAGAAACGGGAAATTTCACCTCTAGACTCATCCCATCGTCACCATCCGCCGAATTTCATCACTCTTAAAGCCGATCGCCATTGGACGACGCAGCCCTGGTAGTGCCACCACGTCGTATAATTCCAGTACGGCTCCCTCTATTCGCAGGGAATGCACAATATCTCCACTCCGCAAGTCAATCACCAGCAACCCACATCGAGGTTCGACGTTTTTTTGTTGCAATTTCTCATCTAGGGGCAAACCACTAAAAGTCTTGTTGTGCCTGGGCTGAGAAATCCCCACGATCGCAAAGTTGCCATGAAATGCACAACCACGCATATATCCCGGACAAAAAGCCACGGGTTCAAAGCTGCCTCGTTCTAAGTCTACGTAGCCAAAATCTCCTGTCCCAGAGTTGAGTAACCACAATTTGTCTCGATACCACCGAGGAGAATGGGGCATGGAAAGCCCCTTAAGTACTATCT
>NZ_JADEXU010000320.1 GCF_015206895.1 Nostoc sp. LEGE 12450 | reverse complement strand
ACGACTAAAAGAGATTATCCCAACTTGATGTGCCATTTTACTTTATCGAATTCTATTTACGAACGCCAAGATGCTCCCTGATGGGCGAAGGAACTTTAGCTGATTGCGAGTTAGTTTATGATGTTGTGCATTAAAGAATTATTTGTCAATTTTAAGTAATTAACGTCTTGCTGTGTAAGAGGCTAGAAAGCTTATTAATACGGAGATTTCGGTCTTTTAGCAACTCGTATATTCTTTGAATGGTTTTAAACAATTAAATGCCTTTTCTTTTAAAACTGACTCCTCAAGAATTAAATGATTAAATGCCTTTTTTTTTGGAAATCCGAATAAGGTATTGACTATTGCGGTTATCTCGTGACGCAGCGATCGCCACCGACTCATAGCGAGTACGCCATCGCTTAGGCTTAGTATCAGCCTAACCCAAAGTTGCAATTATAGCTTTCTTACTCAGCAATCTAACTAGGTACTCAGCACTGTTTCGATGAGCAAAAATTAGATAAAGGAATCCTGCAAGTGTTTAAGCCTGAGATAATTTTTGATCGCCAATGGTAGCCGTTGGCAGTAGCATCTCTTTACAAAAGCCATCGCTTGAAGAATGGGCTGACACACTTGGCGATGATAGCATCAAGGTAATTCATCATGATGAATTACACGATTTAATAAGCGTGGCCAGTCCCAGTTTACCTAGATGACACGTGAACATGAGCAATACAGGGCGGAAAAAAAATCTAGCATCTTTCAACTGTGACCAAAGGAAGTGGGAGCAGTTTATCGCCTGTTGCAACTCGAAAGGCACAACAGCAACAGCCACGCTGCTCGAATTTATCGATCTCTACTTAGGCGATTCCCAAGATAAGATTGATACAACAGGCGGTAACGATTTAGACGAACGCCTAGACTCAAAGATTAAGGCAAGTGTTGAGAAGTACTTAGTTACGAGTAACAATAGTAACAGCAGTCCAAGCAATGAAACGATAATAGCTATTTGCGAAAGACTTGATAAGCTGGAGTCAGAGTTTTCAAATGAATCTAATAGCAACCAAACCACAGTAATTGATAATCTCGCCAATTTAGAACAAAAAGTGGAGAGAATGGCAGCTCGAATGACACAGTTGGCTGAGGCGATCATTAAAATTCAAGACTATCTCAACAACCAACAAAAGCGGGGACAAAAATCGTACTACAATAATTCATCATTCAAAGTGCATACTCCTAGAATGCAACCGTTAACTGAAGAAGGTTTAGCCAAGAGACTTGGTGTAAGTGAAGAAAGTGTACGCAAGGAGCGAATTAATCTTCCTCCACCGCTTTTTGTAGCATGGAGTAAGGGCAAAGATAGAGCAGGGTTTGGGTGGGAATTTAACGAAAATACGGGATTTTATCATCCGGTAAGTTAGTAATTTTATTCTTTTCAAGAATTTCGGAATTTACACTGACTCGCCCACCGAATAGAGTGATTGCAGATAATGACAATTAGGAGCTTTAGGTGCAGCGAAAAATCGAATTAAAAAGGGGTTTTGATAATACAACTGTTGAAGCATATTTGGTTGATTTAGAACAAAGACATGTTGATGATTATGTTAATGATTGGGTCGAAAAATTAAGGTTATTTAGTCAAGAAGATAAATACTGGGACTGGATATTTAAATTAAGATATATTGGCAATCAACAAAATCTTGAAGGTTACGCAGTTGAGTGCGAAAACAAAACTCAAGGATTGATGATAATAGAAACACAAATGCACGGTTCTCGGTTAAATATTGGTAAGAGGTTAGTTTATATTGATGGCATTGCCACTGCCCCCATTAACCGAATCGAGATTCAACGCCCACCTCAATTCAAAGGTGTTGGTCAAGCACTGTTAAATTTCGCAAGAATTAGAAGTGTTGAGTTAGGGTATGAAGGTAGAGTTGGGTTGCATTCCTTACCAAGGTCTGAAGGATTTTACGAAAAACAAAACATGTTGAACTGCGGTTCGGAAGAAGAATATGAGAATTTAGTTTACTTTGAGTATGGTGTATTGAGACGAAGATAAAGTTCGAGCGGGTAAAAATTTATGAATCATCAACAGCAAAAGGATAATTTTGAGGCAAACGAGTCAATAACAACCCAAGAAGCTATAGATTTACTTTTTGGTGAAGGATGGCTCGAAGAGGCTGTTTGCATCGAAGATGAAGCAAATTGCACTATTGGCGCTGGTTTGGATTGGGGTAATGCATTACCACCTTTAATGCTCAACCTTCCTTTATTTGGCCGCCTATCAACGCTGCGTGTATCTCTCAACCGCGAAGTCAGGCTAATAATTGAAACATGGGATTTAGGTATAGGTACAACTTCTGCAACAGAAACTGCAAGGGCACGCATTAAAGAGCGGTTGCTATCCCCTTCGTCTGAGCTAATACCTCACTTGGAAGCTACTTTGTTGCAAGATGATTTATACAATGAAGAGTTTATATCTAACCGAGAAGCTCTAAAATCCTTACTTGCAGTAGTTCTTACTGATTCTGATAGAGAAGAAATTGCAGAGAAGGCTGCGAATTCAATACGCACACAAGTTATGTCTCAAGTGGATTTTTCCGGAAAACTTTCTGCGTAAATATAATCACAATAATATCGTGTCAAATTCAATCAAATTTATCAAAGGGGCGAACGCGGGAGCAGAGGTTACTCTACATCGGTCTTAGGCGCATTACTCTTATTCAATAGCTGGGAATTAAATGACAACGCATTTTTATAATGAGGAAACGCCAAGAGTGAATCCTAACCTGAAAGTTTTAAAAGTTGAATTTCAATAATTTTGCACAAGTCTTTATAAAAATCATATAACATCAGTCATGTTAGAAAATGTTACTGTTTGGGAACCCTAAAATAGTTTTGCCATGAGGCTATTGATGGGATGTGGGCGCAATGAATCTTACTAGCAATTCTAGGGTTATGGGGCGGCTTTTACAGGAACTATCGTGGGTTGGTAGTACGATTAAAGAATATCGAGATGGTGGACGAGGGTTTGAAAACGTTCTCACTGCTGAAGTATTTCTTGCATTAGACTTTCTTCCTCGTCAATTTTTCTTGGGTGCTGTACTTGAAGCATCGCATGGTGCTACAAAAGTGCGTACTCTACTTCAACGAGAGATTGAACAAGCTGAGTTTACTCTTTTACCAGGCAACTTCTACCTAACCCCAAGTGGTAGAGTGCATCAAAAAGAACTTGCAGTACAGCCCGACGGAGTAATCAAAACACCAAGTTGTTTTGGGCTGATTGAGGCAAAACGTATTAAACCAAGTTCATTTCAGCCAGAGCAACTCTCCCGCGAGTTTGTACTGGTGATGCAAGAGGCGTTAAATCGAAACCAAGAGCCAGTACTATGGCTTGTTCTAGGTGAAGAACCTCCTGTATCAGTTCAACGGCATGGGCGGTTAAATCCTATAGATGCAATTGAACTTTATCTTGAATCCGTGTTAAAGCGTACCGAGAACCATAATTTTGAAAAATCAGTACTTCTACAACAGGTTCATGAAGTGGTTTGTTGGACTACTTGGCAAACCATAAAAGAAGTAGTTCACAAGCAAGTTTGCGACATTACTATTCCTGAACCGTCGGCGAAGGGGTGTGTACAGAGGCTTGCGAATTCAGTTGTTCAATCGATTACTTGGCACTCATAAAGAACTGACCAGACACCACTAAAGTAATTCTTCTAATTACCTTTCTTCCACTCATCAAATGATTGACAAGCTTTCCCTGTAGGAATTAGCCCATTGGAGGATACACCAAAATTTGTAAGAGTTGCATTTTCTATTTGTGCATTTGCGACAGCATCTCGCAATATATTCTCTTTTTCCTGTTTTGGCACGATTTCTATTTTCGCATCTTTAGGTTGAGGATTACTGCCTTTCTTTAGTGGAAATTCTCTGACAACATATAATTGCTCTTGTTTAGCAGTACCTGATGCAAGACATCCCCTAGATTTGACAAAAAGAGTTGAGTCCGATGAAATATCAGCAAAGAAGCTAGGCTTAGTGATAAACTTTATTTCTCCAGCAGGGCCCCATACATAAATGGGTGTTTGGAAACCTTGAGTAGGAATATCTTTAGTTTCATCACAGCCCAAATTTATTTTTCTATTTAAATCTACGCCAGCATTCCCACAAACTTTCCAAGTTACTTTGTATAAATCAGGCGTACTCTCGACAAACTGTTTGAACTTTTGCTCTCGCTCTGCTTCTACTGCTTTTTGAGCATAAGCAGCTTTTTGTTCTGGTGATTGGCATGAAGACACTCCCAAACTTAACAGTAAAGCAAGTACATAAATCTGGTTTTTGTTAAGATTGAATCTCATAAAAGCACACCTAAGTTTGCACAATTTTATCAAAATTTTAACAGATTAATAAGGTTAAAAATCAATTTATTAAATATATTTATTTTATCTACCAGCTAAATAT
>NZ_JADEXU010000319.1 GCF_015206895.1 Nostoc sp. LEGE 12450 | reverse complement strand
ACGACTAAAAGAGATTATCCCAACTTGATGTGCCATTTTACTTTATCGAATTCTATTTACGAACGCCAAGATGCTCCCTGATGGGCGAAGGAACTTTAGCTGATTGCGAGTTAGTTTATGATGTTGTAAATTACACAGTTAAAAATAAAACTTTAACATCGAACAAAACCCCTGTGCTGTATCATGATACTTATCTAGGTAAACAAATTAGGTTGATGGTAGGTTCATTTAGCCTATTTACCTAGATGAGTATAATGCAGAAAGTTTTACTGCATAGCTATGCCTATAGTAGTGATAATTGCGTAAAAAAGTATTTTATATTACAAAAATATAGTAGTAATACAGAGGACATAAGGGAAGGCACAGACATCGTTTGGCATGGTGGTCTGCAAATCCCCGCTCCTTTTAACACCCTTGATCTTGGCTCATATAAAGGATTAGTTTTTGAGAATCATAATTAAGTTTTTGCCGACCAATGATCGGCAAATTGCGATGCCGAGCAACCAACGATATTTTCATTTTTTAAAATGTGATTATTTCACAACCTTCAAGCAATTCGTCATAAACAGTTAGTTGTTGTGTTTTTAAGTGATTTGCTAGTGAATCATCATCAAAGGTCAAAGTAACAATATGAGTATTTTTGAGACTAAGAGATGATTTGCTGATATCGGTTATTGCCGCACTCATCCCGCTTCGAGTGCCGATTAGATACTTCACCGATTGCCCGATCTTTAACTGTGTTGCTGGAATAGCCATAAATGTTAAAAGTGTACTTCAAGAGTAGTCTGGTTGGATGCGACCGTTGTTCTCATTTTGGGCATGGGTTTTATTATTGGAGCAGAACTGCATCAATTGCTGAATCAATCAACTCAATTGCGGTAGTTTCATAGTGATAAGTATTAAAGCGAAACTTACCTACAAGTTCGGGCTGTTTTGACGGACGATAAGCATACTTGGATTCATACATTTGTAGTGCAAGACTACCAATAGTAGTCATCTGTCCAGGTGTTGCAGTCAGTTGGCGTTGTTGTAGCCTAGAAGCGACAGTAACAGTAGGGGAAGATGTTGTCGTACAAGTGGTTTTTCTGGTGTTGCTCAAACTCTGCCAGATTTCACTAAGTTGCTCAACAGGTGAAATGAGGAGATGGGTTAGTCCAGTAAAACGCTGGGCGGGTTTATCAGTAGCGACAGCAGTTTTCAATGCTTCATGCTGTCCAACTGCGATGAATGTACCCATTGCGCGAGTCATAGTCGTGTAGAGCAGCTGACGGGTTAACATCCGGTAATTAGCCCTGACCAATGGGAAAATCACATAAGGAAATTGGCTACCTTGACTCTTGTGGCAAGTTATACAAAACGAGTGCATAATTTGCTCGAAGTCTCCAGGATAATAATTAACAACTGCGCCGCCCTCCCAAGAGATCGTAACCAAAAATTTTTCCGGCTCCACAGCAATAACCTGACCGATCTCACCATTCATCACAGGCGGGACAGTTTCATAACGGTTTTTCAGCTGGATTACGCGATCGCCCGCACGGTAGACAACCGACCCAGAGATAACTTGTGGTTGATTTTCTTGTTTGGGATTAAAGATAGGGGCAAGAAGCTGATTGAGATTGTGAACTCCACAGTCTCCTTGTTTTTGGGGCGCTAAGATTATTAGTTGTTGATTTAAATCAACACCTGACTGGCCAATAGCTTTAACCAACTCAACGATGGCTTGGGAGGTCGCTTGGGGCGAGTCTTTTTGAATCATTGCACAGTCACCGACATCCATCCAATCAGAAACTTGATTAAAATTGTGCAGTGTAGGGACTATGCCAGAATTGACATCATTAGCAGCATAAATAATCGGGCTTTCGTGCCGTTGGCGATAAATCGTCTGTAAGAAAGTTGTTGGCACGAGTTCAGAAACAATTAAATCTCGCAAGACCATTCCTGCGCCAATACTGGGCAATTGATCAAAGTCCCCTACCAGTACAATTCTGGTTTTTTTGGGCAAGGCTTTGAGTAGCGAATTGAACAGAAATATATCAACCATTGAAAATTCATCAACGATTAGACAATCAAGATTTAGAGGATTATCCTCGTTATGAAGAAAAACCGCATTGTTTCCCTGCCATTGCAATAAACGGTGAATAGTAGTTGCTCCAATGCCTGTAGCATCTTTCATCCGGTTAGCAGCTTTCCCTGTTGGAGCGGCAAGTGCGTAGGCGTAACCCGTCGTAGACATCGCTTTATCAGTATGCATGAACCATTCAACCAAGGTTTTCAGTACATAAGTTTTCCCTCGACCAGGGCCACCAGTAATAATGCTAATTGGATGTTTGGCTGCCATCATCAAGGCGCTGATTTGTTCATCACTTAAACGTGAAAGTTGGCGATAGTCAGTAGTTTGGAATTCGGCTAACCAGTGTTCTAAATGTTCAGTGGGGTGAGTTGGTTGGTCAAGGAGAGCAAGAATCTTCAAAGTCACAGAAAGTTCAGCCCGATAAGCAGCTTTGAGATAAACACTATTACCAACATCACCCGAAACTAAAGTCCCCTTTTCGAGTAACTGTTGAATGATTGTATTTAAAAATTGAACATCGGGCGTATGCTGTGGTGAAGAAAGCAGGTCAGTGGCAATACTTACTAATTGCTCAAACGGTAAAAAACAATTCCCTTCACGCAAGCCGGATTTTAAAACATGGATTAAAGCTGAGATATAACGAGTATCGCTGTATAGTGGGATACCAAGAGATATTGCTAGCTCATCAGCAGTCTTAAAACCGATGCCATCAATATCATCAATTAATCTGTAAGGGTTGTTCTGAAGTACATTTGCAGTTTTGTGTCCGTAATAGTCACAAATTTTCAAAGCTAACTTCAATGAAGTTCCCACAGCCAAAAGTTGGGTAATCACTCCCAAGTTCGGATTCTTTTTGCTCTCTGACCAAGCTTTGGTAATACCATCAATACGATATTGAGTTAGTCCGGGAACAGTGTAAAGTTTTTCGGGGTTGTTATCTAATATCGATAAAGTCTCAGTTCCAAAACAGTTGACCAAAGTTTGAGCAGTTTTCTTGCCGATCCCACGAAATAGTCCACTTTCTAAATACGCCTCGATTTCCGGCAACATCAGAATCGGAAATTTTTCGACTTGAAGGAGCCTCGTCATGAGTCAAAGAGTAATTGAGAGATTCTGTTCTTCTATAAGGGTAGCTCTAAAGCTAACTCATCGTCTCAAATCGAAAATCCAATTGGCTTACGAACTCTAAAGAATCTCCTTGTGCGATGAAAGCTGTTCATGGGCTAGAGCCTAAAAGGGATGTAAAGAAATGTTTCTGTTAAGGTCATCAAATTTGGCTTCAATACAAGATTTAGTCATCTGCTAAGTTAATAGCAGTTAAGCATAATGGTTTTGGTAAGAATGGATAGTTAAGCATGGCGCTTTTGGCAAGAATAGATCGGGTATTGTGTGGGAAATTAACGAAAATACGGAATTATGTCATCCGGGAAGTTGGTTGGAAACATCCAAATGTTTTTTCAAAGTATAGGGGCAATCAGGAGTTTTGATTCCACTGGTGTAAGGTAATTTATAGGATGCCCAAAGCTGCCACCGTAAAACATCGACTCCAATAGTTGAACTACCGAATTGTACTCGATAGTCTTTGTCTGGGTTTTGTATAACATTTTTGATGATGGTATTTATCGCTTCTACCTTGAGATTATTCGGTATGCCCATTAGTAGTTTTGTAAGCCACTGTTTGATTTGTGGTGACTGTAGCCAGTCTTTGATTTGGTCATCAGTGGGAGTTAGGCGATTGGCTAATAGGGTGGGATTTTCGTTATCTTCATTAACTTGACTTTTGGGTTGAAAAAGTTGAGGAAAATTAGTATCTGTGTTGGACATAAAGTTGATTGGTTAAAAGAAAGCATCTCTATTATAGATAAATTGGATAAATCCAATAATAGCTAATATTTTTTATCAAGATATTAAGATAAATAAATATAAGAAGATTATTTATCATTTGACACAAAATTATAAAGATTTGACTAATTAATTATGTTATAAATATTAAATAAGTTCCTTATGCAAGTATCAAATAAATACTATGCACCCAATAGAGTTTAAGAAGAAGTGGAAATTAACTTATCAAGAGATGGCGTTCGTATTAGGATACGAAAGTGATTACACTGTTCGCTGCTGGGGAATGAAAGGAAGATTTAAGCGAAACCCTCAAAACGTTGTTCACGTAGCTTGCAGCCTTCTAGATGAAAAATGGGCAAGTCAGGGTAAGAAGCTAAATTCTTGTCTTTGAACAAAATTTTTCTCTTGTAGTTGCATTTGCGACTTGCCCGCCACGAAAAAGGCGGGTATTTTTATAGAACCCATTTGATATCTTTTTCTAGTTAGTGGCTAGTCTTTTGAGCATCAATCTGATAAAACAAAGCTTGAGCTTGGCATTAGCACGATCGAGTGTACGTTCAAAATTTTTGACTAAACTTTT
>NZ_JADEXU010000036.1 GCF_015206895.1 Nostoc sp. LEGE 12450 | reverse complement strand
ACATCGGAGAATGGGATGGGACAATACGTATTGAATGTGGTCGTGATGGGAAACCATTTTATGTCAATGGCCCCCATGATAACCCTAAAAAAATCATGGAAACATTGAAGAGAAGCAGGGGTGAAGGTAATTTTGATTTTCTGATTGGTTCAGATCCTATTGAAAAGAATTTTTGATAGATGCAATTAATTTGATTCTCTGGTGCGTCATTATGATGTCATCCAGGTTTGAAATACTCAGCGCAGTGAATGATTTCAGTTTCACTGTGAGACTTTGGCATGGCGAACACACGATTGGGTTGCTGCATCTGAAGTCCTTCAACTACCTACCCCAGGAGTGTGAGCAGGTTCGGGAGATTAACGATGCCTGCGGTTCTTGCTAGCCTATGCATTAGTCAGGCGTATTCGAGTGCGTTGGAGGAGTCGGTGCAGAGGTTTTTGGAGATGCTGGGGAAGCTGAATCGCGCTTATTTGACTGCTCTGGAAGAAAAATTGTTGAGTGTTTTGGAGGCTGAAATCAGAGTTTAAATCTTTTATTTCATCAAATTTATTCTCCATTACCAAACAGTAAGTAATTATTTTTGGAATGAGAATTACTGTATAGTTTGAGGTATTCCAGATCAAACTCTCAAGAGTTGCTCTATGATTGCTCTACCTAGTATTGCTATCCAAAGCAAGATATACGAAAGTTCTAATTCTCTGGTTTATCGGGGCATCAGAGACGATGGAGTCGCGATCGTCGTAAAAATGCTAAAGTTTGATTATCCTTCTCCCCAAGAACTGACTCGCTACAGACAGGAATATAAAATTACCCGCTCCCTAAAATTAGAAGGAGTTATCAAAGCATACAGCCAGCAGGACTATCAACGCACTGTCGTCATTCTCTTAGAAGATTTTGGGGGAGAGTCCCTAGAGCAATGGATGCACAAGCGCCCAGATATATTCTGCCCGATGCCTTTATCGCAATTTTTAAGTCTTGCGATCGCTATTTGCGACATTTTAGGCAGAATCCATGCAGCCAATGTCATTCATAAAGATATCAACCCTGGAAACATAGTCCTAAATCTGGATACTGGCGTTGTCAAAATTATTGACTTTGGAATTGCTACTGAATTTAATCGCACGAATCCAACTTTCAAAAGTCCTCATGTGTTAGAAGGGACACTTGCCTACTTATCTCCAGAGCAAACAGGACGCATGAACCGTTTACTCGATTACCGCACCGATTTTTACTCGCTCGGTGTAACGTTCTACGAACTGCTAACCGGACATCTGCCGTTTCCCACAACGGATATGTTGGAACTAGTCCATTGTCATATTGCCAAACAGACTGTTCCGCCTCATGAAATAAATACAACAATTCCTAAGCCAGTTTCAGATATCATTATCAAACTGATGGCGAAAAATGCAGAAGAACGCTATCAGAGTGCCTGGGGAATTAAAGCGGATTTAGAAATCTGTGCTGAACAATTAGAAGAAATCGGTCAAATTAATAGCATTCAACTGGCGCTTCAAGACGTTTCGGATCAGTTTCAAATTCCCCAAAAATTGTATGGACGGGATAAGGAAGTTGCAATGTTACTGGCGGCGTTTGCTCGTGTAGCGTGTTCAGAGTCAAATCCCGTTGCTGCTTTACCAAACAATTCAGAAACGACTTCACAAACCCAACAAACGGGCAAACCAAAATTCCAAGTTGAAATGATGTTGGTATCTGGCTTTGCTGGCATTGGCAAATCTGCGTTAGTGCAGGAAATTTATAAACCAATTACCCAAAAGCATGGCTATTTTATCTCTGGTAAATTCGATCAATTTCAGCGCAATATTCCCTACAGCGCGATCGCAAATGCCCTGCAAAAATTGGTGCAGCAATTGCTCGGTGAACCAGACGACCAAGTGCAACAGTGGCGATCGCACCTTCTAAAGGCTTTGGGAAGCAACGGACAAATCATCATTGATGTGATCCCAGAAGTTGAGTTAATTATTGGTAAACAGCCATCCGTACCGGAAGTTGGAGCAACAGAAGCTCAAAATCGCTTTAATCTAATTTTTCAGAAGTTTGTGCGGGTGTTTTGTTCAAAATCACATCCACTTGTGATTTTTTTAGATGATTTGCAGTGGATAGATTCAGCAACGCTGAAGTTAATTGAGGTGATGCTGCTTGATGAGCAAACCCAATCCTTATTTTTGATTGGAGCTTATCGAGATAATGAGGTAAATCTAACGCATCCACTGGTATTAACCTTGGAGAGGCTACGAAAACAAGGAGCAGTCCTTCAGGAGATTATCTTAGCACCATTAACGCTGGAGCCGTTGAGTCAGTTGATTGCCCAGACGCTGCATCGGAATGTAGACAGCGTTCGTTCCTTAGCAGAGTTAGTGTTGTGTAAAACCGAGGGCAATCCTTTCTTTGTCAACGAATTTTTGAGGACGCTGTATAGCGAAAATCTGTTGACCTTTGACCCCCCTCAATCCCACGCCAGATGCTACCCTACGGGAATGCTAAGAGCGAACAAGTCGGCAGAGCCGACGGCAGTTGCTCCACTTGGAGAGCAGCGCCTTGCGGGGGTTCCCCCCGTTGTGGCGACTGCGGGGGAGACCCCAAGACCGCACTGCCTCCCCAACGCACTGGCTCCCCTTACTAAGGGGGGAAGAAAAGGGGGGTGGCAGTGGAACATTGCTCAGATTCAAGCTCAAAATATCACTGATAATGTTGTGGAGTTGATGCTTCACAAGTTAAAGAAACTGCCAGAGAACACACAGCAAATTCTCCGGTTAGCGGCTTGTATTGGTGCTGAATTTAATTTAGATACGTTAGGAATCGTTTGTAAGGAATCCTCTAAAGCAGTTTCTCTAGATTTGTTGGCAGCTATCCAAGCTGGATTAATTCAACCCCTGTCTGAATTAGATGAAAACTTGTTAGTTCAAGAATATAAGTTTTTGCACGATCGCGTACAGCAAGCAGCTTATGCCTTAATCGATGAGTCGCACAAACAGGTGGTTCATCTCGAAATTGGTCACAATTTACTTGAAAAAAGCTTACCAGAGCAACTCTCAGAGCGGCTGTTTGAAATTGTGGATCATCTCAATCATGGAATTGAACTGGTCACAGATCAACAAGAACGAAACAAAATTGCCAGATTAAATTTAATCGCAGGTCAGAAAGCAAAAGGGGCGATCGCTTATGGCGTGTCAAAAAAATATTTAACTACAGCAAGAGAATGGCTGGCAGCATCTAGCTGGCAAACAGATTATGAGCTTACCTTAGAGTTATACGCAGAAACAACAGAAATAGCGTACTTGTGTGGCAATTTTGAGCAGGTGGAGTACTGGGCAGCGATCGTTCTGCAACAGGCTAAAACGATCCTTGATAGCGTGAAAGCGTGCGAAGTCAAAATTCAAAGTTACATCGCACAAAATCAGCTATTAGAAGCAATCAATATTGGATTGCAAGTGTTGCAACAGATCGAAATTAGTTTTCCCGAACAGCCAAGCCAGTCAGATATTCAGTTTGAACTAGACGCAATCTTATGCCTTCTTAGTGAGAAATCGATGTCTAACGATAAGCCCTACCCTGCGGCAACCTCTTCGGGGAACGGGTTTGCAGTCGCCTGCGGAGGGAAACCCTCCGGCAGCGCTGACTCACCTCTGCGCGTCTACGAGGACTTGATTCTTTTGCCCCAAATGCACGAGCCGGATAAGTTAGCAGCAATGCGAATCCTATCTAGCATCACGACTGCTGCTTATAGTGCTGCTCCTATTTTGATGCCGCTACTGATATCTAAACAAGTCAGCTTGTCAATCGAATATGGCAATGCGTTTGCGTCTCCTTTTGTTTATGCCAACTTTGGATTAATTCTGTGTAGGCAGGTTGGAGACATCGAGACTGGCTACAAGTTTGGACAGTTAGCTTTAAGGCAGTTGTCACAACCTAAGCCCCATTCTCTCAGAGCTAGAACATTGATCGTCGTGAATACCTTCATCATTCATTGGAAAGATCATGTGAGAGACACATCACAGCCATTACTGGAAGCCTATCAAAGTGGGCTAGAAACCGGAGATTTAGAGTTTGCCGCCTATGGCGCTCATTCTTATTGCTTTAACTCCTATGCTGTCGGAAGCGAACTCGTGGTGGTTGAACGCGAGATGACGAAATACAATGAAGCAATTCGTCAAATCAAACAGGAAACAGCACTAATCTGGAATCAAATATTTCAGCAGGCGATCGCAAATTTGATGGGATGCTCGACCAATCCAACCCGTCTAGTTGGTAAATTCTACAATGAAGAGAATGGATTGCCACAACATAAAATAGCAAATGATGGAACTGCAATCTTTAATGTCTATTTCAATAAACTTTTCCTGTGCTACCTATTTTCCAAGTGTGTTCAGGCAGTTGAAAACTCAACTATAGCAGAACTTTATTTAATCCGAGTAACAGGCTCACCTCTTGGTCCTTTTTACTACCTATATGATGCTCTGGCAAGACTCGCTATATACCCCGAAAGCAGCGCTCAAACGCAATCAGAAATCATTAAAAAAGTCGCTGTTAACCAGGAGAAAATGAAACAATGGGCGTATTATGCGCCAATGAATTATTTGCATAAATATCATTTAGTCGAGGCAGAGAAAGCGCGAGTTTTGGGTCAGTGGTTTGAAGCAGAAGAGTTTTACGAACAAGCAATTCTTGGGGCTAGAGACAACGAGTATCTTCAAGAAGAAGCATTAGCTTATGAATTAGCTGCAAAATTTTACCTATTTCGTGGTAGAGAAAAGTTTGCCAAAACCTACATGAAAGAAGCTCACTACTGCTATGAACGGTGGGGAGCAACTGCGAAAGTAAGAGATTTAGAAACTCGCTATCCACAGCTATTTCCTCAATCGTCGGATGCGGCTTCGCCAACCCCTAAAACTTCTGTCACCATCTCTAATAACTCACCCATTTCTTTCGACTTAGCGGCGGTGATGAAAGCTTCCCTTGCGATTTCGAGTGAAATTGAACTGGATAAGTTACTCAGTTCCTTAATGAAGATATTAATCGAAAATGCTGGCGCACAAACAGGTTTTCTAATTTTAGAAAACTCAGGAAAATGGGTGATTGAAGCTTCTGGGGAACTCATGGAGGGTGAGAATATCTATGCTACACAAGTACTGCAATCTATCCCAACTGTAAATCATCTACCTGAATCAATTATTAATTATGTTATTCGTACTCATGAATGTGTCATTTTAAATGATGCCACTCGTGAAGGTAATTTTATTAATGAGTCATATATTCAATACAATCAAATTCCATCAATCTTATGTTTGCCTCTGCTAAATCAAGGTAAGCTAGTAGGCGTGTTATATCTAGAAAACAAATTAGCGGCTGGAGCATTTACACCAGAAAGATCGCAAGTCTTGAATCTTTTATCAACCCAAGCAGCGATTGCCATTGAAAATGCCAGACTCTACTCAAAGCTACGCGAAGGCGAAAGTAGAATGAAACAATTTCTAGAAGCTGTCCCGGTAGGAATTGGAGTATTGGATGCGGCTGGTCGCGTTTACTACGTCAATCAACGGGGAATTCAGCTAATGGGTAAAGGGATTGATCCTTCTGTGGCACCGGAGCAAATCCCAGAGATTTATCAATTTTATCTGGCGGGAACAGATCAAAACTATCCAACTGAGAAACTACCAATTATTCGGGCATTGAGCGGCGAATGCACCACAGTTGACGATCTGGAAATTCACCAAAACAGTGCAATAGTTCCAGTTGAGGTTTGGGGAACTCCTATCTTTGATGAACAGGGTAATGTAGCATTTGCAATCGCAGCCTTTCAAGACATTACAGAGCGGAAACAAGCAGAACACCTTTTAGCCAACTACAACCGCACCTTAGAGCAACAGGTAGCCCAACGAACGGCAGCTTTACAGAAAAGCGAAGCAGAACTACGCCATCGAGAACAGGAATTACGACTGATTACCGACGCTCTACCGGCTCTTGTTAGCTATGTGGATGCCAATCGACGCTATCAATTTATCAACCGTACATACGAGGTCTGGTTTAGCTGTAATCGAAATGAGATTCTGGGCAAGTCTGTTTGTGAACTCTTGGGTGAGGCGGTTTATCAAAGGGTTGAGCCGTATGTTAATCAAGTGTTTGAAGGGCAAACTGTAACCCTGGAAGCTGAAATTCCCTTTCCGCTTGGTAAAAAATCCATCAGTGCTACCTTGATCCCCGATTTTGATTACAATGCTCAAGTGAGAGGATTCTACAGTTTAATAACAGACATTAGCGATCGCAAACGCGCCGAAGAAGCCTCTATCCTAGAAGAACGCAATCGCATGGCGCGAGAAATTCACGATACACTAGCCCAGTCATTCACGGGTGTTATCATTCACGCCAGAACTGCTGCGAACAAGATAACAGTAGACCCTCAAAAAGCTCAGGCTCACCTAGCTCAAGTCCAGAACTTAGCCCAAACTGGACTCTCGGAAGCACGCCGCTCTGTAGAAGCACTACGCCGTCCCTACTTGTTAGAAAATAGTGATTTACTCAGCGCTTTCAAACATCTGACAAGTCAGCTAGAATCATCCACTGGTATAAAAATTATGTGTGAAGCCATCGGCATCCCCTATCCGCTACCCTCTGAGGTGGAGAATAATCTACTTAGAATTGGACAGGAAGCGTTGACGAATGCACTCAAGTATGCACAAGCAACTGAAATTCGTGTTGAACTAATCTATCAGTCCACGCAGTGCATATTACGAATCAAAGACGATGGACAGGGTTTTGCAATTGATCGTTCTTCTAGCCACAATGGCTTTGGTTTATTAGGGATGGCAGAACGTGCCGAACTCATTGGGGCACAGATCCAGATCCACAGTGCCCCCGGACAAGGAACAGAAATCGCAGTGTCTGTGAATCAGGAAAAGCCATCATGAGTCAACCTAATGCGGTTCGTGTTCTGGTTGTGGATGATCACCCCGTTGTACGTCAGGGTTTGGTTGCGATGCTGGAAGAAGCGCCAGATATCCTTGTTGTTGGACAAGCTGGGAATGGTCAGGAGGCACTCGCTGTCTTTCGTCAAGAACAGCCAGATGTAACTTTAATGGACTTGCGAATGCCCCAGATGGATGGAGTCGCTGCGATTACTGCCATCTGCACCGAGTTTCCTGCTGCTCGGATCATCGTATTGACGACTTACGAGGGCGATGAAGACATTTATCAGGGATTGCGAGCAGGGGCTAAAGGGTATTTACTCAAGGATGCCGAGCCAAAAGAATTGCTGTCCGCGATTCGTGCCGTTCACAAAGGACAGAAGCACATTCCACCCCGCGTCGGTGCCAAACTTTTAGAGCGCATGGCGAGTCCAGAATTGAGCGATCGCGAGTTAGAGGTGCTTCAACTCATTACAACGGGCAAGAGTACCCAAGCCATTAGCAAGGCTCTATATATTACTGAACGCACTGTCAACTTTCATGTCAATCATATTTTAAGTAAGCTGGGCGTGGAGGATCGCACTCAGGCTGTAATCGTTGCGTTAAGGCGGGGTATTGTTAACTTGTAGCGTCATACCTGTCAAATTTGTCAGTTTATTGGCTGTCTAAATTGTCAGCTTATCAACTGAAGTTTTTCTCAGCGACAAAATCGAGTGAACCCTCTAAATTGAGTTTATGCAACAGATAACAGAGCCAAATCAATCTGTCCAATTTTGAAAAAGGTTTTATAGCAATCATCTGTCTTTACCTGCTGCACTCCTTTCCTTAGAGGTGCTTTCATGAGTCTTGGTGATTATAATCGGTTACTTGTGCCGATTTTAGAACAAGATCATATTCAGGGATTGGTAAGTACTTCAGTAGTACTCGTAGAATATGGTGACTACCAGTGTCCCACTTGCGGCGAAGCTCACCAATTAATCAAAGCAATCCAGCAACAGGTCAATGACTTGTGTTTTGTATTTCGCCACTTTCCACAGCCGCAAATACATCCTTATGCTCAACGTGCAGCTGAAGCAGCCCAAGCGGCAGCCACCCAAGGCCAGTTTTGGCAGATGCACGACATTCTGTTTACCCATCAACAAGAGTTAGGAAACGATTATCTTGTGGAGTATGCCAATAATTTAAGACTCGATATTCCCCAATTTTTGCAAGATATATCCAGCAAAGTACACATAGCGCACATTAATCAAGATATAGAAAGTGGATTACAGAGTGGAGTAACGGCTGCCCCAGCTTTGTTTATTAATGGAATTCGATATAGCGATCGCTGGAACATTGAGCAGTTGATGGCAGCTATTGTGACTGCAAGGCATTAATGTTCTTGGTCTTTAAACCCAAACTAAAAAACAGAGGGTAAGCAGCTATGCAAAGAAGAACCAGTTTTGAAAGTAAAGGTCTAAAGTGTTCCGTCACCTTTTACACTCCAGATCAAGTCGCATCCGGCAATCGCTTTCCGGCGATTGTTATGGCTCATGGAATTGGCTTGACCAAAGAAATGGGATTGCCGCAGTTTGCCGAGAAATTCGCTCAAGCTGGGTTTGTCGTTTCTCTATTCGATTATCGCTACCTTGGTGCTAGTGAGGGAGAACCTCGCGGACAAATGCTTCCTACCGAGCAGCATGAAGACTTTCGTAATGCTATCACCTGGACTCAATTACAAAGCGAAGTTGATCCTGAGCGCATAGGTCTGTGGGGCTTTTCTTATAGCGGCGGTCACGCGCTGCATCTGGCTGCATTCGATCCGCGCGTGAAAGCGATCGTGGCACAAATGCCTGCGGTGAATGCGTTTCTCATCTCCCGCCGTGTGGCCTCTCCACTTCAACTCGAGGAACTCACGAAGATAATTTCACTTGACCGGATAAAACGGTATCAAACCAAAGAGGTGAGTTACCTCCCTTTGGTTGCTCCGCCTGGTGAACCCAGCTTCCTTGCGACACCCGACGCATTCAATTGGGTTGAATCGAACAAAAGCGCGAGCGAAGGAAGATGGGAGAATCGAATCTCCTTTGAATCGATTGAACACTGCCTCTATTACGAACCAGCTCCTCACCTCGAAGCAATCTTTCCTACCCCGTTATGCCTGATTACGGGTGAGAAGGACTTTCTTTCACCTGCCGACATAACCGCCGATGTCCATGCGCGGGCGATGGAGCCTAAGTCTCTGACAATCTTGAAGGGCGGACACTTTGACGGTTTTCAAGGTGAAGGCTTTGAGATTGCCAGTACAACTGCGTTGAACTGGTTCGAGAAGTATTTGAAGCAGGGATGACAGAACTCGACCTACAAAGCAGGCGATGGCGCAAAGCGCCCGCTGGAAGCGATCACACCTTTGCAGCAATTGACCACTCTGATTAGTACAGCAATTAAACTCAACTTTATACCTATCCAAAAGGAGAAAGCAGCAATCTCATGTCACAATCACTCTGGTTGTTTGGTTCTCGTCTCACCATCATTGCCGATCACACAACTACCGCAGGTCAGTACGATCTGATCGAAGAATACTCCCTTCCTGGCTCACAGACACCCCTTCATCGCCACACGCGCTATTCCCAACAATTATACGTGCTGTCCGGGGAGTTCACGGTCTTCGCTGGTGAGAACAAGGTCGTACTGAGCGCTGGTGACAACATCTTGATTCCTATTGGCACACCACACATGGTCGCCGTATTTAGCGATCAGCCAGCACACGGGTTAGTCATCAATGCACCAAGCGGGCCTGCTCGGCTGATTGCAGAAATGGGGATGCGGGATGAGACAGAAACACTGGATATGGCGCTGCTTGCGCGTATTTCTGCCGAGATGGGCGATGAAACCCTTGGCCCGCCTGGAACCCTACCTTCAGCTGCTACGAGAACGTAGCAAATCCATTCCAGGCAACAGAGGAAGAGAATTTTATGACTTACTATGACTACATTGTGATTGGTGCCGGTTCGGCAGGATGCGTTGTCGCCAACCGTCTGACCGAAGACAGTGAAACAACTGTATTATTACTCGAAGCGGGTACCCCTGATACGAAACCAGAAATTCACATCCCATCGGAATGTCTCAGTCTACTAGGTTCTGAGGTGGACTGGGCATATTTCTCCCAACCAGAACCCTACCTGAATAACCGCAAAATCTTTTGTCCTCGTGGCAAAGTACTGGGGGGCAGCAGTTCGATTAATTTCATGATTTATTTGCGAGGTAATCCTCACGATTATGACCACTGGCAGTCATTGGGAAATCCCGGTTGGTCGTACCTTGATGTTTTGCCCTACTTCAAGAAATCGGAACAGCAACAGCGAGGTGCGTCCGAATACCACGGGATTGATGGGGAGTTGAGCGTAACCGATCTGATTGCACCTGCCGAAGTATCCCAACGCTTTGTAGACGCAGCAGTGGCGCTAGGATATGACCATAATCCTGATGTTAATGGGATGCAGCAGTTAGGGGCAGGACTTTATCAGTTGACCATTAAGGATGGTAAACGGCACAGTGCTGCTGCTGCCTTCCTTGTGCCCATTCTCCAGCGTCCCAATCTGACTGTAACGGCAGGAGCGTTAGTAACTCGCTTGTTGTTTGAAGGCACTCACACGGTTGGGGTGGAATACCTGCACGAGGGCACACTGCACCAGATCAGGGTCAACTCCGAAGTGATTTTAAGTGCTGGCGCGTTCGATTCGCCTAAGCTGCTGATGCTTTCCGGCATTGGTGATGCAGAACACCTGCAAGCCTTGGGAATTCCGGTAGTGGCTGATTTGCCGGGTGTCGGCCAAAACCTCCAAGATCACCCTGTCGTGTCCGTGGCACACGAGGCAACTCAGGATTTACATACGGCAAGCAGCAGTAGTATCGCTGAAGCTGGCTTGTTTTTGCATACCAAGGGTAATCTGGATGCTGCGCCAGATTTACAGTTTCTTTTCGGTCCCGTTGTGTTGGTACCGCCTGGTTATGCCCACTCTGGTTTAGGATTCACAAGTTTCGTCTGTTTGCCTCATCCTCAAAACATTGGCAGTGTCAGTTTGCGATCGCCCGACCCCAAAGACGCACCGATGATTCAAATGAACTTTCTCCAAAGTGAAGCTGATGTGCAAAAGCTAGTAGCAGGGATTAAATTACTTCGTAATTTGTTCGGTGCAAGTGCCTTTGATGAGTTTCGCGGTGAAGAAATCGCTCCTGGTGCCGATAAGCAGAATGATGCAGCACTCGTTGCTTACGTTCGAGAAGCTTGTGATACGGTGTATCATCCGGTCGGCACTTGCAAAATGGGTACTGACCCAATGGCGGTTGTAGACCCTGAACTACGAGTACATGGGGTTGAGGGGTTGCGTGTTGTGGATGCCTCCATCATGCCAACGATCACCACAGGAAATACAAACGCGCCCACCATTATGATTGGCGAAAAAGCAGCCGATTTAATTAAAGCCGCAGGTTGCGTTTCACAGCAAGTACCTTCAGCGATCGCACCGAGCGCTGCGCCAAAGGCAATCGCCAACTAACTCGCTCGTGCGTAGACAAGGGAAAGGCTTCTGACAGCATGGATACGGTATGTCGGCTCAGGGAAAGCAAGTTGGAAAGCCCAACAGATTGTGAATCCATTTTCCCTATTTGGTAAAGCCAAACTAAAACTACTAAATCATGTTCAAACTATCCGTTAAATTGTCTTTTGCACTGGTCATTCTTACAGCATTAGTCCTGATCGGTTTGCAATCTTTTCAAGCAAAGCCTGTTCTATCTGAAACGCCAGATATACAAGCTCTAAATCAGCCAAGACTTGTTGCAACTGCCCCCACACCCCCCAGCCTTGTCCGTGCTGTATTGGGAGGCAGACCTGTTTATGTGCTGTACGTGACCCGATCCGAAGATACTGTCTTGGTGCGTTGTTACCCTACCTATGAACCCACAATCACGGTTCGAGCGATGGGGGGTGATCCCAATGCTCAGAAGGAAGGGGTCATGACCTGCCGTCCTTCTGCATAAAAACTATACTGTGCAACCTATCTGAAAAGAAAACATACACCAAGAAATTTTCATATGCACAACATGATGGCGAGATTCTGAGTCCGCCTAGCTTTACTTTCCGCATAAGACAACAAATCGATTCACAAAAAAGGAGACTCTAATGCCTTACGTTACTGTCGGTAAAGAAAACTCTGGAGACATCGATATTTATTACGAAGATTTCGGAGCAGGACAGCCAATTGTGCTAATTCACGGGTTTCCTCTCAGTGGTCATTCCTGGGAAAAACAAGTGGCGGTTTTGCTTGACAAAGGCTATCGGGTCATCACTTATGATCGCCGGGGCTTCGGCAATTCCAGCCAACCGTCCTTTGGCTATGACTACGACACCTTCGCGGAGGATCTCGACACGCTGATCGCAAAACTTGACCTACGCGATGTTGTGCTGGTCGGTTTCTCAATGGGGACTGGCGAAGTGACGCGCTATCTGGGCAAGTACGGTTCGGGGCGCGTTAGTAAAGCCGTACTAATGGCTCCGGTGCCACCCTTCCTGCTGAAGACAGACGACAATCCCGAAGGGGTCGATCGCAGTGTCTTCGATGGGATTATGAAGAGTATCGTAGAAGATCGCCCAGCGTATCTGTCCGCATTTCTTAAAGACTTTTACAACGTGGATGTGCTTCTGGGCGATCGCATCAGCAACGATGCCATCCAGATGAGCTGGAATGTTGCAGCAGGAGCTTCTGCTAAGGGGACTCTGGACTGTGTACCATCGTGGTTAACCGATTTTCGTGACGATCTGCCACGCATCGATGTGCCAACCCTGATCATTCATGGAGATGGCGATCGCATCCTTCCATTTGAGTCTACCGCAAAAAGGCTGCCGCAGCTAATTAAAGACAGTCGCCTTGTGGTAATACCTGGCGGTCCGCACGCTATAAACTGGACTCATGCCGATCAAGTCAACCCTGTGCTGCTGGACTTTCTTAAAGGAAATTAATCAGCATTCCAAAGCCCGCCCAAAATCAATTCGAGCATTATGATTACTGGCGAATGCTTATCTATCGACTAGTCGGGAGATAAGCTCTACAAATAAATCTAGGAAGCTGATTATGGAAACTATTGGAATTCTCGGTACAGGTAGAATGGGCGTTCGTTTAGCGTGTATGTTTGCAGAAGCAGGACGCGATGTGATTCTCGCTTCTCGTGATATTGAGCGTTCATCCAGACTTGTTTTAGGGCTTAAGAATTCAAACCTTCGTTCCGGCAGCTATGCTGATGCAGCAGCAGCCCAATTCGTTCTTCCAGCAATGTTCTTACGAGACGGAATGCTTAATATACTTGAACCGTTGCGCGATCAACTGGACGGAAAAATATACATTGATATTTCCAATCCCTTTAACGACACCTATACTGACTTCATATTGCCGTGGGATACAAGTGGTGCAGAGCAGATTCAGAATCATTTCCCCAAAACTCGGGTTGTAGGGGCGTTCAAGAATGTCTGGTGGGAAGTTTTCGATGCACCAAAATTTGGAGACATGGTAAGTGATGTGTTTGTTGTTAGTGACGATACTCAAGCAAAAACGAAGTTATTCAATTTAACTGAAAACACACCTTTTCGATACCTTGATGCTGGCAAACTTAGTAACGCTCGCACTATTGAACGGATGACACTGCTTAGTGGCGAATTAGGTCAAAGATATGGCTACTTTCCCCGTATGAACTATAAGCTGCTAGGCGAACAATGGATACCTGGAGAGGCAGACCGAATTTCGTCGCTAATCCTCAATTCTTAACTGCCGTTTTGCCTCCACTAAAGGTAATAATGCCAATTCTAGGTGAAGCTGCCGCTATGCAACCCCTTTACCTAGACAGCAGTAAGGGTTTTAAATTCTTTTTTGGAGATGTCTACTACTTTGCAGACATACTTTCTTTAGGAGGAACACCATTATGACAATAGAGGAGCGACTAGAACAAGCAAAGCTAGTTCTGCCTGACCCACCAAAAGCAGTAGGAAATTACAAGCCTTGGGTTAAGGTAGATAACCTTATTTTCGTGTCGGGGCAGTTCCCTATAATGGATGGAGTCTTACGATACAAAGGTAAGTTGGGTGCTAATCTGACGGTGGAAGAAGGCTATGAGGCTGCAAAGTTGTGTGCCTTGAACTCATTGGCACAATTGAAAGCTGCTCTCGGCTCACTCGAACACTTGCAAGTAATCGCTCGTGTAGACGGTCACGTAAATAGCGCACCAGGCTGGACTCAGCAGGCTGCTGTTCTGAACGGAGCATCTGATTTATTCGCAGAGATTATGACCGATAAGGCTGGTCATGCTCGTACAGCTTTTGGACATTCAGAATTGCCCTTAAATGCAGCAGTTGAACTAGTCTTGATTGCCGTTATTAAATCTGAAATTCATTAAGATAACTGGAGAATTCTCAACTATGAACTTATCTGGCACTTTTGTTTCTGGCGAACATCCTACCGAAGGAACAGTTCAGATTGTAGTAGAGTCCGAGCAACGATTCGTCGAGTTGCAGCCAGACTTTAAAACTTCCGATCTTGGCCCTGACTTACGAGTGGTTCTCCATCGCCTTGAAGACGTTATTGGTTCAACCACTCCCCCAGATTTTCCAATTAAAGAGCAAGAAATTTTCCTGCTTGACCGCTTACAAAGCTTTACTGGAAAGCAACGTTACCCCATCCCATCCTGGCTAGATTTAGCAAATTATCAGTCTGTTGTTATTTGGTGTTATGCGTTCAACGCTACTTTCGGCGCTGCCAAACTTAATTAACAGAGGAATCAAAATGCTACACAAACACCACCTCAATCAGATTGTTAAGTTTCAAGAAAATATTCTTGTAGAGATACTTCACTCTCAACTCCCTCAGAATTGATCGTTGAAGCTAATCAACTTTGATAAAAAATAAAATGCTGATTACCGTTTTCGATATACAGTATCTCAGATTCTTAGAGTTTAATCGCTGTTCAGTAACTATCAGTTCTTTGAAAAGGTGCAATATGACTATGAGTAATCTTTTGTGCTGGGTTAAAGGTTTAGGAGTGGTAATAGGTAGTGTAATAGTTTTTTCTGGAAACTCTGGTATTGCCAAGATTAGCCAGAATGTTACTTTACCTAATAATAATCTGAATACATCTAAATTTAACTCTAGCATGGCGCTTGAAAAGCATAATATCTCAGAGGAAACTGCCCTAAAGGTTAATTACAGTATTGACCAAACCCAAATTCAAGATAAAAATACTGTAGACAAGCAAAAAGATTATAAACTTACAGAAGTAATTCCAGGTAAGAAAAATATTTTGCTAGCAGGGTGCCACTTTCGCTGTTTGTAATTGAGGCTGGGAGTTGTTGTCTATACAACCATTACTGCGTGTTATATACCGATGTGAAAGACCGCGAGTTAATAGTTCAAATACTATCAACTCACCCTCGTAAATTGGCGTTCGCGTAGCATGTCCTAAAGGACAAGATATTGCTAAACCGACAAGGAGTAATCTGATGACTACATTTGGCATGATCGCGATCGATGGTTTAGATATCTTTTATCGAGAAGCTGGAGAGCGCAGTAATCCGACGATTCTGCTGTTGCACGGCTTCCCGACTTCATCTCACATGTTTCGCAACTTAATTCCTGCCTTAGCCGATCGCTTCCATCTGGTTGCACCGGATTATCCTGGCTACGGCAACAGTTCAATGCCAACTGTGGATGAGTTTGACTACACGTTTGATCATCTGGCACAGATCGTGGAAAAATTTATTACTGCGATCAATCTCAAAAAATACAGTCTTTACTTAATGGATTATGGTGCTCCCATTGGCTATCGGATTGCAGCTAAATATCCTGAGCGAGTGGAAGCACTAATTGTCCAAAACGGGAATGCCTACGAGGAAGGCCTCGGCGATTTTTGGGGACTGTTCAAAGCATACTGGCAAGACCCTTCTCCTGAGAATACTGGCAAACTCAAATACCTTGTCACCCTAGAAGCAACGAAATGGCAATATAGCAACGGTGTCCGCAATCTTGAAGCCATCAGCCCAGATACCTGGAACATGGATCAACTCTTCCTCGATCGCCCTGGTAATCAAGATATCCAACTGGCATTGTTTTACAACTACCAGTCCAATTTGCTTCTGTATCCGCAATGGCAAGCCTATTTTCGTCAGTATCAACCACCCACGCTGGTGGTGTGGGGCAAAAACGACCAGGGCTTTATAGAACAAGGAGCCTATGCCTACAAACGCGACTTGCAGAACCTTGAGTTTCATCTACTCGATACCGGGCATTTTGCTCTGGAAGAAGATGGAGATGCGATCGCAAACTACATCCGTCAATTTCTCACATCACGGCTGCAACCCATCTCTGCCTAATCAGTGCAAGGTTTAGCTACTGGCTTGACAACAATTAGACGCACTAAGCACACATCCCCATGAAAGGGGGTTCGGAATTCGCTTGAGGAATAGCTTGCTTCTAGGAGTTGTCAAATTTTGATTTCCGACCCCCATTAATGAAAAGTTGCATTAAGGAGAGCAGGATCGTACCCCAGCTGCTTTATCTTCTTGGTGTCCATTTCAACCATGCTGATGGCACTGGCGATGGGCAAAGCCCCTCTGGGTAAGGCGATCGCTTCATACTTGCATTCAGCAACATTGTCTGATTTGGTCAAAGTCTAAATAGCAAATTCTTAAAAAGAAAGGGCACCATGACAACTCAAAATGTAACCATTCCAGCCTTGTCCGGGGGCAGTTTTAGCGCCTATCTAGCAGCACCCAGTAGTCAGCCTTGTGCAGGAATTGTGCTGATTCAAGAAATTCTTGGGGTCAATAATACTATGCGACAGATTGCCGATGATTATGCTAAGGCAGGTTATTTCGTGATCGTGCCAGATTTATATTGGCGACTGGAACCCAATGTGCAACTTGATGCTGACGATAAGGATCAGTGGGCTAAAGCCATTGAGCTACTCGGAGCGTTTGATGTGGATAGCGGCGTAAAAGACCTAAAAGCAACCCTGTCTTTTCTGCGGCAGTATCCCAGCAGCACAGGCAAGGTCGGCAGTGTGGGCTTTTGTATGGGCGGTAAACTGGCATATTTCATGGCAACACGTACTGATGCGGATGCCAACGTTAGTTACTACGGTGTTGACATTGACAAGAATTTAGCAGAGGCGACAAAGATTCAGAAACCGCTGATATTGCATCTGAGTGGAAATGACGAGTTTGTGTCACCAAGCGCTCAAGCGACCATTCAGCAAGGACTGAAAGACAACCCCCTGGTAACAATCTATCGCTATGAAGGAGTGAGTCACGGGTTTAGTCGGGTGGGTAGTTCTGCTTATCGTAAAGAAGCCGCAGAATTAGCGGGCGATCGCACGTTGGCATTCTTAAAACAGCATTTAGGGTAACAGGACTTGCAATTTGAGGCACAAACAGCTGCAAACTTCAACAAATGTGAGGTAAAAGGTGACAAAGGTCTTAATTGTTTACGCAACAGATTACGGCAATACCGAGAAGATGGCAAAAGCGATCGCTTCTGGTGTGACATCAGTTTTAGGTACTGAAGTGGAGGTAAAGTTTGCTGAGGATGTTACTGAAGATGATGTAATCGCCAGTGATGCAGTCATTGTTGGTTCTCCTGTACACATGGGGAGTCCAGATTGGCGCGTAAAAAAATTTATCGATCAGGTTTGTGGTCCTCTTTGGATTAAAGATAGCCTCATTGGGAAGGTGGGTGCTGTCTTTGCGACTGGTGGCGGTTACGGCAATACAGGTGGTGGCGCTGAACTAACCATGCTGGCACTGTTAAATAACTTTGCTGAACTGGGAATGGTGATGGTACCTTTACCCAAAATCACACCAGGATATCCTCTTGGCGGTCTGCAATGGGGCCCCTATGGGCGTTCAGCGGGAGAAAATATGGAGCAGACAGGCGTTACTGAACAAAGGCTGGAAGCTGCCAAGTATCATGGTGCAAATGTAGCACGAGTGGCTGCTGCTTTAGCAGGCAAAGAATTGTTTGCCAAGTAAGAAAACTCAAGACTTACGCAACTGTTACATGCGATCGCTTGCCAGTTTATATCTTTTTGCTTGACTTATGACTCATTTTGCCATTATCTGTCCAGCAGGAACGGGTCACCTCAACCCGATGTTTGCATTAGGTCGTGAACTCAAACGGCGCGGTCATCGCGTTACTTTTATCGGAGTTCTTGATGCCCAAGCTACGACACGAGCATCGGGATTGGAATTTCAGGCGATCGCAGAATCTGAGTATCTTTTGGGGGCGATGCCAAAACTTTTTGCACGTATCGACAGGGAAGCCTGTATTAGCTCAAGAGGGTATTTTTTCAACACAAAACAGCCGAAAATAACTTTTTTCTTGAACCGTTTCCGTTCACCTAATTGAAACGTGGAAATGGTGTTTGTCTATTTGGTTTTACCGCATATCCAGCAGGCAACCTGTTACCAATTCTACCAGTTTTCAAGTTAATCATGCGAACAACAAAGCCCATTTTAGAGATTTCAACAATCCAGCAGGAATATAGAGGTGACAACAAGGATGATTTTTACATGGAAAAAAGTTCAAAGATTGTTGCTGTTGCTACTCGCATTTAGTGTTGTCGTTATGGTATCAATGCATCCAGCATCAGCCATTTTTAAGGAATTACCCCAAGCGTCCGGCTCTAAACCTTCGATCGTTCTTGTTCATGGTACCAATGCCGATGCTACATCCTGGCAACATGTCATTCCGCTTTTACAACAGGATGGCTATACAGTGACCGCTGTGCAAAATCCGCTTACTTCTTTGCCAGACGACATTGCCACAACCAAGCGGGTAATTGATGCCCAACAGAGACCCGTTGTTGTGGTCGGACACTCCTATGGTGGAAACGTGATCACAGCTGCGGCGGCTGGCAACCCGCAAGTGAAAGCATTGGTTTATATCGCTGGTTTTGCACCAGAACCAGGCGAAACGATTAGCGAGTTAAGTAGCAGATATGCTCCTCCTGCACTCAGCAAAGCACTTGTAGCTGATACAGCAGGGTTTCTCTACATTGATCGTGAGAAGTTTCACGAGGTCTTTGCTAAAGACGTATCGACAGTCGAGGCGCGGGTGATGGCAGCGACGCAGAAGCCACCCGCCAAGGCGGTCTTTGACCAATCAGTGGAAAGCGCAGCTTGGAAGACGATTCCCTCATGGTACCTCGTGGCTCAGGAAGACCAGGCAATTAACCCTGAGCTTGAGCGATTCATGGCAAAGCGAATCGGTGCTAAAACAACTGAGATCAAAGCAAGCCATGTGGCCTTTATCTCTCATCCAAGAAAGGTTGCCAACCTGATTGTTGAAGCAGCAAGCTCTGCTGTGAAATAACGTCAAACACAAAGGAGATGAAAATGGATACCCAATACTACGACGACATTATTATCGGCGGTGGGAAAGCGGGTAAAACACTAGCACCTGCATTAGTCGCGGACGGACGCAAAACCGCTCTGGTGGAACGCAGCTTAAACATGATTGGTGGCTCGTGCCCTAATATTGCCTGTATTCCCAGCAAAACGATGGTGGCAAGTGCAGAGGTGGCAAATAGTGTGCGAAACAGTGCTGCCTATGGCATCAACACGGCACCGCCCACGGTTGATTTGGCGGCAGTGATTGGGCGCAAACGATCGGTCGTGCAGTCCCTACGACCAATAAATCTTAACAACTTGCACACCGCATTGGGGGACGATCTGATCATTGGCACTGCTCGCTTTGTCGCACCTAAAACAATTGAAGTGGCAACAGATGAAGGAACGACTCGCTTACTCACCGCAGAACGATTGTTTATCAATACAGGCACGCGACCGTTGATTCCATCCGTGCCGGGACTCAAAGAAGCTGGGTTTTTGACTAGTGAGTCGATCATGGAGCTAGAACAGTTGCCGGAGCACCTGATTGTTCTCGGTAGCGGCTATATTGGGTTGGAGTTTGCCCAAATGTTCCGGCGCTTTGGCTCTCGCGTCACCGTAATTGGGCAGAGTGAGCAAATCTTGTCACAGCAAGACCCAGATATTGCGATCGCCGTTCAAACACTCTTAGAACGAGACGGCATTGAATTCTTGCTGAAGGCGAAGGTATTAAGGGTCGTTCGCTCTGGCAATGCAACTAAACTTCTGATTCAAGTTGGCGATCGTGAGATCAGCCTCGAGGGTTCACACTTGTTAATAGCCGTCGGTCGTGCGCCAACCACCGATACCTTAAATCTAGCTGCTGCTGGTGTGGCAACCGATGCACGCGGATTTATTCCAGTCAACGAGCGCCTGGAGACGAACGTACCGAATATCTGGGCGTTAGGCGATATCAATGGGGGACCGCAATATACCCATGTGGCACTGGATGATTATCGGATTGTCAAAGCGAATCTGATTGATGGCGGCAACCGCAGCACGCGCGATCGCTTGGTACCATCCTGTCTTTTCATCGACCCAGAACTGGCTCATATAGGTCTGACCGAAACCGAAGCGCAGCAAAAAGGGTATGCCATTCGAGTGGCGAAGCTGGATGCAAGAGACATTATGCGAGCGGTAACACAAAGTCAAACAGATGGACTGATGAAGGCGATCGTGGATACCGAGACGGGTCGTATTCTCGGTTGTTCACTCTTGTGTCATGAAGCGGGTGAAGTGATTTCGACAGTGCAAATGGTAATGCAAGCTCAGATGCCCTATACCGTTCTGCGCGATGGAATTTTGACTCATCCCACGATGGCTGAAGGGTTAAATATGCTGTTTTCAAACGTGTAAGCAGGTGGCAAGCATAGACACCTCACAATTCTTTACACCAACTCTTTCAGCCCTCAACAACCATAGAGACTCATCATCATGAAAAAACTAGAAGGAAAAGTCAGTCTTGTTACTGGTGGCACCAGCGGTATCGGTCTTGCCACTGCCAAGCGTTTTGTCGCCGAAGGTGCCTACGTCTTCATCACGGGTCGTCGCCAAACTGAACTGGATGCCGCTGTGGAAGCGATCGGTAAAAACGTCACAGGTGTTCAAAGTGATGCCTCCAATTTGGCAGACCTCGATCGCCTGTTCGCCACGATCAAGCAAGAGCAAGGACACCTGGATGTGCTATTCGCCAATGCTGGTGGTGGAGAACTCGCTCCACTTGGAGCCATCACCGAAGAACACTTTGACAAAACGTTCAACACTAACGTCAAAGGTCTGTTGTTTACTGTACAGAAGGCACTGCCTCTGTTGCCAGAGGGCGCTTCCATCATTCTGAACGCCTCGACTGCTTCTACCGTGGGCACCCCAGCCTTCAGCGTTTACAGCGCAACCAAAGCCGCCGTGCGCTCGTTTGCCCGTAATTGGACACTTGACCTCAAAGAGCGCAAGATTCGGGTTAACGCCATTAGTCCTGGTGTGGTTCCTACTCCTGGCTACAATCACTTGGGACTGAGCGATGAGCAGGTGCAGGAATTTGTCGCAAGTCAGGCTGACACTATCCCCCTTGGGCGGGTGGGTACACCGGACGAAATCGCTAAGGCGGTTGTTTTCCTTGCCTCGGATGATAGCAGCTTTGTGAACGGTATTGAGCTATTTGTCGATGGCGGCATGGCACAAGTTTAAATTTGGTTGCAAAATTACCTGACACAAAACTGCCGCTAGGCATCTTTATTACGGTTGCCGATATCACTCAACTTTATGTGCATGAGCAGTGCAATCCAGAGTTCCAGAGTTACTTTACTGCGCTGCTCAACTTGAAACCTTACCCCAAAGTTGACGTGACTATTTCCAGCGGGAAGTAGGTGAATAGAATTAAATGTAAGGCTTGTTTAGATTGCTTAAGGCATGAAACCTAACTTAAAAAGGAAAGTACTTGCAATGACAATTCATCAAAACGGACTTTTTGTTCAACCGGATCGAGGTCGTTCTTATTACTTTGGTCAAGACCTTTATACCTTCAAAGCAATTGGTGAAGAGACAGGAGAAGCTTATGCGCTTTGTGAGGTAATCGTTGCACCTGGTGGCGGTACGCCTCCCCACCGACACACTAGAGAAAATGAATCATTTTATGTTCAAGATGGAGAGATTGAATTCCAGCTTGACGATCGCATCCTTGTTGCAACGGCTGGAACCTTCCTCCATTCGCCCAAAGGTCAACTTCATCGATTTACTAATACCACCTCTGTACCTGCCAAACTGTTAGTTTGGGTAACACCTGCTGGATTTGAGAAATTTATTGCCGAAGTTGGAAAGGAGGTGAATGGTCAAATTACATCTGCCCCACCATTGAGTCCTGAAGACTTAGATAAAATTCTCACCACTTCACCTAAGTACGGCATCGAGATTATTCCTCCCCCTCCTGGGCAATGACAACACGAGGTACGAGGACTCAACATAAAACCAGGATTTACGCAAAACAACGAGTTTTAGTTAGGGACTTCCAAATAAAAAATATCCCAAAACTGAAGCAAAAATTCTCTCTATTTCAGTGAAATACCTATTATTAAGGATAGGAAGCACACTTTGGCTCCTTTCGACTTCGCTCAAGGCAAGTCGCTCAGTGACCGGGGGAAAAGAGTTTTAGGTTTTTGCACAGATATATCGAATAATCGTTAATTAACCGGACTTGATGTAACAGAGCGCTTTCAAGATTAAATTCATAGGAACAATTATGAAACTAAAAGAGAAAATTGCACTGGTTACAGGCAGTAGTCAAGGGATAGGACAGGCGATCGCAATTCGTCTAGCACAGGAAGGAGCAAGTATTGTCATTAACTACCGTTCTCATCCTGAAGGGGCAGAAGAAACCTTATCGAAGGTAAAGGCGGCTGGTGGCCAGTGCCATATAGTAGACGGGTTTACAATTCAGGCAGATACAGGTACGGTTGCCGATGTGCAGCGCATGATTGCAGACAGTATTTCCCACTTTGGCAAGCTGGATATTTTGGTTAACAATGCAGGCATTGAAAAAAACGCCAACTTTTGGGATGTGACTGAAGCAGATTATGATGCCGTCATGAATGTGAATCTCAAAGGAATATTCTTTGCCACACAGGCATTTGTGCAACACCGACTAGAAACAAAGCAACCTGGCAAGATTATTAATATTAGTTCCGTACACGAAGAAGTACCCTTTCCGCACTTTGCTGCCTACTGTGCTAGCAAAGGTGGCTTGAAAATGCTCACCCGTAATTTAGCTGTGGAACTGGCTCCTCATGGCATTACTGTTAATAATGTTGCGCCAGGAGCAATTGAAACTCCCATCAATACTAAACTTTTAAACGATCCACAGAAGTTAGGGGCGCTCCTAAAAAATATTCCTTTGGGACGATTAGGACAACCAGGAGATGTTGCCTCTATGGTGGCATTTCTCGCATCTTCTGAGTCAGATTATGTAACAGGTACAACATTTTTTGTTGACGGTGGATTGCTCTGGAATTATCAAGAGCAGTAGAGAGGCAGGGGGGCAGAGAAGCAGAGGAGCAGAGGAGCAGAGGAGCAGAGGAGTGAAGTTCAAAGACTCATTAATGGAGTTCAAAGCCTCATTCCCCATACCTATTTTGAATTTTAAATTTTGAATTCGGAGCGAAGCGACATGACTCCAGAAGAAGTAAGATTGCAGCAGGATCAAGAACGTGTTGCCTACTGGAAACGCTGGGGGCCTTATCTGAGCGATCGCCAATGGGGAACGGTGCGGGAAGATTATAGCCACGACGGTTCTGCCTGGGATTATTTTCCTCACGATCATGCCCGCTCGCGTGTTTATCGTTGGGGCGAAGACGGCATTGCAGGTATTTCCGATAGTCGGCAACGTTTGTGTTTTGCGATCGCTCTGTGGAATGGCAACGATCCCATTCTCAAAGAACGACTCTTTGGGCTAACGGGCACAGAAGGTAATCACGGTGAAGATGTTAAAGAATATTACTTTTATCTTGACAATACGCCCACCCATTCTTACATGAAATGCTTGTACAAGTATCCCCAACAAGCATTTCCTTACACGCAACTGGTACAAGAAAATCGACGCAGAAGCAAATTTGAGCCGGAGTTTGAGCTACTTGATACAGGCATCTTTGGCGAGAACCGTTATTTTGATGTTTTTGTCGAGTATGCCAAAGCCGCACCAGAAGATATTTTGATTCAGATTGCGATCGCTAATCGCAGTTCAGAAGTCAGCACACTCCACCTACTGCCAACACTCTGGTTTCGCAATATCTGGGCTTGGAATCCCGAAATTGAGAAACCTTTTATGAAAGTGGTGCGCTCAGATCCCAACTTCAGTTTAATTGAAGCCGAGCATTCTCACCTGGGAACTCGTTGGCTATACTGCCAAGGAGATACAGAACTTCTGTTTACCGACAACGAAACCAATTACGAACGATTATTTGGTTACAGCAATGACTCACCTTATGTCAAAGATGGCATTAATGAGTATGTGGTGAATGGGAAAACAGCAGCCGTCAATTCCCAGCGCATAGGCACAAAGTTTGCTGCTCACTACACATTAACAATCAATCCAGGTGAAACTAAAATTGTGCGCCTGCGGTTGAGCGATGTGCAAACACTGACAGAGCCTTTTGGTGAAGATTTCGACACAATTTTCCAGACACGCATTGCCGAAGCTGATGAATTTTATCACGGCATCTGTCCTTTCCCAACGTCAGAAGATGAGCGCAATATTCAGCGCCAAGCCTTTGCCGGCTTGCTATGGAGCAAGCAGTATTATAACTATGTCGTCCATGACTGGCTTAAGGGCGATCCCCAACAACCGCCACCTCCACCGGAACGACAGGCTGGACGCAACCATGAGTGGATTTCTCTGTTCAGCGAAGATATTCTCTCGATGCCAGACAAGTGGGAATACCCTTGGTTTGCTGCTTGGGATCTAGCATTTCACCTGATTCCCTTAGCTGTCATCGATCCATATTTTGCCAAGTTGCAGCTTGACCGCCTGACACGCGAATGGTATATGCAGCCTAATGGTCAATTACCTGCTTACGAATGGGCATTTGGTGATGTTAATCCACCCGTACAGGCGTGGGCAGCTTTGCGGGTTTATCAAATCGAGCAGAAGTCTTGCGGAAAAGGCGATCGCGCTTTTCTGGAAAAGGTCTTTCACAAGCTGTTGCTGAATTTTACTTGGTGGGTAAATCGCAAAGATGTAGAAGGTAAAAACGTCTTTCAAGGTGGATTTTTGGGGCTGGACAACATAGGAGTATTTGACCGCAGCAAGGAACTACCCACAGGCGGCCATCTCAATCAAGCAGATGGTACAAGCTGGATGGGAATGTACTGTTTAAATATGCTAGCGATCGCCTTGGAACTCGCCAAAGAAGATTCTACCTACGAAGACATTGCCAGCAAATTCTTCGAGCATTTTCTTTACATTGCCGATGCCATTGACGGCATTGGGAATGCAGACATTTCGCTGTGGAATGAAGAAGACGGCTTTTACTACGATGCGCTGCGTTTACCTGATGGACGGCAATTTCCCGTCAAAGTGCGCTCAATAGTAGGGTTAATTCCCCTCTACGCTGTCACAGTGCTGGAATTGGAAACTTTAGAGCGTTTTCCAGGTTTCAAGCGTCGTATGCAATGGTTCATTCGCAATCGTCCAGATTTAAAAGATAATGTCGCCTGCATGGAAACACCGGGGGTAGGTGCAAGAAGGCTATTAGCGATCGCTTACCAGACAAAGTTAAAACGTATTCTGCAACGAATGTTAGACGAGAATGAATTCTTGAGTGATTATGGAATTCGCGCCATCTCAAAGTATCACCTAAAAGATCCTTACATTTTACGTCAAGGCGAACATGATTACTGCGTCCGCTACGAACCCGCCGAATCTACCACAAGTTTGTTTGGCGGTAACTCTAACTGGCGTGGCCCGATTTGGTTCCCGGTAAACTACTTAATTATTGAAGCACTCTGGAAGTTTTATGATTACTTCGGAGATAGCTTGAAGGTGGAATATCCCACAGGTTCCGGGCAAGAAATGACACTAAGAGAAGTAGCGATCGGGCTTTCTCATCGCTTAGTTGCGATCTTTGGGCAGGATAGTGCAGGTCGTCGTCCGGTATATGGCGGTTTGAAAATATTTCAATCCGATCCCCATTGGCGCAATTATATTTTGTTTCATGAATACTTTCATGGAGATAACGGGGCGGGTATTGGAGCCAGTCATCAAACAGGCTGGACAGGATTAGTCGCCGCGCTGATTCTCCAAAATGCTGAACACCGAGCGCAGGAGTAGCAGCATGGAAACATTTAAAAAGCATTTACCAGAATACTTAATGGAAGCAGCAGAACTGGGATTATTTCTAATTGCTGCGGGAATATTTAGTTGTGTGTTTGAGTATCCTGGTTCTCCAATTCATCAAGCAATTCCCAATGGTGATTTGCGTCGGTTTTTAATCGGTGTGGTCATGGGTTTGATGGCAATTACCATTATCTATTCTCCTTGGGGCAAGCAATCCGGCGCACACATGAATCCTGCTGTCACGTTCACGTTCTATCGTCTGGGAAAAGTCAAACGTCAGGATGCTATTTTTTACATTCTTTTTCAATGTTTGGGTGGATTGCTTGGGATTTATTTGGTGGCACTATTGCTGGGTCAAGTGTTCACTAAAGCGCCTGTGAATTACATCGTCACCGTGCCCGGAAAATCAGGTTGGATTGTGGCTTTATTAGGCGAATTAGTCGTTGCATTTGTAATGATGATGACTGTTTTACTAAGTAGTAACAACCAAAAACTCAATCGGTTTACAGGTCTATTTGCCGGATTTCTGGTAATGCTTTACGTCTTCTTTGAAGCTCCTTTATCCGGCTTTAGCATGAACCCTGCCCGCAGCCTTGCTTCTGCGTTACATGCCCACATTTGGACAGCATTTTGGCTGTATGTAATTGTGCCACCTATGGGGATGTTGCTGGCATCAGGAGTGTATCAATATCTATTTGGCAAACGCGCCATCAAGTGTGCCAAATTGCATCACGCCAATCACAAACGCTGTATTTTTCGCTGTGACTACAATCGTAACGGCAAAATCGATTTAAGCGATCGCCTGCCGATTCCAGGAGAAGAATTATGACAACGAACACTCATTATGATGCGATTATCATCGGCACTGGGGCGGGTGGCGGCACTTTAGCCTATCATCTTGCTTCCAGTGGCAAGAAAATTTTGATTTTGGAACGGGGTAAATTTTTACCGCGAGAAAAGGAAAACTGGAGTGCGCTGGAAGTTTATCAAAAAGAACGATATCACACTCAAGAGCAGTGGTACGACGTAAACCATAAACCTTTCCGTCCAGCAACGAATTACTGGGTTGGTGGTAATACCAAAGTTTATGGTGCAGCTTTGTTGCGATTACGGGAACGTGATTTTGAACAGGTGGAACACAAGGACGGCATTTCACCGGAATGGCCATTGAAATACCGCGATTTTGAAGCGTATTATACTCAAGCAGAGCAGCTTTACGATGTTCACGGTCAAGGGGGAATTGATCCCACTGAGGCAGCTAGGAGTTTACCTTATCCTCATCCTCCGGTACACCATGAACCCCGAATACAGGAACTTGTTAACGGTCTAAGGCAAGCTGGTTTGCATCCTTTCAACCTGCCGTTGGGATTGAAACTTAATGAAGTAGATAAGAGCTTGGGGAATTGTATTCGTTGTAATACCTGCGATGGCTTTCCTTGTTTAACTCAAGGTAAAGCTGATGCTGAAGTTAACTGTATTCAGCACATTCGCCATGATGAAAACATTACTTTACTTACTGAAGCCAAAGTCACACGCTTGCATACAAGTCCCTCTGGTCGAGAAGTCAGCCGCGTAGAGGCTGAAATTAACGGTGAAACTCAATTCTTTACAGGTAATATTGTTGTAGTTGCTTGCGGCGCGATTAACTCGGCAGCGTTGTTGTTGCGATCGCACAATGACCAACATCCCAACGGATTGGCAAATAGTTCCGATCGGGTGGGGCGCAACTTGATGAAACATGTTTGTATGGCAATGGTGCAACTAAATACAAAACTCAATCTTTCTGTTTATCAAAAAACGATCGCCATTAGTGATTTTTATTGGGGCGAATCTGATTTTCCCTACCCGATGGGTTTGGTACAGAATACTGGCAACGTATTGGCAGATATGCTACCTGCCGAAGTTCCCGCACTGCTGGCTCCACTATTAAAACTGCGACCAGGGGCAGAACTGAAAACAGTTGCCGATCATACAGTTGGCTGGTGGTTGCAAACAGAAGACTTACCCGATCCTGAGAATCGCGTGCGGGTAGAAAAAGAGCGCCTTTACTTAAACTATAAACCCAACAACCTAGAAGCAAGCGATCGCCTAGCTAAACGCTGGGTAGGTGTTCTCAAGCAGGTTGATCGGGCAGAACACTGTATTCCGTTTAGTCTCTATCCCCGCAACATGATGCCGCTGCAATCAGTTGGTCATCAATGCGGTACTTGTCGTTTTGGAGAAGACCCAAAAACCTCTGTACTCGATCTTAATTGCCGTACCCATGATGTGGATAATCTCTATGTTGTCGATGGCAGCTTCTTTCCATCCAGTTCTGCCGTCAATCCCACGCTGACCATTTTCGCCAATTCATTGCGAGTTGGCGATCGTTTACTACAGCGCTTGAAATGACAATACCTTTGCCAAAAAAAGAGCATAAAGAAATAGTGCTGATGTGAATGGCACTAAGAAAAACCGAAACACTTGTGGTTTAGGCAATTTGCAAAAGATTTCGTAGATTACGCAAACCAAGAACTTATTCCACTATTCTAAAAATGCCTACTTCTTTTAGGAAAGTGTGCTTGAAAAGTTTGATATTTCGTTTTTAGTTCTCAATAAGCCTAAGCTTTTTAGCATAAATTTTATTAGTGGAATAGATTCAGGAATAACTATGTAATATTAAATCTCTCGTACAATTATGGTTTGTGGTAGAGCATCAAATTCATCATTGCTCAATCATTGGGGCAGATTTTAGGCTTATACCAAGTTACTAATTTGTCACAATCTCTAACAATTTTATCAGCCCTTTTTGGGATAGAATCCTTTTTGCACACATAAAATTACTGTAATTCAGCTCAGTGGACAAAGGGATTTATCGAAAACCGTAAGAATCAGTCATAATTCTTTATTGACCAATTAGTTTGAATCGTAGGTATAAGATGAAATTTCCCAAAATCCACTTATCTACTCCCTCGAATCCTAGAACCTCAAAAAATACTTCAACGCTAGCGCCTAAGCTCTCTAGTATTCCACTAGCATTGGCGACAGTGGGACGCAAGTCAACTCAAGAAATCGAGGATAATGCCTTTGCTGACAAACAAATGGAGGCAACCGAACTAAAGCTACAGGCGAAGTTTGGCTCAATTACACTCGAAGGACAAGAGCGCCTAACTGTCTTGCAAGCCAAGATGGACGGATTATTGAATTCTCGGCTAGAACATGCAACTCGATTTGGTCATAATATTGCCAATATTCCACTCAGAAGACCAGATACACCAACACCAATTCAGGCAAAACTGACGATTGGGGACCCTGGGGATAAGTACGAGCAAGAAGTTGACGATACAGCTCGTCAGGTAGTGCAACGGATTCATCAACCACAGAGCGAAAAACTTCAACGCGAGTCATTGCCTGAAAAGGAAGATGAATTACAAATGAAGCCGATGGTGCAGCGTGTTTCAGACGGCGGTATGCCTGCATCACCGGATTTGGAAACATCAATACAACAGGCACGGGGGAGCGGACAACCACTAGCTGACAGTATCAAGTCACCGATGGAGCAAGCGTTTGGGGCTGATTTTAGCGGGGTGAAGGTTCACACGGATACTCAGGCTGACCAGTTAAATCAATCGATACAGGCGAAGGCGTTTACGACCGGGCACGATGTGTTCTTTCGGCAGGGAGAATATCAGCCGGGGAGTCGAGGGGGGCAGGAGTTGTTGGCCCATGAATTGACCCATGTTTTACAGCAGAATAGTGATACTGTGCAGTGCCGGATTATCCAACGGGCAGTAGACACAATGGGTGGTAGTTGGGAAGCTAATAATTACCAATCAGTGTTGGAGAATGGAAATCCCGGCGCAGAAATTGAGCTAGAATTCATGCCTAACAAACTGGTGAACTCTAAAAAAATAGCACTGCTCCAAAAAATAGAAAAAACTCATAATGGCATAAATTTAGATCGGGGATATGCAGACAAAAAGAATAACAATGAAGAATTTTTTGGGAACGCAACAAAAACAGCAGCAAGCCGAACTCAAGGAAATGGTCATTGGGATCGTGGACTCACCTATACCAATCCGGTTTATGGTGCCCCGAATTTAAAGCCAGGAGAGCCAGTATCGAAAACACCCAAAAGCAAATTGGACATGAACTCTACGACATCCCCAGACAAGATGTCTAACTATCAGTTAGGCCATCGTTACAGATTGTTTCCAGGTCTGAAATGGAATGAACGGAGCGCAAAACTATATGATAAGCCGAATATGCCAACTGCCAAGATTGGATCTAACATGATATTTGAGACAACAGCTATTTCACTAGAAGGGGCGCAAAAAAATGTTTACTACGGGTCAGTAAAGTGGGGTTGGAATATTAACAGCATTGCTGACTCCAATGGAAAGGTAGCAACTACAGACATTGAACTAGAACCTTTGGCAGTAGTAGAGATGGGAACTCCCTCAGCAGAGATGAAAGATTTGGCTAATACTTGGAATCAAGCAGAGACTTATACACGCGATGCCCCCGAAGGGATACCAAACACTGGTATTCCCACAACAAATCACAGCACAACTCTTACTTTGCAAGAATTACAAGACCCTGCAAGAATTCAGCAAGAGATTAACAATCTTTTAGCCCAACTAAAACTTAATCAGCCAAAAAATGATAAGCAAAACAAACAGTTTGAGTTAAAATTCTTGAAAAAGAAATTGCAGGAACTGAAATGATTTTCTGGTGTTGCTGAGTGCGGTATAAATTAATTGAACGCCAGGATAAAAAGATACTTCAAGTAGTGAAGTAATAATCGAATAGAGGGTTCCCTCTGTTGACTGTTTCTGCGATACTTCTATTGTCACTGTGGCAGTTTGTGAATGCTGACTTATCATTGTTAAGAGTTAGACTTGTATGCCTCTCCGTATTCTCTTTTAGTCTTGTTCAGAAATCAAATAGGAGTCCTATGGCTCTTTACAAAGAACGGATATCCCAGAATACAGTAAGTTATCAACGAATCAGAGACATTTTGCCAAAAAATTGTATGGGTGTGGATTGCTTTTTAAGGACAAGAGCCAGCTTGATTTGGCATTGATACAACTTGATCGTTATACCCCCCAATCACCCATTCAGGTAATAGTTGCTCAAAACGACCATTTTTCTTCTCTGTATACAAAGGCGAAAATGAGAAGTTTATTGTCTCTTGGGTTGCGATTATTGCCATTGAGCAGTGCCAGTAAATTTATATATTCTATTGAGATGAATAACTCATTGCCTGGCTAAAACGATTTATTTACTTTTCCCTGACTTGGAAAAAATCTTAATTGTTTTTTAATATTTTCATTAGGTGATGCCCTCAAACCCTTACAGCCCCTTATTACTCAAGATACAAATTAACTATTTCCTCTCAAGTATCTTTAGGTAGAACTTATAAATTTATAGAATTCGTAGGATTTTAAACGGAAACTTATTTTAGTTGATGTAGTTTCAAAATAAGACTTATATTACCTGTTGAACAATGCCAAGTAGTTATTTTACATCAATAGAAGAAAGAGAAAAAATATTTTGCACAGAACTGGTTAAGTACGGTGTGGAGTATGAAAAAGCGGTTATAGCAGCTAAAATTATAGCTTCTGGGCAAGGGGATGAGCATTTATCACCCTCAGAGATAAAAATTGTTAAAGATGCTTGCAAAAAGTGGTCAGAGCAGAATCAGAGGTTTAAGCGTTTGAAAGCTGTTGTAAATCAAATTTAGTTTAAGTTGACAACAAGTTTCATGCAGTACCCAAGAAGCAATAGGAACAATCAGCCCAATTTCATCAGCATAATAAATAGTTAGACATCAATAACAAGGTGTTCGACTATGAGAGTTCTTGAAACAGAGCGTTTAGTTCTTCGTCGGTTGACAGTTGAAGATAGTGAGTTCATTCTTGAGATATTGAATGACCCTCTGTGGTTGCGCTTTATTGGTGATAAAGGTGTAAGAACTCTTGATGATGCTCGTGAATATATTTTGAAGAATCTGGTTGCCATGTATGAACGTCTCGGCTTCGGGCTGTATTTGGTTGAGCTAAAGGGGAAGAGCGTCTCGATTGGAATTTGCGGTTTGATAAAAAGAGATTCCTTGGAGGATGTGGATGTTGGGTTTGCCTTTCTTCCTAAGTTTCGGGGAAAAGGATACGCCTATGAATCTGCTTCTGCTGTTATGATGTATGGGAGAAGAACCTTTGGCTTAACTCGTATTGTCGCTATCACTACACCGGACAATTATGGTTCAGCAAAGCTGCTCAAAAAACTGGGACTAAGCTTTGAACGAATGATTAAACTGTCTGATGATAGTAAAAGTGTTAGTTTGTTCATTTCTGATGTCTAACAATTGCGGTGCAGCGGATTGAAGAAAGCTGCTCGTGCTGAGTTCGAGTTTTTAGGAACCTCTGACCGCAGCCATTATGCCGCGAATCTCAGTAAAGCTAGCCTGCAAGAAATTGTTGCAATAGTAGAATCTTCAGTTAAGAATAGCTTTAGAAATGGCAACATAAGTATATCCTTCAAGCAGCATTTTGACTGCGATCGCCCTTTGAACTTCCCGCAAGTCGAAGGCTGTTTTCGATAAAATCTGATAGCGATCGCATCCACATTGATACACCTGACACTTAGTTTTTAAAACAATTAATAGTTAGTTTTGTATTTTTTCACAACTGATTTAGGATTACTATATCTCTAGGTAGAAGTCATAAATTTATAGAATTCGTAGGATTTGAAACGGAAGCTTAGTTTTGTTGATGTAGTTTCAAAATAAGACTCATATTAGCTGTTGAACAATGCCAAGTAGTTATTTTACATCAATAGAAGAAAGAGAAAAAATATTTTGCACAGAACTGGTTAAGTACGGTGTGGAGTATGAAAAAGCGGTTATAGCAGCTAAAATTATAGCCTCTGGGTGAGGGGATGAGCTTTTATCGCCCTCAGAAATAAAAATCGTTAAAGATGCTTGCAAAAAGTGGTCAGAACAGAATCAGAGGTTTAAGCGTTTGAAAACTGCTGTAAATCAAATTTAGCTGAAGTTGACGGCAAGCTTCACGTAGGGGATCTCGGCAGTATTGATATCCATAGGATTAACCCGGGATGGCAAGCAATCGAGCGTATTCATTTTTGATGATGGAATAACATTCACAAGACGTATCTTCTAAGCCTGAGTGATTCAGAATATTAATAGTGCCACACTTATAGCTAATCATTCCGGCTCGACTAAGCGTGCCTGCTGCAACTGCCTCGGTACAACCGCACCTCCACAGTCGACGATTGCCAGCTTGAGGCAATGGCGCAGCGCTTGAAGGACAAATGGGAACCATTGGTTTCCAAAATAATCGATTTAAGTTCCGCCCTACAGAGGAGCATAAGGTTTTATTTAAGAAATCGCTTGAGGTGTAATGCTTTTAACCAATGCCTTGAATTAACGTGAGTTCGATGGCATTGGTAGGAACATACAAACCTCTTAACTTTCAAGAGGTCGGGGTGATAGTGGAACATTTGCCCAGTTTTGACAACAAATTGTTGTCAAAATATGACTGATGTTATTTAGTAGTCTGCTTAGGACTGTTTCTGTCCAGCATTTTAGGATAATTTTCGCTGAATATGAGTGTATTTGTCCTATTTCAGGCTATATTTATGTTGCTGCCTTAGTTGAACTCAAGGGATTCTGGAGCAAGCGATAAGCTCTCGCTTAAGCCTTCTCTAAAAGATACGAAGACAGCTTCAGGCGATCGCTGGATGAACAGCACACTTACACTGTAGCAATGATAAGATGTCGGGCATGGGCTGATTGTGGTTTTTGAGTTGTCGTTGTGAGAGACAATAACTCTACTACGGCAGCCCTATCTCTTCATACTCTTTTTTTGGCGAAGGTATTACTAATTACTCTGCTTTTAATTGTCACAGAGTTACCGATAAATTCCTCGGTATTCTTAGCAATTTCAGATGTATTGCTGATAGTTGGTTTTGCCTTAAAAAAACTACAACTTCTCACGAACAGAGCGATCGCTACCAGGAAAATTAGTACCCCTGCTTGACCAAGTGCCTGTAAAAAATCTCCTCTTTGGGAATGTAAAAAAAACAAAATTTGGTTGTGGACAGCAGTGAATAAGCACATTCCGGGAGTTATAGCTTGGGTTTTAAGCGACCGCAGTTCGGAAACTTTTAAACTTTTATGGCAGATTATAAGCTGTTGGCATTCTTACTTTTATGTTACCGATGGCTATCCGGTTTATCCTTGCTTCATCAGTGACGAAGACCATATTGTTAGTAAAACCTACATGACCAGGGTTGAAGGAGAAAACAGTCGTTTTCGACACTATCTTGCTCGACTACAGACGCTCCTAACGTCGCTACCGCTTCGCTATCGGAAAACTTTTTGTTACTCTAAGTCCGAAGAAATGCTTAAACTTTCTATTCGATTAGTAATACATTACCTGAAGTATGGTTCAGTGCCACTCAAGATGTGCAGCACTTGTCTGATTGCAGCGATCGCCTGATTCATATTTTGATTTAGCAACGCCGAATTCCTTATTGTGGAATTGCTGAGGGATATACCTCTGTTGCAACCAACACAGGTTTATTCCTGTATTCTGCTTCTAGCTGCTTTTGTAAGGTTAAATCCCATTTAAGGTTATATTCTCGTTCTAGTTCAGCTACAATAAACGGACGCAACACACCCGTGACTGCAACTTTCTCACCTTCATTGACAGTTCCTTTGGGAGTAGTGGCACGGATCACTAACAAGTCTTGTCCACCAAATAATTTGTCTTCGTCTAAGGTGAAGGAATTGGCATTTCTGATATTTTCTACTTCACCTGTCACTGCCAAGTTTTTACCGTAGTATAGTTGAGGGTTTGTGGTAAGTTCACCTGGTTTAGGAGCAAGTGCAATTGATTGAGCGATAATTGCAGGTTGTGTTTCGTACTCTTTGTACAAGTTTGGATCTAAGCCCAAATTGTAATCTCGATTAATATCTGCAATCACAAAGTTACGAACTGGGCCTGTCACTTGAATTGGTGTATTTGGGTCAGTAGGCAAGGTGAAAGTTTTACCCGAAGTATTTACAACTAAAATTGGTTTAGCACTAAAAAATTGCTTATCGGCAATTGTGAAAGTTGACGGCCCCAATTTCCTGATGGGTGTACTTCTAATTGTTACAGTTTTACCAATGAGTTCGTTTGTATTGTCTGCGACTTCTTCTGTAGTCACATTGGTTTCTAATACTCCGGCTTGTTGATCTAAGTTGTTGGTACAACTTCCAAGTAAAATTGCAGAGATTGCTAGAGCAATAGTTCCTTTAGAACTCCATTTAGTTGGTATAAAGTTAATCATTTTAAAATCTCCATTTGGGTTGAGTAATATCAAGTTTAGACAATTAATTATTACTTAAAACTCTCTAAATTTTTACATCAGTTTTAATAATAATTATTCAACTGAAACTGATATTATTAAACGACTAAAAAAATTTTGACTTGTTGCGATCAGCGTTTTAAGGCGTTTAATATTTTTGCGGTGAATTATATTAATTCAAAAAAACTTGACCATCTTTTTGAATTCTCAGTACGCCTTGATTGTCATCGAAATTAGTTGTTTCATCTAACGAGACTGCGAGTGTCCCTTCACTTTCAGATGTAGACATGGGCATAACTTTTAGTAGTCCACCATCTTGACGTACCAAGGTAATACTGATAGGTGTTGGTAAGTTTCGTAAGACAAATTCTTGTCCACCTGCAAGATATCGAGGTTGGGTCTGACCAATTGCTTGATAAGAGATACCAGCGTTAGTGTTATTTTTCAATTTCACATCAACTGTACCTGCTGTTGGTGTGATAGTTGCAATGGCACTTTGTCGGCTTTCTGGAGCGGGTGGTTGTATGACATTAACATTTGTGCGTCTTCCATTCATAGGATAGGCAGGAACCATAATACTCTGGGAACCAGTAGCTTGCTGTTGTCCTCCTAATCTTAAAGTTGCAGCATTCGGTGGACATCCTGCTGGAACCAAAACTCGATTTCGATGTGGTTCTTCGTAGAAAATACTAGGGCAAGGATTAATTTGGGAAATTCGCGGCTGTGCTACTGCTGATTGAGAAAGTGCAGAGAAACTGATTAGCAAAGTTCCAAAAATTGTTCCTAACGATCCAACTTTTTTGAAAGAAGAATGATTGAACTTGTACATAAATACCTCCTAATGGTTTTATCTCTGCTTGCTATTTTAAAATTCCAATAGTGACATCTAGTGAAAGATGAGAAAATACTCTTAGCTTAGAGAATCTTTAAATTTTTTTGCAATAATCAAATTTTTGATTATGTACTTTAAGTAAAGTTGAGACGCTCAACCAAAAGAGGAGACATGAAAACAGACTGTATTTTGAGGTTAAATATTAATGGTGGAAAAGTCGAGGAGAATTCTGATACATTTGGCAAATACTACTTTAGATATAGATTAGTACTTCTATAGACATAGCTAGCAAAATCAAATCAGTACTGACTGCGCCTATTACTCTTCTAACCAATAGAGTAGGCCCAGAGAAGTAACTCCCCCAAAAAAGTGAGCGCCAATCATGTTGACGTTTGCTAACATTACAAAAATGTCTAGTGAACGAATTACGTTTTCTGGCTGATAAATTGCAACACCTTGAGGTTGTGCTACTGCTTTACCCAAAATGATTGAAACCGTCACTTCAGAAGCAATAAAAGCTATTAATAATCCTACCAAACTCACAATTAATCCAATTCGTAAATTTTGAATTACGTCTTCCTTTCTGGGATGGTTTTGAGAATTTGGTGTTTGTAAAAGTTTAGCCATTTTTCGATAACGCAAAGCCCAATAGACTCGAAAGCATAGCAATAAAATACCAACAATAGCTAAAAATATCCCAAACCCTATACCTGCATTACTTGTCTGAGTAGTGATGTTACGACTAAAGTATGCCAACAATACAGCAATCCCAGAAATACCACCAAGTACTAATTGTACCCAAAAACTAATTCGACTCACTAAACGCAATGTAGCAGCAAATTTTTGTTTACTTGGTGGATGTGAAAGTGATTCTAAATTATTTATCATATATCTATACCCCCTAAGTAGATGATTTAAGTAAATATAGGAAATTGGAGTTTAATTTTATCTTTTATATAAAACTCACCAATTAATGTATTTACTTTTTTGAATATTAGGTTTTCTCTTTGGAAATAATGTATCCGAAATTCAAATTAATATTCAGTTAGTTATAACTTAGGGAATAAAAGTGGAAAACTAGTGGAGAATATATATTTTTGAGTAAAATTACGACTTAAGAAAGAGGCTACCAAAACTATAGATAGACCTTTTTTCAAGCAAATCTACCCTAAATTAGAGATACTACAGTAATCCTATCTCTGGTATCAAAAGTTTCACAAATCATTTAGGACTGCTATAGTATTACTTAATTCATGAATAGCTGAACTGGAAACACCAGATTTTGTAATATACTTTAGCTCAAGGCTTCTGCTACTTGAACAGCTAGTTTCTGAGGATTAAATGGTTTACTGATTATGCCTCTGACACCTAGATTATTAAATAGATTTTTGTCATTATTACGTCCTCTTGCTGTAAGGAAAATCACAGGTATATGTTTAGTTGTTTGATTAGCCTGTAGTTTTTGAAAAGTTGTCAAACCATCCATATCAGGCATCATTACGTCCAAAAGGATAGCATCGGGTTGAGATGACTGAGCTAAGAATAATCCTTGATTACCTGAAGTAGCAGTCAACAACTTCCAGCCCCCCATTATTTCTAGACAAGTCTGAATCAATTGACGGATGTCATCTTCATCATCAATCACTAAGATTTGCTTAGAGGTCATCGTTATTATCTTCCTGTTTTAAATTATTATTACTTAGTACTTTAATTCTTCCAATGTAATGAAGGGCATTGTTTATAACTACCATACTCTTAAGATTAGTTTTTAATGGTAAAACTTGAAAGTGGAAAACTAGAGTAGAAGTTTAATAAACAGATGGCATAACCAGAAGTAATAAACCAAAAGTAATAGAATATGTGGAGATTGACACGATGGGCTTTGTCCCGCCTTCCCTACGGAACGCTCCGCGAACAGCGATTCTCGCAACTACAACGCTATAGCATTGTATTCTTAACGGTTTTACTAGCTTTACTGCTGACATTGCTTCTATGGCAGCTACAAAGGCTCAATTCCATTTATCCACTGTTTTTAGCTGCTGTGATGGTTAGTTCCTGGTATGGTGGTTTCAACCCAGGACTGTTGGCAACTTTCTTGTCTGCTATAGTCTGTGCCTACTTCCTTTTGCCCCCTTTTTATTCTCTGGCTGTTGCTGGATTCAGTGTAATAGGGTTGGTTCAGTTTGTGCTGGTAGCAGTGTTGATCAGCTCACTTAACTCTGCACTGCGCCAAGCGCGATCGCAAGCTCAGAAAAATGCGCGAGCTGCACAGAATAATTACGAGTCTCTACGTCAAATTCAAGACACTCTGCGCCAAAGCGAAGAACGTTATCGATTGCTAATAGAAGGAGTAACTAATTACGCAATTTTTATGCTAGATCCAAACGGGAACTTTACCAGTTGGAACATTGGAGCTGAACGTATTTTAGGTTATCAAGAAGCAGAAATTATTGGTCAACCTTTTGAGCGAATTTTTTTACCAGAAGCAATTGAGCGCGGACAACCACAACAAGCATTAAGAAAAGCCGTAACTGAGGGTTTTTCTAAAGAAAATCGTTGGCATCTCCGTAAGGATGGGACATTTTTCTGGGCACATTGTGTAATTACACCTTTACGAGATGAAAATGGAAATCTGCGCGGCTTCTCTAAAATTATGCAAGATATTACTGAGCGCAAACAAGTTGAAGAAAAAAAAGAGCAACTGCTACTACGAGAACAAGCTGCGCGTGCTGTTAGCGAAGCGGCACAAAGTGCAGCAGAAGCTGCAAACCGTTCCAAGGACGAATTTTTAGCAATAGTTTCCCATGAATTACGTACCCCCATGACTGCAATTATTGGTTGGGCTGGGATGTTGCAAACGGGTGCGCTAGATGAAGCTAAAGTAACTCTTGCATTGGAGATAATTGAACGCAATGCTAATTTGCAAATGCAACTTATTGAAGACTTACTTGATATTTCGCGTATTGTTAGAGGAGAACTTTCACTCTCCATTGATTTGGTAGATTTAGCAGAAGTAATTACAGCCGCGATCGAGGTTGTACAATCACTGGCAGATGCTAAGAGTATTCAAATTGAAACTATACTTGATACTTCAATAGAAAAAATTTCGGGTGATTCAGATCGCTTGCAACAAGTTATGTTAAATCTACTCACCAATGCAATTAAATTTACACCCAACGACGGACGAGTTAAGGTGCGGTTGTTAAAGGAAGTGGCAAATAGGGAGTGGGCTTGCTGTGAGGGTAGCCGAACGGGAGTCGGGAGTGAGAAAGAGTTTTCCCAACCCTTAATTCCTAACTATATTCAAATTCAAGTCAGTGATACGGGTAAGGGTATCAGTGCGGACTTTCTACCTCACGTATTTGAACGCTTTTGCCAAGCAGATAGTAGTCATACTCGGTCAGATAAAGGACTAGGTTTAGGGCTAGCGATCGCCCGTCATGTGGTAGAACTGCATGGTGGCACAATCCAAGCCCAAAGCCAAGGAATAGGGCAAGGTGCAACATTTACAGTCAAGTTGCCCATTTTAGAAGAAAGCGGAGGAGCAGAAGAACAGGGAAGCAGAGAGACAGAAGAGAATAACTTACACTTCTCTCTCCAATCCCCAATTCCCAATCCCCTTACCAACTTGCGGGTGCTGATTGTAGATGACGAGGCGGATGTGCGGCAGTGGATTACCGCAGTACTTGAAGAGTCTGGAGCGAAAGTTAGTGCTTTTAGCTCTACAAGACAGGCACTTGAGGCACTAAAAGAATTACATCCAGATGTATTGATCAGCGACATTGGGATGCCAGGCGAGGATGGCTACGCGCTGATGCGTAAAATTAGAGAAATTGAAACAGAACGAGGCGGGCGGATTCCTGCTGTTGCACTGACGGGGTATGCCAGAGTAGAAGATTACAAGGAGGCATTAGCAGCAGGGTTTCAGTTACATGTTGCGAAACCAGTTAGAGCAGCTGAGTTAATTGCCGTTGTTGCCAGCCTGAGTAAATTGTCTGGTAAAATCTGAGAAATTTTGCAAATATTGCTCAGATCCACAAGTTTTCCACTTTTCGTAGATAAGTTCAAAAGTGTAATTCAGGAGAGAAATAGTGACTTGGTAATAGCCCCAAGTACAAAGTTTTGTCAAAATAGGTTAGACGGAGCGAATCTGTTGCTTAAAGCTTGCCTTCGATAGATATCATATAATCAAGCTGAAAAGGGCATAACCTAAGTTATATAATTTTGATTACAGCACTCAGGGTTACTTCTACAAGCAAACATTTTCATGAGAATTCTGTTGGTTGAAGACGATGATTTGCTTGCTCAAGCTGTAGCAAGATATCTTACCAAACAAAATTATGTGGTTGATATTGCTACTGATGGTGAAGTCGGTTGGGAATTGGTTAATGTCTATAACTATGACCTGATTTTGTTAGATATTGTTCTGCCAAAGCTGGATGGCATAAGTCTTTGTCGGCAATTACGGCAGTCAGGTTATCAAATGCTGATTCTTCTTTTAACGGCAAAAGAGACTAAAACTGATAAAGTTATCGGTTTAGATGCTGGAGCAGATGATTATGTAGTCAAACCATTTGATTTTCAAGAGTTATCAGCTCGCATTCGTGCTTTATTACGTCGGGGAAATACTTCTTTACCTCCAGTTCTGGAATGGGGAGCCTTGCGTCTCGATCCTAGTACTTGTGAAGTGACTTATGCAGACATTGCTCTAAATTTAACAGCAAAAGAATTTAGTCTTTTAGACCTTTTTTTACGCAACAACCAGCGCATCTTTAGCCGAAGTGCTATTGTAGATCAACTTTGGAGTGCTGAAAAAGATCCACCTGAAGAAAATACAATTAAATCTCATATCAAAAGTTTACGGCAAAAGCTAAAAGCAGCAGGTGCTACCTATGATTTTATAGAAACTGTCTATGGAATGGGTTATCGTTTAAAAGCTCTAGATCATGAGCAAGGTTGCCCAAAACCTGAGCCGGAAATAGATTTAAAACAGCAGCAAATTCTACTAACAGCCATTGCTCAAGAGCGGGAAAATTTCAAAGCTAAGGTTGGTTCGCGCATTGCAGTATTGAAACTAGCAGCTGATGCTTTAAGAAGAGGTACGCTTGACGCTCAATTGCGGCAAAAAGCAGAGCAAGAAGCTCACAAACTAGCTGGTTCTTTGGGTAGCTTTGGCTTTCCAGAAAGTTCGTTATTAGCCAATGAGATAGAAGATTTATTTCAAACTCAAAAATTTATTAGCCAAGCTAAATGTTTTTATTTAGATAAGCTCTTGATGGAGTTGCAACGAGAGCTAGAAAAAAGCTCAGTTGAACAAACCCAAAATCTACTATTAGTAATTAGCAACGATCGCCAAATAGTTGAGGAATTAGTAAAGGAAGCTGAAAATCAAGAAATACAAGTTAAAATTGCGACTAATCTCACCGCCGCTAGAAGTATAATCGCATCTTTAAATCCCGATGTGGTGCTACTCGATCTTGATCTTGAGAAAGATAGCTTGAAGTTACTAATAGAATTATCCCAGCGAACACCACAATTACCTGTGTTAATTTTTACAGAGCAAAATAATTTTAGCGATGCCTGCGGCGGGCTTCGCCTACGCCTAGAGGTTGCACGATCTGGCGGACGTGCTTTTTTGCAAAAATTCATGCCTCCTAATGAAATTTTGGAGTCAGTGGCCCAAGTTTTACAGCAAACTCGTATTACTAAAGCGAGAATCATGATTGTAGACGATGACCCACAGACATTAATTGTTATACAACAATCTTTAGAAGCTTTAGGACTTACTCTAAAAACTCTTGAAGATCCACGCAACTTCTGGGATATTATGACAGAATTTTCTCCAGATTTGCTAATTTTAGATGTGGAAATGCCTCATATTAATGGCATTGAACTTTGTCAGGTAGTACGTAATGATCCGTACTGGAAATTTTTACCAGTACTGTTTCTGGTTGATAATTTATCAGCAGATATTGTTGAGCAAATATTTGCGATTGGTGCAGATGATTGTATAAGTAAAACTGCTAAAAACTCACAACTAATCACTTCTATCTTGAACCGTTTAAAGCGAACACAAAGTATTAGCTGTAGAAAATCACAAGTCTGAATCAACTGTTGAGAACAGTTGACAAGGTGGGTAATCCCACCTTACAAACTTAAGACTGAGTGTTATTTGGAGATGGCAATGATTCAGGCTTTACTGTAAATAGTAAGTTCTGTCCGTTGCGTAGCACTTGAATTTGTAAGTTATTGTTTAAGCCATTCTTTTCAATAATCTGCTGAACTTCTTCAGATGTGGTAACAGGTTGATTATTAATTGTTTGAATTACATCTCCTGGGCGCAGTCCGATTCTGGCAGCAGGAGAACCTGGGACAACGCGAACAATAAGAACTCCTCGGTCTGCTGAAATGCGGACGTTACTATTTGGATAATTATTGATTCTTTGCTTAACTTCAGGTGTTAGTGTGAGCATTTGAATACCTAAGTAAGGATATTCTACTTTGCCTTGAGTAATTAATTGTTGGGCAATTCGTTGAGCTGTATCTATGGGAATAGCAAAGCCGATACCTTCAGCACCCTGAATAATTGCAGTGTTGACTCCTATCACTTGACCGCGAGCATTTAAGAGTGGCCCGCCAGAATTTCCAGGATTAATTGCTGCGTCGGTTTGAATATAGCTACTAGGTCTAGTAGAAAGATTTATAGAGCGGTTGATTGCACTAATAACGCCTACTGTTACTGTTTGTTGTAAGCCTAAAGGATTACCGATCGCAACTGCCCACTGTCCTGGTTTTATAAAATCGGAATTTGCGATTTCTACTGTTGGCAAGTTTTTACCAGGAATTTGCACAACTGCGACATCACTCACAGAGTCTTTCCCTAGCACTTTGCCTTCAACAGTACGACCGTCAGAAAATGATACCGTTACTGTATCCGCATCGTTGACAACGTGAGCATTAGTGAGAATTCGCCCATTGGGATCGATGATAAAACCAGAGCCTAGACCACGCACTACTCGCTCTTGAGGCTGTGTTGGTAAAGCTTCACCAAAAAAGCGTCTAAAGAATGGGTCATTGAATGCATCAGGTAACTGTGGTACTTCACTTCTGATAGTTCGGGATGTATTAATTTGAACTACAGCTGGTTCTACTTTTTCCACAACTTCAACTACAAAATTGTTGTCCTCAGCAGTTGGTGTCAAAGGGCGCGAACTTTGATTTTGTGGCTCATTAACTGTCGGAGAAGGGAGAATTGAAGGACGAACTTTTCCAGAAGAATCTGTAGAACAGCTACTTAAAAATCCTGTTATTATCCCGATAAAAGATAGTAGCAGGTAAGTTGTTGGTTTTTTACTCAAAAAGCAAGTTTTTGAAATTACCATTTTAGCCAAAATTCCTGATATCCTTTGAGAAAATTGTTTTTCAAAATTGAATAAATTAGATTTATTCAGTTGCTGCTGAGAATATTTATACTTTACCTTCATCATCGGATTTTCAATATTCTAATTGTTGGAAATATATGTCTTGGTTTGTGAATTGTTTACTTCTGTATTGCGATTTGTCCAATTTCGCAATGCCCAAAGGCTAATTAAAGCTGCTAATGCAGCACCAAGAGAGTCCATAACTAAATCAATAATAGTATCATCCAAACTTTCAATTATTTCAGTGCTTAGAATTTTCCCAGCAGACCATTCCGCAACTTCCCATAAAGCACCAATTGCAATCCCAAAACTGGTAATTGTCACCAAATACAAAAGTGTATGATTCCGAAATATATTCAACATTGAACTATATACTAAAAAACTCAGTGCCAGAGTAATTGCAAAAGTCGTATAAGCATGAACAATTTCGTCATAGGGGCCTGGCATACCAAATAAATCCCATACCCAACCAGTAGCATTGAGCAATGCAGCCAACACAAACAAAAAATCAAATAAAGTGGGTAATTTATCATCTCGGATGACAAACACAAAGGATACAACAAGAAATAATGCAAGACCCAAGGCATTCGACCATTTACCTTGAACTGCTGCGACTATGACAAAAATTGTTAGTACAGCCTGTCCTATCCATGCAATAATTCGATAACCTTTCCAATTTAGATTTTTCATAACTATTACCTCCAAAAGATTAATTTAAAACGTCAGCTTTCTGGTTAATTCCAATCCTTGTTAGTGCCATCATTATTTAAATTTTTAATGACTTGATAATAACTCTCTTCTACATTTTTGTAGTCTTGTTCTTGTGAAAGTCCCTCATGGCTATCTTGTAAAATCATGTCAGCATGATGACGCAGGCTTGCTTGATATTTAGAATTGTTGGTGTAAGTAGCAATTACAGCTATAGCTTCTAACAAACGAATAGTTACTCCTGCATCCGACTTTCCATACTGCCGAATTTGGTTAAAAGCACGATCAACTAATCCTTGAAAATCTACTCCTTTGGCAATGAAACGTAATTTGTTATTTTTATCGTAGCGATAGGGCGAAGGGAAATCTCTTTGAACTAAGTGGCACAGTCCTGCGCTAATTCGGTCAATACAGCGAATTGCAGTAAATGGATCGTTTATTGCAGGGGAAATGGCACGCAGAGCAATTTCTACTAATTGATCAATTGGAAACTCTATATCCTGTTGTTCTGTACGTTCTTTGCCCAAAATAAAAACATCATTGATTTGTTTGGTAAGTTTTTTATTTACTTTTTTTCCAGGAAAAACCAAGGCTAGATCGCTACCTTGAATTAGAAATTTTCCTGGTCTAACCTTAAGGCGTATTAGCAAATTATGTTTACAAGCAATTTTCATCAATTCTCCATTATCAACTGCTTGTAAATAACCAGTGCCATTAGCTCGAATCGGTAAAGCCTCTTTCTCAAAGGACATGGGAATTTCTTCAATTCCTTGTTTGTGTTCTGATTCAGCATGCCCAATTCTTTCTGGAAATAGCCGCTTAATTGCTGAATGTAAATCCTCACTAACATTTTCGATCACGTGAGATGCCTGAATTATGGTTGAAGCATGATGGATAAAATAAATTAATACACCAATGCTAATAATTGCGAGTAAAGTGCCGACTGTAACTGAAAGTTGTGGCACATACTGTTCGTATCCATCTCCTTCTCCATGAATTGTCCGCAGTACAAGCAAGCAGTAGATGAACGTACTAATAAATGTGCCTAGTACAACTTGATTACCTGTATCCTGCATAAAATTACGCAGTAGTCGCGGCCCGAAATTAGAAGCAGCCAATTGAAGCGCCACAATTGTAATTGAAAAGGCTGTAGCAGCAACGCTAATCATCGAACCTGCAACCGATCCTAACAGGGATCTAGCTCCATCTGCTCCACCTGTGTAAACCCACCAATAATCAATGTCTACCTTGCCTGTACGGTCAAGATTAAGCATTGTGAAAGCCAAAGCAGTAGCTACCACCGCCATAACTGCCGGTATAAACCAGTAACTTGAGTGGAGCTGATCCCACAGTTTGCTTAACTTAACATTTCTCATCGTTCCTCATTTGAGAATCTACCTTGCCGTTGCCATCTTGTGAGGAGCGCACTTGAGCAAGTAAAAAAAGTGAATCACTGATGCGGCGAGGCTTTGGTACTTCACCTTTACCCGCTGGCCAGCCTTCACGCTGACGGGAGCGGTTTCCATCTGTCTCTTCGGTTTGATCGTGAAACAGAATTTGTTGTGTTGGGTAGGGTAAATCAATGCCGTTGGCAACGAGCGTTTTCTTAATTGCAGTAATCACTTTGTCGCGCGATCGCAGATCGTCTATCCGTCGTGGTGGATGAATCCACCAGCGCACACGGATGTTAACAGTGCTTTCAGCTAGTTCCATTACCAGTACATCAGGAGCTGGATCTCTTAAAACCTCGTCTACACTGTATATTGCGTCTAGCATCAACTGCTTGGCTTGGTCAACGTCGTCCCCGTAGCCAATGCCGACATCGTACTCTAATCGCCTATTATCAAAAGCAGTGTTAACAGTAACAGAATTAGTAAATAATTCAGAATTAGGAATCACAATCCGCCGCCCGTCGTAGGTTCTGATTGTTGTCGCTCTTGTTTGGATATTTTCGACCGTTCCTTCAAAGTCTTTAAAAACAATTTGATCTTCAATTCGGAAAGGTTCAGTCAGCAGAATTAAAATCCCAGCTAGGAAGTTTTGCAAAATATCGCGGAAGGCAAAACCAATTGCAACACCGCTTATTCCCAATAGTTGTATCAAATCACCAGCTTTAAATGTAGGAATCACAATAGAAAGGGCAATAAACAACCCAATCAAAATTGTCATCCCCTGTGCTAACCTTCCCAGCACTAGTCCCAGATTTCGGGCGTGGCGACGGTTGCGAGTTAGCCGCTTGACCATTGCCTTAAGTATGCTAGCAACAAACAAAAAGAGTATAAAGACAATTAATGCTAAGACAATATTTGGTAGCAAAGCTATGAACCCATTGATCATGCCTTGAACCTTATTCCAAGCTATGGAGATTTCTGCATTCATTTAGTTTCCTCACTAGTTAATGTTTACTAACTTCAATGCTGTGAATTTTGATGCAATAATTCTTGAATTTCCTCCCGCAATGCTGCGATTTCCGTCTGAAGCATTTGAATCGATTTCGCTCCGGCTAACTCTGCTTTATCATCATCGGCATCACGACCAATAAAGAACGTCGCTAGAGTCGCAGTAACGTAGCCAAACACAGCAAATGCATATAACGCCAAAATAAAACAAAGCACCTGTCCTTCAGGCGTTTTGGGCCAATACTCAGAACCCATTGTTGTTATAAGCATTGCTGTCCACCATAAAGCAGTGCCGTAGTTGTGCAACCCTGATTCCACAGGAACTTCGTTTTCAAACGCATACATCCCGGCTGCTCCTATTAAAGTAACAATCATTGTTAATGCCACAACATAACCAAATCCTCTACGGCTAATACTTGCTGCTAAAACCCGCATTCCTCGGTTAGCACGAGTCATAACCCGCAACAACTGTAAACCTCGCACAGCCCGTGCTGTTCGTAGTACGCGGATGACTCGTATAATCCGAAAAGTACGCAATGCTGGTAACACCAAAGAAATAGCTGTTAGCCAGTTACTTTTGATATAGGAAATTTTATGAGGAGCGATCGCTAGTTTAAGTAAAAAATCTAATATAAAAATAATCCAAATAGTGATGCTAAAGGCTTCTAGTAAAGGATTTAGCCCCCAGATGATCTCGATGATGAATAGTGCTAGCCACGCAAAGCCCAGCACCAGCATTGGAATTTCTAGCCAATCTTCCAACTGTTGCAAGACTTCATTACGTTCTTTTTCTAGGGCTTGTTTTTCTGAAAGCTTTGAACTACTCATAAATGGTCTTATGGTTTACTAGCAGGTGTTTCTAGCACGTTGACATTAACCCTCTTGTGTCACATTTAAGTCCTGTTTTAATAATTGAGTTTGAATTGATTGGGTGAGGCGATGCCGAAGGCGGGCTGCCCCTATGCGTATTTCTTTCACTAGACGCTGTAACTATCGGTTGACGCTGCACATAAACAACAGATAGCAGGGTATCCTGCGCTTCAATGTTGGATCGTGTAAAGCGCACATTCGACTCGACTAATTTTGCTCCCACCAACTTGCTCTACAGTTTTCTGAACTTGGGCGTTGGCACGTTGGGCAAGGCTAGAACGTTGTAAATTGGGAGAATGAGAAAACTGCCAATGCGATGACAGCTTTTCCATTTCCCCGTAGTACTTGGATAATGAGTTGACGCATTCTACCCTCCTACCGTAACCATCTTGCGTTTTCAGACAATAACTCTACTACCCAAAGGAAGATTTTTTGAAAGATGTATCTCATATTCAATTAACACTTAATCTTTGTCTGTAAAATTGTTACATAGTAAAACATTTACTACTTAAGATCGTAAAAAAGGTTAGATAAGGAAAATTTGATTAATTTATCGCTTGAGACTTAGATTAAATCTAAATAGTGGAAAAGCCGTGGAGAACTCCGCTATATTTTCCTTCTCGAAGGCAAGCTTTAGATTTTATTACTTAGATTTAAAATTTTTCTATTAACATAAGCTGTTACTAAAACATTGACGTTTGTTTATAGTATTTTCATTGTTGCGTTATCTATACCTAAAGTAATAAGTATAGCCAGTCTTTAGTAGTATTTTAAGCTGCGGGAGAACATTTTCCACTGAATCTCCACTATTTGTTAATAGCTATTGAAGTATTAGAAAGAATGAATAATTGAAAAAAGAAGGAGCATGGATCATGACACAGTTAACTAAGTTAGTGTCAGCAGGCGTATCTTTACTAACTTTAAATTTAACAGTACTAGCAGTTGGTGCATTGGATACTTATGCTCAATCTTCCCCTACAACTACCTTTAGTGATGTTCAACCTAATTACTGGGCACAGCCATTTATTCGAGGTTTGGCTGCAAGAAATATTGTAACTGGATATCCTGATGGTACATTTCGACCAGAACAACCAGTAGATCGAGATGAGTTTGCAGCAATTATTCGTAAAGCTTTTGATCAACCACCAACTCGCCAGATACAAAGTGGTGCTGTATATAAAGATATTCCTGTAAACTATTGGGCTACTCGTCCAATTGAAGAAGCATATCAACAAGGATTTATGACGGGTTATCCTGGTGGATACTTTCGTCCCAATCAATCGGTTTCTAAGGTTGAGGCTATAGTTGCTTTAAACAAAGGTCTGAATCTAACAACTGGTACATCAGCAATTACTGTACCCACAGTCATACAGAGAGTAGTTTCTCAAAAAACCGCACAAAAACCTGTAAAAAGGCGTATTTTAATGCCGATTGGATTTAGTACTTTAATGCAGCCTTTATTAATATCAAAAGCCCCAGCCGTAGCAGCTAATGCTGTAGATTTTAACCGTCCTGCGTCATTTATTATTACTAACACTTACGCAGATGCCAATAATATTCCGCAATATGCAGTTGGAGATGTAGCAACCGCAACTAAAGCAAATATAGTAGTCAACTATCCAAATCCTAAAGTTCTTAATCCAAGTAAAGCTGCAACTAGAGGAGAGATTACAGCTTTAGTTTATCAAACTTTAGTCTCCCAAGGAAAAATAGAACCAATTGCTATTAATTTACCTGCCAATCAGTATATTGTTCGTACTCCTATCAATAAATAAAATGCTCAATGAGTGGGAATTCCTCAAAGACTCTTGCTGATTTAAGGTCTAATACCAATTTTGTATGAAGTTGCATAGAATCAAAAAGCTATAAACTATGATTGGCAAGTATTCCAGCTTTTTATAGTTTCATGCAGCTTCACAATAATTTGGTATTAATGGCTAAAATAATAAATGTATTTTTTCAAATACAAATTTTATTTATAGCGTTTCCTAAGTAAATGAGGTAAACTCAAATATTGTTTACTAACGAGTTACAGCGCTTCCGGCTATTATGCGATATAGTTTTCTTCTTAGCCCTCCCCTATCATCGCTTTCAGCTTTTAGGATGTACCTCGTGCTGCCGTAAGTGCTGTATGCAAAGTTATATTCCATAGCTGTAGATTAGCTGTAGCTACTTTTAACCAATAAAAAAGGGGGTAGAAGTCGCCCTCTTAAAATTGCTTGCAATTTTTCCATTAAGACAAATTCTCTAACAAAGTCCCTAATGTCTTATAGCCCCATTTAAGCGTCATCAATCCGCAGATAATTACTAGTAATACACACCCTGTAATGCTTCTAGTTAAAGGTAGTGAATACCCAAAATAGGTTGCGTACCAATACCAGTGCATTAGAGCAATCACTAGTCCGATTACTGCCCCAGCAGTAAAGCGCTTAATTAACGTAATAACATTTTCTAGTTTTGATTCAGGTAGTAGTGGTTCCATAAAAGATAAAGCTTTGGCTATTGAATAATATTTAATTTAATACCTTTTAAAAAATTATTTAATCATTAAACCCAACCGTCCACCCCTCGCCCCCACAAGACACCTCACCGTCAGCCTGACACGGCCGCCGCCAACCCCAGCAGCAACCGCCCCCGATAGAATTCCTGCTGCAACCCCGACAGAACCGCCAGCAGCCCAAGTTCCGACCAATCGCCCAAATCCTCGCCATGCAGAGATACTCGGTAGTAGCCGCAGCGCAAGCAATCGCACTTCACAGGATAACCCAATGCGTGACATTTCTCGATCAGCGACAATATCAAAGGTGGATATGTAATAGGGTGATTTGTCTTGCCTTGGACAAGGGTTAATTGTAGTTGAGCAGCCCCAACTTCCCCGCCCCAAAGCTCTTGCAGTATCTCCTCACCAACTTGATATCGATGGCAAAAATCCCCAGTCTTTTCAAAGCAGCATAGCGTTATATCTTGTGGATTTTCTTTCTGTTTTCTCACCCACAATTGAATTAGTTGCTGACGAGAATCCAGAGTCTTCCTGAACTCCCTGGTGTATTCTGACTGTGCGGCGGTATCCTGGGCTGATACCTTCCACCACTTCAGCAGTTCTGGAGTTGGCGCGAATAGTGGAAGGTGTTTGCCTTTCCAATTTTTAGGAGGGTACAGCGAGATTGAAACAGCCTCGCCTCGGATTTCGCCACGATAATATGAGGTGTAGACTGTCATAATCGCACCCTCTCCAAGTCATAGTCAGTAACTCGTGCGATGGGCGAAGTCCCGCCAAGAGAGATCGCATCTCTGAAAGTAAAAAGCTCGTTACCGTTTTCAGATATTCCTGGGGACATCCATTCGATGCAGTAGAACCAGGAATCGCAAATCAGTTGGATGCCTTGGACAATCCTTGCTGGTGGCCCGTCGCCATGAAATCGGAACTCGACTAATTCACCCAGTTCAAACACAGGCTTTTCTTTGGTAACTAATTGTAAGTTACCTGTACCAATGATTTCACGTCCTAAAACAGTTAGATTATCGTTGCTGGAGACAATCTCATAATTCCAGCCTTTAGCTGACCACTCTACACCGCAACAGTAACCGAAAGATTTGGTGGTAGTGACGTAGACTTTCTCCAACAGGGAAACTTCTAAGGGGGAAATCTCTTTACCCCAAGGTGGTGAAAGATACCAACAAGTTTCTAGATTCGGGACTTGGTTAATCATGATTATGCCTCCTGACTGGACTTTAGACCACACAAATAATCAATTCGTTTCCAAGCGATCGCAGCTTGCCTTGGAGAACAACTCAAGCCATAAGCACGACGGGCATCATAATTACCCTTAATTCCCTTGGCTACTCCAATGGGAACCCCAAAAGCCACCTCACGAATACCGGGTTCAAAGCTTCGGTCTTCATGAGAGAACCGTACTTGCGTAATCTGATTTCTAATTTGGTCTGCCCAGGGAGTTGGCTGTTGACGGTGGAATAAGCCATCGGCGTAGGCAATGATAAAGACTCTTTCTCTTTCATGTGGCAAGCCGAGGCAGTACGCGGGTATAGTTTCCCATTCGCATACTTCTATATATGCCCTGGTTTAAGTTGGTTGTACATATTTTTACTCCCTAAAAACCTCGATATTTGACCCATGACTTCCACACGTTCAGCACTGGTTTACCCAAGCTTTTGGCATAGTTAACACAGTTACCAGTGCCACTAGCTGAACCATTAAAAAGTGCTAGTACTTCATCACAGTGATCCACCATATATTGATTACGCTTGTACATCTTCTCACTGCTATATCCTGATGATGATGCTGAGTATTCTTCAAAGAGGTCAACATAGACAATTGATGAAGTTTGGAACAGAATGTGTTCGTAGCGTTCTTTATCTTGTGGTTGCCATTTATCCTCCTGTCCCTTGAATGGGACTGCTGCAATCAGGGGGATTTGTAACTCAATTGCAGCCGTAGCAAGCGCTTGGTCGAATCCCAATGCCATACCGCTAATGACTTCCGTAGCTTGCATTTTCTGGAGAGACACTTTGCATAAGGCTATTAATCGGATAAAAACTTCATCGTTATAGCCCCCAAGCTTTTCGGGACGGTGGCCTGTACCAGCAATGATTTTAATCATCTGTAAGCCTTTTTTCGAACTTTTCAGTAATGATGATGGGTTTTTCAAATGAATACTCCATCTAATTAGTTATTATTCTAGATTTCTCCATAAATGCTTTAGTTTAGTAACAAAACTCTAATGTAAAAATGAGTTAAGCTCTGTCTTTTGATAGAGTAAGATATATACCATTAAGCCAGGAATTATTGAATGTAATACGCCACCATAAAAATAGTCTTTGATTCATGAAAGCCGAGGATTGCGTCCGATACCCCTCCGGCTTTTTTATGTTTATCAACTCATTTTTAATAAAGCGCGAGAATATTAAAGCTAGTCGATTTTGTTGTAAAGCAGAGGTTTTCATACACAAACCCCTGCATTAATTGTTAAAATTCCCAAGACTAAAAAATTACATACTTGAAAGAGTGTTAGTTTAAGATTAACTACCAACTACTTGTTGGTCTAACCAATTCATTAAGTCTTCAACTGATGAAAAATCTAGAAATGCTTCTCCTAATGCCTCTAATTGCTCCGTAGATAATTCTCGGACTTGTTCAATTATTGATATATCAATTTCTCCAAAGCGTCGAGTTAGCTGGCGATAAAAAAATTTGAATTCTCCTTTTTGTAAAATATCTTGATAGATTACAGATTCCTGCATAATATCCTCCCGTAAAAATTGACGAATCAAATCTTTTTCAAACCTTAAGCCTGCAAAAATTTCTGTACACCCAGCAATATTTTGTCTTTCACTCTTATCTGAAATTTTAGCGATACTTTGAGCAACTTGGGATAATAAGGCAGCAGGAGAATCAGTTCGGGCGAGCGGCGCAAGAGGCAGCAGAGCCGGATTATTGAGAAAGAGTGCCGAATCCTGTTCCCATAAGCGTACAACTTGATAACGATGAGTTGTCATTTCATCAGTATATTCTGTGGTGAAAGCAATTTCATCATCGGTTTCCTGTAAAAAGATTACTACCTGTGTGATTGGTTTACGATATTGTCGTTTTAACCTCACGTAATAATCTAATATCCGTAAAGGGATGGGTGGATTAGATGTAGCCAGAGTCTGAAATTCTATGTGTAAAATTCGATTAGCTGTTTGCAGAAAAGTTACAGAATCTGCACGGATTGGTTCTATTGATAATTCAGTTTTCAGCACTGTAACTTCTTGCAGTGTGGTGGTTAGTAACCACTTAGCAAATTCTGCCGGATATAATTCGGCTAAGTATTTAGCTGTATTGTCGTAACTCAATTAAAATCTTCCTCTTTTTCTACAAAAATTATGATTTAATACTCTTGCTTTGAGTATTTCATACCTCAATCTCTCGACTTCGCAAAATTCTTAAACTGTCCAAATCGTTCATCAAACAAGAGATTAACAGTCGTCTCACTACTAAACCGACTTTTCAAAACTGAAACTTCAAAAATGCCTTTTTGGGTGGATTGTTTATCGTAGTAATCTTCCCGGTACAATCCCAGCATGACAGCAGCTTCTTGTTCAAATCCTCCAGATTCCCGAAAATCAGCTTTGGTTGGACGCTTTTCGGAACGTGAATCAACTTCTCTTTTTAACTGCGCTAAACCCAAGACAGCGCAATTGAATTGTTTAGCGATCGCCCTGAGTTGTTTCAAGATGGAGTCAATTTCTTGCACGCGGTTTTCCCCACGTTCACGGCGCATTGGTTCAATCAACTGCACATAGTCCACAATCACCAAACTGACTGAACTGCAACGAGCTTGTATATCTTGCAAATCACCTTTGATTTGTGATGTGGTGATTACAGGGTTGTCATTCGCTTGTTTGACAACAAGAGTGCTGATTGATCAAAATCCACTTGAAAAATGTTCAAATCTGCTTACATTTCTCCACTGTTTAGCGGTCTGTTATATGCTGTTTAATTGCTGCTTTTGATAATCCAGTAGTCAGGTGAATGTAAACTGATGATGTGATTTTAGGGGCTACTGTAACTATCACTTTCATTCTTGTTATCCTAGAAATGCAAGAGTGTTTTTGTGTGGCGATTGTTACTTATTAAGCGGCAGTCGCTTTTTACTTTGATTGTCAGAAACCTTGAAATTACAATACTTTTGTCATGTGTTTAGTACTCGCTAGATAAGTCATTTTTGTTACAAAGAATGTCAAAATATTGCTATGTTGCTTGACTACGTGAAAAAGAGCTTTTAATGTTAAGTATTGGTAATAACGATAGTGTACCCATGTGTGGTAGGCAATTGTTTGCTATGTCATCCATAATTTTTTTGTTCTTTAACGTCCGAGGCAGGGGTTGGTGAATTCTTAATTAAATCGAAAAAACCGTCCAGTCTGAGTACAATTTGATTAGACATAGGTAAGCGTGATCTTCCATGACCAGAGCAACCGATATTCGTAGAAGAGCTATCGAACTGATTGAGCATTTGTCAGAAGAGCGGTTAACTGCGGTAGTTCAATTATTAGAGTTTCTGTCTGAACCCTCTAAGTTTGCTACATCCAATCCGATTGAGTTAGCCCTGGTTGAAGTCATCCAACGTTGCCTGGCTCCTAATGAGCAGAAACGATTAGAAGAGTTACGAAAACGCGGTGAGTGGGGGGAACTCACCGATATGGAACATGAAGAATTGATTACTTATGAGGATCAGCTAGAACAGTGGAGGGTAGAACGTCTGGAAGCTCTTATGGAATTAGCAAGGCTAAGGAATATGGATTTGCTAACCTTGAATCGTCAATTTGTCTCAGAATCTCAGTTATTCCATGCCGTTTGAATCTGAGAGAGTATCTGCTGCAATGCGACGAACAGTAGCCAGTAGAGCCAAAAATCTCTGTGAATATTGCCGATGTCCAGAAGAATTTTCTCCTGACAGCTTCACTATAGAACACATCAAACCCCGTCAGGCAGGTGGAGAAACGATTGTAGAAAATTTAGCTTGGTCGTGTTATGGCTGCAATGGTCGAAAGCATACCAAAACCAGCCATTGCGATCCAGAAACAAAACTTGAGGTTGCACTGTTTCATCCTCGTCAGCAGCTTTGGTCAGAGCATTTCAGCTGGAACGATGATTTTACACAGGTTATTGGTAAAACTTCCTGTGGTCGAGCAACAGTGTCAGCTCTGCAATTAAATCGGGTTGGAGTTGTTAACTTGCGTCGCCTTTTGACCTCGGCGGGACTGCATCCACCGCTATAAAAATGTTGGTAGTGGTCAATATCTAGCGATCGCCAATTCTCATTTTAAGGTTTCATGACATTAAACTCCTTGCAGCAAGCATGGTTGATAAATTCCTAACCATGCAGCGATTATCGCTGTAATTAATTGGGAGCTTTGTGAGGATGTGACCTAAACCCCCACCAACCAATCGCACACCACAGACCTACACTCGCTCCCAAAGTTAACCCAAACCTGCCACTGGTTCAGATATGCATTCCAGTAAGGCTCCCCATCAGCAACATCAATAGCTTTGCCGATTGTGGAGACTAACCCAGTGTAGAAGGAGCCAGCGTTGTCTAGCTCAAGGTGCATTTTCAGCCTTTTTTGCCATTCTTGCAAAGCGAATATGAGTTGCTCCACACCTTGGACATCGCTATGCAATGTCTACAACGGGCTACGCCTACGCTCGAATTCATACTTCAATTATGCAACGCTGATTTTTATCTCCTCCAGGTTGAAACCTGCCGATAAAAATGGCTAAACAATACTTAATTTAACTCCTACAATTACATCATTGAAATCTTTATCCCCACCATTTGCTACATCCTCAAACCCAAAGATGTTATTCCCTAACAAGCGAATGTGATCAACTTTGTCAATATTAGCTCCCAAAAATGGGAAGTAAACGACGGGATCGTTATTAGGATTGTTATCAATTAAAGCATCAGGTCTACTATTAGCAATAATAAATGGTGCAAAAATCGAACCAGGCTGGAAAGTCCCTGTGTAAGTTGCCGTACCTTGGTTATTAACTGTCAGATCAATGCCTGCAACACGACCACGAACTGCTGCTTCACTATAACCAGTTTGTCCGGTCAAAATATCTGCTTTGCCATCTCCATTAGTATCAATACCACCATTTTCATCAGTTACCTGATAGAAGCCGATAGAATTATTGAAAGCTGCTTCTCTGTTAACAACAAAATCAGCTTTTACCTGTTGCCTTACACCTCTCAAATCAATTAGTTCGCCTTGTGGCTGGCTTTGCAAATTTGTACCTAGAGGTAAGGTTTCATTGTCAGCAATGCTCACATTGATAGAGCCTGCAATACCATTATATTTAGCATCGCTGCTGCTCACTGTATTCTGGATGATGTCGCCGTGATTGCCTTCTACAATTGCATCATCTACTGCGACTACCGTCACATTTTGCGCTATATTCCAGTTCCGTGATGTGAAGGTGAGAGTTTTGACATTGGTTCTAATTTGCCTGCCGTTATTGATAGTAATAATGACATTAGCAGTGGGCTGGGTAGTAAGTACCACAGAGTAACTGTCAGTTGCACCACCTTCAGTAACTTTGGTACTTCCATCAGTTTGGGTAATAATCGCACCTGCATCAACAATAGTCCCTTTAGCTGTACTATTAGGGTTGATGATTGCCCCATTTGTGGGTTTGCTTAAACCGACAGTAAAAGTTTCATTTCCTTCAAATAGTGAGTCTGAAATTGTCTCAACCGTAAAGGTTTTTTGAGTTTCTCCTGGTTTAAAGATAATAGTTTCAGCCTTAGCTCTAAAATCACGTTCGCTAGCTGTATCTCCTGCACCAATAGATGTGGCTAGAGTAATACTTTGGTCAATTTGAGCATCCCCTGTACGAATGATGGTGAAAGTAATAAGATTTCCTTCTGTTGCTGAGGCTGAAGAAATGGCAAATACAGGGGCTGGCTGATCGTTGTCTCTAATAGCAACCTTCAGGTCAGAAATTGGCAGTTTATCATAAGCAGAGTCATTACTGTTGACCTTGAAAGAGATAATACCTGTGTGATTTCCTTCAACAAGAGTATCGTCCACTGCTTTGACAGTAACAGTCTGCGCGATTAAGGCATTTCCAGGTGTAAAGGTCAAAGTTGTTGGATTGTTTGCCCCTTGGCCTAAATCAAGCTGTTTATCTGGAGTCAGAGTAACAGTAACGTTATCTTTCGGAATGGTCTTCAGCACGAATGTAAAGGTATCTGTTGTGCCCCCTTCTGCAACAACCAAATCTTTACCAGTGTCAACCCTCACACTACCGGGAAGATTATTAGGATCAACCGTCCCCAAAGTAGCAGCCTTCAAGAAGATAGCAGAGTCTAGCAAACCATCGCGGACATCTTTAACATTGAGGATCAAGCTATTTTTGGCATTGGTTATAGTCGGGCCAGCGAAAGTTAGAACTTTGGTATAACCATCAAGTCTAGTTTGTTCAGTGGCTGGGCCTGTTCCAGAGGGGTTGTAAATAAAGTCTGGGTGATAACCAAAGGGAGTGGGAGCCAAGTTGTTAATCGTGACTGCTTCATCG
>NZ_JADEXU010000318.1 GCF_015206895.1 Nostoc sp. LEGE 12450 | reverse complement strand
CGTCATCATATTCTTTCTTTAGCTGACTTCACCACCACTGAATACGATACAGTTTTGCAAACTGCGGCTTCTTTTCAAGAGGTACTATCGCGGCGGACGAAGAAAGTACCAACCTTGCAGGGACAGGTGGTGGCGAATTTATTTTTTGAATCTTCTACCCGGACTCGCAGCAGTTTTGAACTCGCGGCGAAACGCTTAAGTGCAGATACGCTGAATTTTGCCGCCGCTACATCTTCTATGACTAAGGGAGAGACAATTCTCGACACGGCAAAGACCTATTTGGCAATGGGAACTGATATTATGGTAGTCCGCCATCGAGAGGCAGGAGTACCAAATGCGATCGCGGCTGAAATGGATCGTTTAGGTGTACGAGTTAGTGTTCTTAATGCTGGTGATGGTCAACATGAGCATCCTTCCCAAGCACTGCTAGATTTATTTACCATAACTACTCTAATTGACCCAGCTAGCCCTCGACTGGAACTTTTAAAGGGGAAAAAGATTGCCATTGTTGGAGATATTCTTCATTCTCGCGTGGCGCGATCGAATATTTGGAGTTTAATCGCCAGTGGGGCCGAAGTCCATCTGGCAGCACCACCAACCCTCTTACCCAAATTATTTGCCGAGTATATCTCTGAAGAGTTAGAAATCAGAAGTCAGGAGTTATCCCCCCACTTCCCCACTCCCCCACTTTTTCTACATTGGCAGCTAGAACCAGCTTTACAAGATGCCGACTTTGTGATGACTCTGCGCCTACAAAAGGAGCGTATGACGGCTCATTTACTACCAAGTTTGCGAGAATATCATCAGCTATTTGGCATTACACGTACAAAATTGCAACTTTGTAAACCTAATGTTAAAGTTTTGCATCCAGGCCCCGTTAACCGTGGTGTTGAAATTAGTTCTGAATTGATGGATGATCCAGAATTTAGTCTTATTCAATCGCAAGTTACTAGCGGTATCGCCGTTCGCATGGCGCTACTATATTTGTTAGGTAGCGGCAAAGCTTAATTTTGACAATACATTTTCACCTGATAATTGGCAGATTTTACCCGCCCAAAGTCCGAGTATAAATTACCTGACCTTGAGAATCATAAAGGATAAGGGACAGGTTGGCATTGTCACTAATTACAGCTAGAGCTTCTCGTAAGATTTGCAAGTGATTGGTAATATCAACAGCAGTACTAGAATTCTCAGAATAAGGATTAGCCAAGTTATTTTGTCTTACTTGGTCATACTCAGAAGTTAAACGGACAATGATTCCTGCATTGTCTATGTTAAAGGTACAAATCTGAATTTCATTAATACAGGTTTTATCCAAGTCAGTGCGAGTTTGTTGCAAACTACTAACAACTTGTACTTTTTCTTGTGCTTGTTTGAGAGCTGTTGAATAGGGTTCGATGAGGGACTGAGCTTGAGTGTAGTACAAGCTATCTTGGGAAATTTTTTTAACAGTTTGTAAAGCCTGCTCCCAGTATGTCGCGGCTGCTTGCCATTGGTTTTGTTGCTCATAAAGCTTGGCTTGCTTGGCGGTGCTAAGAACTTGTTGGTAGGTTTTAACAGCTAATTGTTCCTTAGTCGCGCGATCGCGTGCCGCCATCAGTTTAGGTTTATAATCTACCAACAGCTTTTCAGCTTCTTGGTATCTAGGGCTAGTTAAGGGAATACTATTCAAAGCATTAATCGCCACCAGCCAAGTAGACCGCACCTTTTGCCAATCATTCAAAGATTTAGCAGTACCTTCTTGCTTTTCGGCAGCACTAGCTACAGCTTTTGCTGCTGTTAGTTTTTTTAGCCATTTTTCCTCAGTAAATATCTGCTGATTTACAGCGTGCAAACGAACTCGATAATTAATCAATTTCCCTTGCACTAGGCCATAGAGTTCACTGTCGGGACTTATAGTTTCTAGTGGTGCTATAGCCTGTCGCCACAAGTGTTGCCTAGCTTGTGATTCCTCTAGACTATGTGCAGGAGTTTGAACTTGTTGTGTCGCCAAAGATGCCGTCTGCAAAGCCTTGACCACCTGGTTGATTTTTTCTGACCGTCCAGACAAACTTGCTTTTAGTTCTTCTGACAACTGAGAACGAGGCGACCAACTAGGAATTACATTCAAGGCTGTACTAGCTGCCGCAAGTTGCTGTTGTACAGCTACTAATTCTTGTTCAGACTTAGCACGGCGCATCAGTTGTGGAGATTTTGTTTTTAATCGCTCGGCATTTTGTATTTCTTTACACTCCGACATTACACAAGGGCGAGTCAAGAAGTAAGCACCACTGCCTAAGACGACAATTCCCGCTAAGGCTACACCCAGCAGCATGGGTTTGATTGCGAATGCTTTTGAAGTCGGCAAATTCGGCGCATCTGCAAACGGGTCAAACAGTTCCTCTTCCTCTGTCTCATCAAGTGGTGGAGAATAGGTTAAAGCAGATGAAGACATGGGAGAAAAGTATTGCTCCTCTACTTCTCTGCTCCCGTGCTTCCCTGTTTCCTCATCTCCCCATCCCCCCGACTGCTTCAGGGGTAGAAAACATTTGGCATAAGGGAGTTGTTCACCAGAAACTCTGAGAAAACATTGCACTCGCTGCTCTCTGTGAGGTGCTATAGATTGAAGTACTTCCTCAATGACTGCAAAGATTGTCTGAGCGTCAGCTATTACATCTGATTCATGTTGCGTTAAAATCATTAACCCGTCTTTATTGACGGCACACTTAACCTCGAAGACTTCAGCCGATGAGACTTCTACAAGCAATTGTTCCTGCAAAGTCTTGGCTAAAAGCTGTAAATCTTCGTGCTGGACTGCTACTTTCATAGAGCTTTCCCGCTTAACTTCTATATTGTTTTGATTATTTTTAAGAGGATGAAATGAACTTTTTAGTTTTGTTGAATGCAAATGCACAATTTAACCAACCACAGCCTGAAAATCTGAACGACCAACTTTCTAACACAAATTCTGACTTTTCACCAAAAATTAAAAAAGTAATTATTGTTCGCGACGCTACATTTTCACACTACTAGATGCAAAATTAAATAATCTGTCTTCAGATATAAATTACAAATAAAAAATGGGAATAATAGGGTTTTTGGGTATTTTCACGGCATTATTTTGTGACAGTTAAATTTAAAGTAGCTACTACTCTGTACAATTTTCGTTGCAGAGCAGTTGTGAAAAATTTATCCAAAGGTTAAGAAAACAGTTCTAGGTCAGAGGGTTTTGACAGAAATGATAGTTATCTTCTATGCTGGGAAACTTACTGAGGAGATTAATTACGCGTTGTGGCTCTGGCACAAACAGGTTAGCTATCAAAATTAATATGCCTCATTTGCTGGGTTCGATAAAATTGATACGTGAAAAAGAAATTTTTATAGCTGCCAAAAGCTTAATTTTTAAATAAAAGTGCTGCAAAATATTAAAACAGCACTCACTAAAAGCTTGGAAAGTGTCAATACAAGGTGTATCAATGGATTTATTAGAGTATCAAGTTAAAGAATGGTTTGGGAAGATAGGGATTCCGGTCTTACCCTCCCAACGGATTGACCATCCTACAGATTTGAAACGTTTAAAAATTCGCTTTCCGATTGTACTGAAATCTCAAGTACATGGAGCAGAGCGGGCAAAAGCGGGTGGAGTCAGGTTTGCCGAAACGACAATTGATGCGATCGCAGCTGCTCAAAATATTTTTAGTTTACCAATATGGGGCGAATTGCCAGAAGTGGTGCTGGCAGAATCCCAATACGACGCGAACCAGGAATTTTATCTAGCGGTAGTTTTAGATACTGCTGTCTGCCGACCAGTACTTTTAGGTTGTAAAGAAGCAGACATCGATTGGGAATCTGCTGGAGAGAAAATGTACCATGTTGTCGTGGAACAGGAATTTTCGCCATTTTATGCCCGAAGACTGGCTTTGAAAATGGGTTTACAAGGGACGCTAATGCAGTCGGTAAGCAGCGTTTTGGAGAAGATGTACCACTTATTTGTGCAAAAAGACCTGGATTTAGTCGAAATAAATCCCTTGGCAGTCAGTGCTAATGGTCAAGTTATGGCTCTTAATGGTAAAGTCAGGATTAACGAGCGGGCAATTAAGCGTCATCCAGACCTGGCTGAGATGGCTGCAAAAATTATCAGCCGTCATACCAGTACTGAAATTAATGGTATTTTAGGTGACTGGGATGGTGTAAAAATGCACGGAAAAATCGGTATTTTAGGTAATGGGACTGGTTCCGTAATGGCAACTTTGGATTTAGTCGCCAATGCTGGTGGCAATCCAGGTGTTTGTTTAAATCTACGTCATGCTTTCCTCACAGATACGACACCAACTACCTTCCGCGATCGCCTAGAGACAGGTCTGAAAATTCTGGAAGCTGACAAAAGCATTCAAGTAATACTAATAAACTTTCTGGGTAGCATTCCTCAAACAGAGGAAGTGGTTGAAGTTATAGCCAGAGTTGTACAGCAAGACAACAGCGAACTTGAATCACAAGTTGTACGTTCTAATGGTAGTAAAAGTCGTCAAGTACAGGATTTTACACCCTTAGTTATCCGTCTTGCTGGTTCTGAATTTGATGCTGCTAGAAAATATTTAGCAACACTAAAAACCCACAGCAATGCGCTACTC
>NZ_JADEXU010000317.1 GCF_015206895.1 Nostoc sp. LEGE 12450 | reverse complement strand
CGCTTGCTCGCAATTTTTCACTTAATTTATATCGCAGTAATATGTTTGAAAATATGGCACAAGCTCAACGTTTATGTTCTTTTGGATTAGACGCACTCAAGCAACTTTTTAGAATGAAATAGCCCTGTTAGTAAAGTAAATAAACAAATGACAACTGACTAATGACAAAAAATAAAAAACCTGGTAGTGAATTAGCACTCCAGGTTTTTTTATTTATAGGTCATCTTAAATATTAAAACTTATAGGATGCCCCAAAAATGTAGGAAGCCTTGACCAGAAAAAACTTCAACCAAAATAGCTGCTGAAAAGCCAATCATTGCCAAGCGACCGTTCCAAATTTCTGCTTGTGGGGTAAAGCCCCAGCGCCAAGCGTTGCGATCTTCAATTACAGGAGTAGTGACTTTTGTTGTGCTTGCATTTGTCATGGTTCGGACTCCAAACTTTATTCTTAAGGTTTATTGCCTTATGTAAACTAATATAACAAATATTTTTAGAAAGGCAACATTTTTTATACTTTTGTTTCCATACCTTGACATAAATAGAAATAGCTATTTATACAGATTAAAACATCACCCTTTAGTAAGATTTACACAGATCGAAGAAATGTTATCTAGATTTTTACCTTTATAGACTAATGTATCTTATTAAGATTAATTATCAAATAATTTAGTTATATTGTTTTATTCGCTAAAGTTTTCGGATTTTTAAATAAAAATTTATTGATAATCTAAATCATTACAGACCATATCCATTTCTTTTGAAGTCGAAACAAAACCAAGCTGCTCGTAGATACGTTTACCATTCTCAGTGGTGTGAAGCCAGAGGCGTTCTCTCATAAAGCTGTTGCAATTCCCTGTCCTCGCCACATCGAAATTGTATAAACGTTCATAATGTAGGCTTCTAAGCCTGAGAGATTGCTGTTATAAGGCAATAAGGTTCAGTGAAGGGTCACTGGCAAAAATTTTAGGTTTTTGAGACGCGATAAATCGCCGTCTCTACAAGTGTTTTGGTCTTATCTGAACTGTATTGCGTTATATTTTCGAGTTGCTTCTGCTAGGTTTGTGGTGTCAGAGTCACCTTTAATATCGCCAGCCTCCCGCAGGAGTTCGAGACACAGTTGGATTAGCGCCTCTAAATCCTGCAAGTTGGCTTGTCGCAAGTTGAACATCACTCTGATTTACGATCGCACTTCAGCAACCGTAATGATTTTTTCATCGCGGTTGAGTTGGATGATACTTTCACCTTTGACATCCCGGCCTAAAATCGGCACTGTTTCCACAGGTATCCGCACTACCCGTTCCTTATTCGTCACTAAAGCTATCTCGCCAGATGCGTTGGCGTAGCCCGCCGAAGGCATCGCTATGACCATACCAGCTAAATTGTCAGTTTTGCTAGCAAATTTCAGCGCTTGCGTCCCCAAATCGCCGCGATTAGCCGCTCTTAACTGACTCGCAGCCATGCGCTTGGCATATCCTTCTTGAGTAACTAGCAGCAGATGGTCATCTTTACCGACAGTCACACAGCCAACCATTTGCTGATTTTTTAATAACCGAAATGCTTGTAAACCCATCGCTGTGCGACCCATGATCGGTAATTGTTCATCATTGGTTGCGAAGCGCAATACTCGCCCACCGGAACTAGCTAAAATCAGATGTTCCCCTGGTTTTGTGAACTGGGTAAATGACAATTCATCATCGTCTTTGAGCTTTAAAATCGTGATTCCGCGCCGCGTCAAGTTGGTGAATTCTCCCAGAGACAGACGCTTAATTCGTCCCTGTTTTGTTAAGAGAATCATCTGCTGAGTTTCGAGATTGTCCGGCAGCAAAAAGCGGCTGACTACAGCTTCTTGAGCGCCTTGAGCAGTACTACTGAGCATAGTAATCAAAGGTTTTCCCCGTGGAGAACGCCCAGTCGTTGGCGGAATTTCTCCCACATTCACCGGATAGACTTTGCCGCCACCAGTTAGTATTAGCAAGTCTTTTTGGGTGTCAGTCAACACGGTTTGGATAATAAAGTCATTATCATGCAAACCATTTTCAGCTTTTGACTTTCTCCCAGATGGTTGGGTGCGACGGACATAACCCCGTTGGGTAAATTCTAAAATTGCTTCTTCTGCTGGTTCAGAAGATTTAAGTTCCTCCTCCTCTGCCCTAGACTTCTGCTCCTCGGCTCTAGACTTTTGCTCCTCTCCAATTTTTGTTCGCCGGGGATCGCTGTACTTGCGCTTGAGCGATCGCAAATCTTTTTTCAGCGCCTTGAGTAATTCACGGCGATCGTTGAGTAATTGCTCCAGCAAACTAATTTGTCCGCTTATCTGCTCAAATTCTTGCTGTAAATTTTCCTGTTCTAAACTGGTGAGGCGACGCAACGGCATAGCCAAAATTGCATCTCCTTGTACCTCACTCAAATCCAGTCGGCTACAAAGGTTTATTTTTGCCGTACTCCCATCGGGAGCTTGCCGCAAAATTTGAATTACCTCATCCAAATTAGATAGCGCTTTCAGCAAACCTTCTACCAAATGCACACGACTTTGAGCCTTACCCAACTCGTAATTGTAGCGACGGTTCAGCGTCTCTTCTCGGAAACTCAAAAATTCTTGCAAAAGTTGACGCAAACTTAATTGGCGCGGTTGTCCATCCACTATTGCTAGGAGAATTGCCCCAAACGTCATTTGCAAAGCAGTTTGGTGATACAAATGCTGGAGAACTTCTTGGGGATTGGTATCGCGTTTGAGTTCAATTACTACCCGCATCCCTTCGCGATCGCTCTCATCCCGCAGATCGGAAATTCCTTGCAAACGCCCTTGATTTACTAAGTCTGCTACCTTCTCAATCCACGCAGCTTTATTCACTTGATAAGGCAATTCTGTAATGATAATTGCCGTCCGTCGCTTGCTTCCCCTACTGGCTGGAATTTCTTCTAGAGTTGCAACTCCCCGCAGCAGAATTCCACCTTTACCTGTGGTGTATGCTTCCCGAATTCCAGTTTCACCAATTATTTCTCCACCGGTGGGAAAGTCTGGCCCTGGAATTAGCTCGAATAACTTTTCATCTGGCAAATCTGGGTTGTCGATTAAGGCAATTAACCCATCCACAATTTCCCCCAAGTTGTGGGGTGGTACATTCGTCGCCATTCCCACGGCGATCCCAGAACAGCCATTGAGCAACAGAAACGGCAATTGAGCAGGTAGTACTGTTGGTTCTTGCTGGGAATTATCAAAGTTCCCGACAAATTCCACAGTCTCTTCGCCGATTTCTGTAAGCATTCCCTCATGACTGATCGGTGCGAGGCGCGTTTCTGTGTAACGCATCGCTGCTGGCGGGTCATTATCGACGCTACCAAAGTTACCGTGTCCTGCTAGCAAAGGATAGCGGCTAGAAAAATCCTGCACTAGCCTGACTAAGGCATCGTAAACTGATTGGTCGCCGTGGGGATGGTATTTACCCAACACATCACCCACTACACGGGCACATTTTCGATAGGGTCTATCTGGTACTAAACCGAGTTCGTGCATTGCATACAAAATGCGCCGATGCACTGGTTTTAAGCCATCACGCACGTCTGGTAGCGCTCGCCCGACAATCACGCTCATGGCATATTCGAGATAAGACCGTTGCATCTCGGTGTGCAGGGCTGTTGGAATTACCTGTCCCGTTGAGAGAAGGTTTAACTGTTTTGCCATGAGTTTTTTCCCTGAAATTTAACTACACAAAAGCCGGCAGAACTCAATATTGCAGCAACCACAGCATAACGGATGAAATGGGATTCCTAACAAAATATTGATAGTCATAGAAGAAAAAGCAGTAGTATCATCCTTGATGACAAGGAGGTACATAGACTATTAAAAAGGAAACTGATAGCAGGTAGCTGTTTTAATCGAATGATAATCTGCTGCACATTTAATTTGTATAGGCTTTATAGCCAGGATACCTGCCATGACTGCATTTTCTCATTTTTAATTTTGAATTGCTTAATCCCCTCACCTCTACCTCTATAACTAAAATTCTCATGAAAACTGTTTTAATTGTCGAAGACGATTTAATTAATGCTCGCGTTTTTTCCAAGATTTTGTCCAAGCGCGGTGGCTTGGGAGTGAAACATACTGAAAATGTCGAAGAAGTAATAAAAATTGCCCAATCAGGAGAAGCCGACCTGATTTTAATGGATGTTTCTCTATCCAGAAGTGTTTACCAAGGGAAATCTGTTGATGGAATCAAGATTACACAGATGTTAAAATCCGATCCAAAAACAGCGAACTTACCTGTTATTTTGGTGACGGCACATGCTATGGAAGGCGATCGCGAGAATTTTCTCAAGCAAAGCGGCGCTGATGGCTACATTTCTAAGCCAGTTGTTGACCATCAACAGTTTGTTGACCAAATCCTCGCACTTCTACCCACAGACGGCCAATCATAATTGACGACTGATTTCAGGAAATAGTCGCCCGCAAAGGTTTTTGGGCAACTATTTCCTGGATTTAGTTAGTATAGATGTACTACGAAAAGGTACTATTAGGCAAGTGGTAATTGGAAAGTCAATGGGGAATGGGGAATGGGGAATGGGGCATTGGGCATTGAGCATTGAACATGAAGAAGAGACAAGGATTTGTTCAATAATTCCCCTTGTCCC
>NZ_JADEXU010000316.1 GCF_015206895.1 Nostoc sp. LEGE 12450 | reverse complement strand
CTCCAAGATATACCTTAGAAAGAACTTCAAGCTCTGAAATTAGCTTGACGAGTGAAGTGGGACGGGCAGGAACATACATCTATCAAGATTCTGCTGCCAATATTACCCTGAGTTCTTCATTTACATCAGTACCAGAGCCTGCTTCCCTACTAGGTCTATTGTTTGGAGTTGGTGCAATTGCTGTCTCTAAAAAAGCTAGTGAGACTAAATCTGAAGCATGAATTACTCAACTCTTTATCAAAGCTTTCTCGATCTACACCGCCGCCAACCAATCACAGACCACAGACCTACACTCGCTCCCAAAGTTAACCCAAACTTGCCACTGGTTCAGATATGCATTCCAGTAAGGCTCACCATCAGCAACGCCAATAGCTTCACCAAGCTGGGAAACCATCTGTTGGTAGAACCGACCAGCGCTGTCGAGTCCTTCCTGCATTTTCAGCTTCAGCCCCTTCCATCCTTGGGTAACAGGACTTTCCACGGGCGTGAGTGTTTGAGGAATATCCTGGGGAGTGGTGTCAATGACTGGTGTAGTTGTACTTATATTATTGCTGACTGACACCAACTCATTTTGAAATAATTCATCTCGATTTAACCACTGGTGAAAAATCGAATCACGCTGATCATCAGGTGCAACAAACTGGTAAACGCACTCCCGATTTTCACGCTTACCCAACCGACCAACATAATTCAACTTCAAATCAATTTTGGCAAGTAACTTCTGAGCGATCGCCACGGGAGTAAGTTTTTCCGAGATACTAACATTCAAGTAATTCTTGATAACGTGCCTATGCGTTACAGCCAGTGCCTTAAACTCCACCATCTTCTCGTCACTACCCCGCAACTTAACGTCTGGTGTAAGAAACTGCAACAGATTGAGATTTTCGAGTAACAACACAGCAGGCAATAACTGCCCCTTGTTAAAATCCGGTTTCCAAATCGAATTCTCTCCCGCCTCTAACTGCGCCTTAGCCCGTTTCGCATCACGGTTTGTCAAAAACTCTCGTCCCAGTGTCAAATAATAGTGCATCCGCAGTTGAGGATACCAGCCGTCGTCATCCTTCTCAACCAAATCAGGCGTGACTTCAATTTCATAGCGACGAGACAATTCCGCCTTGCGCTGCTGGTGTCGTTCGGTTTTGGTTTTCGCCCTTGTGTCTTGCAGCTTCTTGAGTTCGGCATCAGAGATGGTTGGAGAATCAGCGATCGCTTTACATTCACTAGCGTACAATTCCTGACTAGCCGCCTTAACCGACTCGATAACTGCCCCGCTCTCATCATCATCAACATCCTCAGCATCAATAACGGTGTAGCCATCTTCGACCAAACCCGCAAGCACAGACTCTCGATAACGCCGCATCTCAACGTTAATCACAGAACCACGCTTACCCCAAGTCTGCAATGACTCCGGCTGAAAATTCTGGTCAATATAGCTCAAATCCGCATTATCCGCCGCCGACAATAGCGCAATGTTAGCTTGTGTTGCGACGTGTTGACTTCTGAGCAATCCCCCTATGGATGTGGAACCATTGCCCACAACCGACATCCCCCACTCTCGAACCCAAATGTGGCGGTCAACAGTCTCCCTAACCCTTGCCAACATCTGACGCACGGAGTTAACCGGCTGCACTCCCTGAAAAATCCCCCAAACACCATCAAAATGTCCTTCAATGTCGATGGATACCCCAGTTTCAAGACTGGGTGAGGCGATAACTAAATCATACTCGGTCAGAATTTCGTTCAGGTGAGAAATACACCCCATAGCAGCATGAGAGGGGTCTGCAACAGATTCGCTGTCAATTCTCAGTATTCGTAAGTGAGGGAATTTGCGACGAAAACGTTCCTCAAGTGCTTGGGTTCCCCATTTGGATTTTGCTTTTTGAGCAGAGCAGCATAATAGATGATGCCCACCTTTGGCAATAGCTTTGTCGAGTGCAGCGATGAGGTTTTTCGGGTTACTGCCAGAATAGTTGTAACAGTTTCCGGCTACATGGCGATAGTTGTTGACGATGACAAACGGATTAACTCGATATTCTCCCGCAAGAGAAAGAACGTATTTCACATCTGTGTCGGAAACATCGGCACTGGACAAGTAAATTTTTCCTTGACTACTCCCTAGAACATTCTGTACCAGTTGTTTCAAGTTTTTGAGAACCGATACCCGACGCTTTTGCACTTCAGTACCAGAGTTGAGCAAATGCCAGAATACTTGGTCACATTCATCAATAATAATGACATCATTCGCCCAGTCATTGGGGTTGAATCGCGCCTGGCTTTCTTGATGCAGTGAATCAACACAGACCCCGTATCCCAATAATGTGCCTGTCTCCGAAGTGTGGACTTCGGTAACATAGTTAACACCAAAGCGATTACACAGTGCCTCACCAAGTTGAATCCGATGGGTGATGATTAACACCCTACGTCCAAGGTCATGCGCCTTCGCCACCTCAGTTGCCAGCCATTCGGTTTTACCTGTTCCTTTGGGAGCCTTGAGGATAATCAGTTTTTCGCCTTCGGGGACGAGAAGCTGGCCCAAGAATCTTTGGTTGAGTGCGATCGCTGGCGGATAAGTCAGCAGAGTGAACAGCTTAATCTCCCACAACTCCAGTGCAACGGCTGTGTTGTAGAGTGCGTCAAATGCCGGCTGACCATGAGCAACGATAAAATCATCAACCCCTTTCTCTGCACCTAACGGTAAATCAATCACTCGCAGGGAACAGCCCTCATTTACCAGCAGCCGTCCCATGCGACTGATAGCGGTTCTAACTCGCTGGACTGTCTCAGGTCTGTTGTCCTGGTCAAAGCAGATGTTAACCTGTCTCCCAAGAGTTGCAAAATGCTTCAAGTCGGGAATCAGAAAGGGTTTACCGATGGCAGTACCGTATTCATTTTGGGGTGTGCGATAACCAGCGTTGACACCGGGGATAGCGATCGCAGCATAACCAGCAGTCAATAATGCCCCCGCTTTCTTGACCCCTTCAACAATTGTCACTGGTACATTGTGCCGCCAAACCCAGTGCCAGAAACCGCCGGGATGCTGCAAGTCTTCTTCAGTAATGGGGATGCCGCTACGATTGGAGACTTTCACCCAAATGTGATTCGGTACTAATAGGAAGAAAGCGCGTGTTTCTTCTCTATATGGGTGTTCATACTTAATGAATTTGTGGATCTTCTGGCGGTCGCGTCTGGGATGGTCGGGTTTGAAACAGCCCCACATCATTAGGACGTAGTTGTTGAGGGGGTCAACGCCATTGCACCACCAGCCGCCGAGTTCAATGTGCTGGTATTTCTTTAAATCGCGATCGCGCAGTCGTCCATCATTGCGGCGGGAGATTTTGGGACTGTAGAGCAGATATTCGTAGGGTGTTGTGCCGTGGAGCGATCGCACATTCAGATGAAAGATTTCTTCGTCAACCCCACTGCCCAGCCATTCTTGTAAGTGTAGAGCTTGAGAATCGGTTTCGATTATATTCATATCCCCTCCAGTATTTTGAAGCAATGCAAAGCTTGGGGTATTGAGTCATACCGCCTTTTAGGTGAGTTACGTAGACACGAGTTAAAGAAGCGTGGTTTTAAGAGAAGCAATCAACAGGACTTGTATTGGTAGTTGTTTTTTTCGTCCTATTGACTGCTTTTTAAACGGATTTAATAGTACTAATGAACTAAGGAACTGTCATTTTACATGATCACTGGCTTTGTCAGAATGATCTCCCACCTCCGGTATGTGGTCGGAAGGTCAGATTAATTCGGGTGCTAACGACTTTGTTGGTTTTAGGAACCTGATGCAGATGTGTAGACTGACAGCCTGGGTGCATCACAAGTAGACTGCCGTGTTCCAGCCAGAAATCTGTTGCTTTGCCATTTCTCGGTTTGATTTGAAATTTGCGACATGAACCCAGGCTTACCGATGCGATTGCAGGGTTAGATCCCATTGATGCTTCATTGTCGGAATGCCAACCGATTGAGTCAGTCCCCGTGCGGTATTGGTTGCCGATGACTATGCGGAACTTGTAGCCAGTGAATGCGGTGATTCTGTCACGCAAGTTAGTGAGTTTTTCTGTCCAAGTCAGTGGTTTTAAAAATACGCTGTTGGAGTAAAGATAATCACATCCGGCATCACCATAAATGCACTCCAGACGGGGGACAGGCATTGTTTTACCCACGATTCTGATTTGATTTTGCTGCCACTCCAGTTTCAAACAGTGTTGGTAGAGTTCGTTTGCTTGTTCAAGAGTTAAAAAATCAGGATAGTAACTGACTGGAAGAACTGGAGTTGATTCAGTAAATAAATTGAGTTGTTGCATGGTAGTTTTCTCCTACTATTGAACGTGTAACTGGGGGAATTGCTATTAGTTTTGGTTAGACAAAAATACTTCATGTTTTTTGAGATACCTGTTCCCAATACTCAACAACAAAATCGTGGGCTTGCTGTAATACTTGAGGGAGTAAAAATAACGGGACTTCCCAAGCCGCAATAACGCTACCAGCAAAACATTCTGCAAGTTCAATCCGAATACATTCTGGTAAATTGCTCTCTAAAAACTTGAGTGAATGATCTTCGTTATCTGGTAGCTGAACAAAAAAATAATCGTCATGCATAATATCAGCAACAAGACCATATTTTTCTGCCAAGGTTTTTCGTAGAGTGTTCATA
>NZ_JADEXU010000035.1 GCF_015206895.1 Nostoc sp. LEGE 12450 | reverse complement strand
TTCTGGAGGAATGGGGATCGGTGTTTCTGTGGGAATTGGGAAGGGTGTTTCTGTAGGAATGGGGATCGGTGTCTCTGTGGGAATTGGTTTAACTGGTTTTTCTAATGAAACATTGAGGTTGTAATTGCTTTCGGCAACTCCCGAAGCCAGTGTTAACTCAATAGTATATCTACCAGTAACTAGCAATATGCCTTCATAAGCTGTTATTGGCTGGGTATTCTGAGCAAGTGGTTGTTCATTGGGACTTAAAACTGTAAGCAATACGCTGCTTGTTGGGTCAATCAACGCAGTTAACTTGTCACCTTTCTGCCCAAAAAAAGTATACCGGATGATTTGATTTGTTTTGAGAGTATCTGTAACTGTGGCTGTGTTATTTGCTCCCAGATTGAGCCGCCTAGAAATAGGTTGCTCAGTGGTGGGTGTGGGTGTGGCTGTGAATGTAGTACCACCAGAAATAACCGGTGAAGGGAAATTTTGTGGAAGCGTTTCAGTTGGTGATGGTTTCGACTGACTGCGGATGGAACTTACCAGTGCCCAAGAACCAAATCCGGCGACAAAAACTACACCAGTGGCAATTGCCGCGATCGCTAACGGATTATCCAAGACTGAACTAGTGGAACTTGGTGGAATTACAGGATCGGGTTGTTTCTTCGGCGAAGCTGGTGGTGCTGCTGAGTCAGGACGGCGGCTAACAGCCATTGTCTGCAAATTAGACGCATTCAGGGGAGGAAGACTAACTTGTTCTAAAGGTTGTAGTGCTTGAGATACACTAGCAGCACTCTGATAGCGATCGCTCGGTATATGATTCAACATTCGATTCAACACTACAGCAAATCGCGGGCTCACTTTTACCCATCGCTGCCAATTCCAAGTTAGTTGGTTTTCGTCAAATAAATCCTTTGGTTCTTTACCAGTCAGCAAAACAATCGCGCTTACCGCTAATGCATACAAGTCACTGCTAGGGTAAGCTCCCCCTGTTTGCATTTGTTCACTCGGAGAGTAGCCTAATTTTCCTACAGTGGTTTCGGGCATAGCGCTCTCTGGCGATCGCAAACGTGTTGCTAGTTCCTTTACCACCCCAAAGTCAATTAACACAGGTTTAGCGTCACTATCTCGCAAAATAATGTTTTCTGGCGAGATATCTCGGTGAATGATCCCTCGGCTGTGAATATGCTCTAAAACAGGCAACAACAACTGTATTAGCTGCAATACTTCAGCCTCTGTGAAGGTTTTACCAACAGCTTGACGTTCAGCCAGCATAGCTCGGTAGGTTTGACCTGCAACATAGTCCTCCACCAAAAATAAGCGTTGGTCTTGCTCAAATCTTTCCCGAAATTTGGGCACTTGTGGATGTTCGATTTGATATAAAATGGCAGCCTCTCGATGAAAAAGCTCCTTTGCCTTTTCCCAAGCCGCAGCCTCCGTTGCTGTTGAAATCAATTCCTTGATCGCGCACAGTTCGTTAAAGCGTCTCTGATCTTCTGACAGATAGGTTCTACCAAATCCTCCTTGTCCGAGAATTTGAATTATGCGGTAACGGTTTTGCAAGACAGTGCCAACTGTAATGGGTGGTTGCATGAGCGATTGATTGAGTGTAGGAGCAACTGAGGAGGAAGTCACCCACCAAGATTAAGTCCGAGAGGCGACACAGTTACATGCAGCGATATTCTACCTTACCTAATGGGTATACCCCCAGTTAGGAGTATACGCAAAGTCACGTTTCAAGTGTCTTATGCAACTTTAGGAACTGTCCACGATATAGGGGGCAGGGGAAGCAGGGGAAGAAGAACAAAAATTAGCGCAGCTTGGCGCTGTCAGCCTTGCACGAAAACCACACCTATGAGAGTTTGTTTAAATACAACTATTCTGGAATTTTATTGTGTGAATTAAAACTTAAAATTAAATCTGCCAGTTTACTTATTTATTGCTAGTATCGTAGAATATAATAGGATACAACTTAAACACTTAGTTCCAAATGCTCCTTGTCTAAGAACAAACTTCAATACCACTTAAAGTTATAAATACTTTACTGTCAGTAATAAATGATGTATTTAGAAGAAGCAATCTAGTACACCAATCTTTGATAGCTTGAGGTTGTTTGTCTCAACTCAAAAATTTGAATTATACATTTACTGGACGGACTTGATATCAGTTAAGCTATCAATGGTTTGCTTCCAAAGAAAATTAGACAGTTAGCGAATGATAATTTTATGGAGAAATGCTTAAATTTTGTATGGAAGCTTTAATAAAACTCACAGATGTTTTTTTTAGGCTATTTCTCAGTTAAATCTATTAAATCTCTAATGATAATATTGCTATGAATTCAAATAGAGGATCTGCTGTTCTTAGTTCTGCAACTTTCAAAGTGCAAGCATCTTCAACAGGAATGACTGATAATCATCGCTTGCGGCTGTTTTCGGGCTCTGCCAATTTACAGCTGTCTCAAGAAGTCGCTCGTTATGTCGGGATGGACTTGGGGCCAATGATTCGCAAAAGATTTGCGGATGGAGAACTTTACGTTCAAATCCAAGAATCAATTCGGGGTTGTGATGTCTATTTAATTCAGCCATGCTGTCAACCCGTGAACGATCATTTGATGGAATTATTGATTATGGTTGATGCCTGTCGTCGAGCTTCGGCGCGACAGGTGACGGCAGTAATTCCCTACTATGGCTATGCTCGTGCCGATCGCAAAACGGCAGGACGAGAGTCTATCACTGCCAAGCTGGTTGCTAACTTGATCACCGAAGCAGGTGCCAACCGCGTTCTAGCAATGGATTTACACTCGGCGCAAATTCAAGGCTATTTCGATATTCCCTTTGACCATGTTTATGGTTCTCCAGTATTGCTGGATTATCTAGCAAGCAAGCAATTGCCCGACCTTGTGGTTGTTTCTCCCGATGTTGGCGGTGTAGCACGAGCCAGAGCATTTGCCAAAAAATTAAATGATGCTCCCCTGGCGATTATTGACAAGCGTCGTCAGGCACATAATGTTGCAGAAGTGTTAAATATCATCGGCGATGTTAAAGGCAAAACGGCAGTGTTGGTGGATGACATGATTGACACTGGCGGCACGATCGCAGAGGGGGCACGATTACTGCGTGAAGAAGGAGCGCGTCAGGTATACGCCTGTGCAACTCATGCGGTATTTTCCCCACCAGCGATGGAGCGGTTGTCTAGTGGTTTGTTTGAGGAAGTCATTGTCACTAATACGATCCCCATACCAGAAAACAATCGTTTTCCCCAACTAGTAGTTTTGTCAGTAGCTAATCTCTTAGGAGAAACTATCTGGCGGATTCATGAAGATACTTCAGTTAGTAGTATGTTCCGCTAATTGCATTCCCGTTACAGGGATAAATTACCCACATTGACTCCTTGATCGGGTGCAGTGTGGGCTTTTAGTAGTTTAAAACTTTCTGTACTGAGATTACTACACAAATAGTTCGAGCTTCCAAGCTGGTTTACAGAAAACTCTTTCTCCCCTTGTTCCCTGCCCCCTTACCGATACAGCCAAACTCGGAGCAGTGAAAGCAATTGCTCAGTATCTACGGGTTTGGTGATGTAGTCAGAAGCTCCAGCTTCGATGCACTTTTCGCGATCGCCTGGCATAGCTTTAGCAGTTAAAGCAATTATTGGTAGTGAGCGGAACTGTTGTTGCTGGCGGATGGCGCGGGTGGTTTCGTAACCATCCATTTCTGGCATCATGATATCCATCAACACTATATTGATGTCAGGGTTAGTTTGCAGTCTTTCTATGCCATCTCTGCCATTTTCTGCAAACAGCACTTGCATTTGATAGCTTTCTAAGAAGCTGGTCAGGGCAAAAATATTCCGCAAGTCATCATCTACAATCAAAATTTTCCGATTAGCTAGCACCGGGTCATTTTGATGTAGTTGCTCTAGCATTTGACGCTTTGGTGGGGGCAAATTTGCTTGCACTCGATGCAAAAACAGGGCAGTTTCGTCTAATAACCGCTCTGGCGATCGCACATTTTTAATGATAATTGTCTCTGCTAACCCCCGCAGTTGAGTTTCTTCTTGGCGGCTGAGTTCTTTGCCGGTATAAACGATAATTGGCAGTTTCAACAGCCTGGGTTCTTGCTTGATTTGCTCAATTAGTGCAAACCCGCTCATATCAGGCAGACCAAGATCCAGTACCATACAGTCAAAGTGCTGCGATCGCAAAATCAACAGCGCTTCTGCTCCCGTACCCACTGCTGTACTCTGGACATCACCATTACCAATCAATTCGATAATACTTTGGGCTTGTACGGGATCGTCTTCTACGATCAGGAGATTTCTTACCTGACGCTCTATAAAACCTTTAATATCAGTCAATACCTGAGTTAGCGCTTCTGGAGAAACAGGTTTTTGTAGGTAAGTAATTGCTCCTAGCTGTAATCCCCGTTGTTGTCTTTCATCTACGGAAAGTATATGTACTGGTATATGCCTAGTATCTGGCTTATGCTTTAGACGATCCAACACCGTCCAACCATCCATTTCTGGCATATAAATATCTAGCATAATCGCATCGGGCTTAAACTGTTGCGCGAGTGCTAGACCTTGTTTGCTCTGTAAGGAAACTATGGCCTTAAAGCCCTGCTCACGAGCCATATCTAGTAAGATGCGGGCGAATTTATCATCATCCTCGATAATTAGCAAAATGCGATCGCCCGGTTGAATTATTTCCCGGTCATCTGGAATTTCGTGGGGGAAGGTGGTAAGTACTTTCGCGGTTGGAGAGGTGTCCACAGTTGTGGGTCTGTTTTCTGCCAAAGGCACTTCTTTGATAGTCGATGCTTGGCGGATTGTGATTGGCTGAGGCGGTGTAAAAGTACTTTGACTATTCTTTTCCTGTCGTCTGGGTAGGTAGAGAGTGAAGGTGCTTCCCTGCCCTGGTTTGCTGACTAATTCAATTCTCCCTCCCAACAGTTGAGCCAATTCTCGGCTGATGGACAAACCTAAGCCAGTGCCGCCATACTTGCGGCTGGTTGTGCCATCTGCCTGCTGAAATGCCTCGAAAATAACCTTCTGTTTCTCGGCTAGAATGCCTATACCCGTGTCGCTAACTGCAAAAGCAATCATCGGATTATCAATTTCGGCTGCGTCAGAAGACATAGTAATTTCTAATTTCACGCCTCCCCGTTCAGTAAACTTAAAGGCGTTAGCTAGGAGATTTTTCAGCACTTGTTGCAGACGTTTGGAATCGTTGTAAATTGTCGGGGGTAACTTGTCATCTAGTTCAACAGTAAAACTGAGTTCTTTATTGTGGGCAAGTTGCTGGAAAGTCTGTTCTAGAGATGTTTGCAAATCTGCAAGAGCAATTTGCTCAATATCGAGCGACATAGTACCCGACTCAATTTTTGCCAAATCTAGAATGTCATTGATCAATTCCAGCAAATCAGTACCAGCCGAGTAAATAGTCCGGCTGTACTCTACCTGTTTATCGGTCAAGTTATTAAGGGAATTATCTGCTAACAGTCTGGCTAAAATTAACAAGCTATTTAAAGGTGTCCGTAACTCGTGGGACATATTCGCCAGAAATTCCGACTTATATTTGGAAGACAAAGCCAGTTGTTCAGCTTTTTCTTCCAAAGACTTCCTCGCCCTTTCAACTTCCTGGTTCTTGCGGGCAACTTCCCGATTTTGAACTTCTAACAGTTCTGCCTTTTCTTCTAACTCCTCATTTAGTTGCTGCAATTCTTCGTTAGACTGCTTGACAAGAAATTGTGATTCCTCCAACTCGTGCGCCTGTTCTTCTAAACGTTGATTGCTCTGCTGTAGTTCTTCTTGCTGAGTTTGCAGTTCTTCTGTTAAAGCAACAGACTCTTCAAGTAGTTGCTGGGTTTGCAATTGTGAGGCGATGTTATTTAAAAATACGCCCAGATTTTCACTCAATTGCTCTAAAAATGTCAGATGCAGATGGCTGAAAGACCCAAAAGAAGCAAGTTCAATCACGGCATTCACCTGCGTCTCAAAGATTATAGGCAAAACAATAATATTTAGCGGTGGTGCTTCTCCCAAGCCGGAACTGATGCGGATATAGTCACTAGGAACTTCTGTGAGGAGGATTCTTTGTTTTTCTAGGGCGCATTGTCCCACCAATCCCTCGCCCAAGCGGAACTGGTTTGCTAAGTTTTTTCGTTCTTTGTAAGCATAACTACTCAACAACTTCAGTACTGGCTGGTCCTCTATAGAGGTCATTGCATAAAAAACGCCCTGTGATGCCCCAACCAGTGGGGCTAAATTCGACAATATCAAGTTAGACGCGGTTTCCAGATTTCGCTGCCCTTGAAGCATCTGGGTAAATTCAGCTAAGTTAGATTTTAACCAGTTTTGCTCTTCATTTTTTTGAGTTGTATTTCGCAGATTAACGATCATCTGGTTAAAGGTGCGCGTCAACACGCCAATTTCATCGTAGCGATCGCTATCTGGTAAACTCACCGATAGATCCCCATCCGCCATTTTTTCTGCTAAATCAGAAACTTGCTTTAGAGGTGCTGAGATATGTCTGGTTAAGGCAAATCCGATTAAACCTAAGATTAAAGAAAATAAGGGAATACTATAAATAATACTGGCGATCGTTTGCCGGCCAGCTGCTCTTGCTCTCTCAGAGCGCTGTTTCAGCAGTGCATTCTCCTCAGTTTTCATCGCCTGGATAACTTTCTGAATTTGATCCATCAGCTGCTTACCCTGGTCTGTCAAGATAGCTTTCTGAGAAGCTTCTAAACCGTCGCTTTGCCGTAGCTCAATCACATCTTTCATTACAGCCATTCTTTCAGTTAGTAGTGGCTGCAAAATATCAAGCCGATTTTGTTGATTGGGGTTATCTACTGTTAACCTTTGAAGTTCCTTGAATTTTTGATTCAGTAATTGAATCGCAGCGTTATAAGGTTCTAAATAGCGCTGTTCGCCCGTAATAATGTAACCGCGTTGACCAGTTTCAGCATTTGTCAGTTGCAGATTGAGGTCTTCAAGCTGACTTAGCACCTGGTAGGTATGGGTTTCTTTACGCGAAGTTTCAATTAGATCGTTGGTGCTTTGGTAGGAGATCAGACCAATGGTGGTCAGAGTTGCCAAACTCAGGGCAAAACTTACTCCAATTTTGGTTCCAATCTTCAAACGGTTAAACATTATCCCAGGCAGGTATTTAAACTATTTCTGTTTTTAAGACTATTTCGATTATGTTCTAAATATCCAAACTAAATGTATGATGTTTAGTTTATCTGAGGTATATGCCTAGTTTTTGGCACGCTAAATATTATCACTTCCATCCTATATATATTTACAAATTAACGTTATTTTAAATAAATCTTTAAATAAATAATTTTTTCTAACGTTTTTTATATTTTAACAAACCTTAAATTTTGAAATAGCATAACCTCTTTCAAAAGGAGCAATCACTTTTTTGACAATTTGATCTTGCGGTGGATATTTAAACAGTTGTTCTTAGATTATAAATTTAACATCAGACTTTACAAAAACAGGGTGAGTTTTATGATCGCCGTAATTGACATAGCAAGACCCAAATTCTGCAAAGGGCAAAAGGTGGAATTTATTGGTGGATTGGGAACCATAAGAGAATGTCATCCTAACTCTGGAAACTGGTCGTATCTTGTAGAAATGGCAATGGGCTCAGAACCGAAAATGGGTAGGATTGGTTATGAGACGACTATTTTACTATTTGAAACAGATATTATTTTACTCTAAGGCTAACCTCTTACTTGTTGCTTAGATTTAATTTGACATCACCTTTTTATCAAAAAAGCTTGGAGAGAATTAAATAATTTCACCACCTTTTAATATTATCTAGTGAAACTTAAAACACTTGAATAATACAATTAAGCAGATAGGATAGAGGAAATGAACTTCATTTTCTATAAACGCTAAATATATTAGTTTTTGCGGATGGATAAAATACCATTACTATGGTACACCACTATCAAGAACAACCTTAACCTTAGTGATTGTAAGCAATATTATGTTAGAAAGTTAGAGTTTTACAAGGCAATAAATACTTACGTAAGATATTTCATTTATAGAAAAAATATACTTCTCCGATAAATTTAACGTTATTGAATTTAACTAGAAGTTGGTAATACTCTGGCGATCGCTTCCAGCCAGATCAAGCTCAGATTGGCTATGTATACTAAAATCTTGGATATTGTTACTCTCTAAAATCGCTCTTGCACCTGCTATATAGATATCAGTGCCTTTTATTACTACAAGATAATGTCCCCATGCGACCTGATGCTGATAATATCTGGCTAGATCATTAGGAATTCCTAAAGTGGGGTAGATATCTTGGGAACTGCTGATATTCACGCCAACAATATCACTTATATTGCTGGTAATTTTAGCAATTATTGATACTTGACTCATAGGAAAACCAGCAGCTCTCAGCTCAGTAACCGCTCTTTCTGCATTGTGGTGCGTATGAAAGACACCAATAGCGTGCTTGTAGCGACTATTAGGGGTGGAGTATGGCTCATAAACACTCCAATGTTGAAGATTGCGGCGATTAAAAATCCTCTTAGCTAGACGAATTTCTATGTCTATGCCGGTTATCATCACCAAATGATAACCTTTACAGACCAGATCGCTGTAACCCTCTGCTTGCTCTTTAGGAATTCCTAAACTTACCAATACATCCGGTAAACAACCTGCTAAATTGCTAGCGTTCGCTCTCGCTTGTGCGCCGGCTACCATGACTTGGCCTACACCAGGAACTACCCAGAAGACTAGACCAGTTAATAAGTCATTTAAATCGCCTAAAGCACTACCAGTAATGGCTATATCGGTGTCTTCTGAGGATGTATTGCTAGTGCTATCTTTAACTTCAACACCAGCAATATCACTTTGTTCTTCTGCATTTCTTGCAATTACAGAAACTTTGTGCATTGGAAAATTAGAAGCTTTTAGTTCCTGAAGTGCCAATTGTGCGTCGGAACATTTAGCGAAAACTACTATAGTTCTTCGCTCTTTTTCTGATGTCATTTTATCGGTTTATTGCAGTTAGAAGTGATTCCCAAGACTATTAGTTAATTGAAGGTAATTATACAGCTCGGCGAGTCAGTAAACCCCATAGGAAAATCAGTAGCATAGCACCTAGAACAGCAAATAAAATGCTTCCCAAAGATAAAGCTCCTACAGATGCTGCGGCGGCTGAACCACTCCCTAGTAAAACTTGACCCAAATAACCACCGACTACGGCTCCAAGTATTCCTAATATAATCGTGGAGAGAATACCGCCACCTTGGGTTCCTGGATAAAACAACTTAGCTAACGCGCCTGCAATTAAACCCAAAACCAGCCAAGCAATAATGTTAGTCATTGAATTTTTCCTTTGTGAAAATGTGCTTTGTCGTTTCCTTTCGACTATTTCATATTAAAGTTTGCCTCTAAAATTACCGATCTATCTAGAGAACTAAAATCAAAAATCTTTAGATATCATTTGAATATTCACTGATTCTCAGGTAGGGACAATACCCTGCGGAAAGCCTTTCTGTATCTAGATAAATTGCTCCTACAGGGTATAGTTTTGCGTAAGCCCTAGTAATATTTTTATTAGTGGTTCAAGACTCAGGAGTAACGACTAAAGAAAGAGCTAGTTGATAAAGTTGGCGACGGGGAAGGGAGGTAAATTTTGCTAACTGACGGCTAGCTTGCGATCGCGATATTCCCTGACTAATTAAAAGTTTCAATTCGGCTTTCAATTCCTCTTCTGTCAGTTGGGGCTGACTGGCTGGAATTCCTGCCACTACTAATGTATATTCACCTTGGGGTTCTCGTTGGCTGTAGTGAGCGATCGCTTCGGCAATTGTCCCCCGCCAAAATTCCTCATACAATTTTGTTAACTCCCGCCCTAGCACAATTTGGCGATCGCTTCCCCAAACTTGTGCTAAGTCTTGTAAACTATCTCGCAAGCGGTGAGGCGATTCGTAGAAAATCAATGTGCGAGATTCTGTTTGCAGAGATTCTAAATGTTCTTGTCTCTGTTGAGTTTTCGCCGGGAGAAAGCCTTCAAAGACAAACCGATCCGTTGGTAATCCAGATGCACTCAAAGCGGTAATTGCTGCACTAGCGCCAGGAATGGGAACTACTGAAATCCCCGCCTCAATGCAGGCTTTTACCAGTTCATATCCAGGATCGGAAATTCCTGGCATTCCCGCATCACTCACAAGTGCGATCGCTTTATTGTTAACCAAATGCTCTAATAATTCTGGGATGCGGCTAGTACGATTGTGTTCGTGATAACTCACCTGGGGTGTCTTAACTTGAAAATGCTGTAGCAGTTTCCCAGTATGACGCGTGTCTTCCGCAGCAATGATATCCACAGTCTGCAAAATTCGCACCGCCCGAAAGGTTATATCTTCCAGGTTGCCAATGGGTGTACCGACAACGTAAAGTGTTCTTGGTTTTGGATCGGTTTGCATGAGAGATTAGGAGTTTTTGTAGAGACGCGATTCATCGCGTCTGTGCAGGAGAGATAGGAGAGACGCGATTCATCGCATCTGTACAAGAGTTAAAAATAATTATTTATGCAGCTATACGAACATATATGACAAATGGATCATCGGAAGTCCAAAATCCAAAATCGGATCGTGGGTTATTTGTAGGTTTAGTAACTTTAGATTTGATTTACCTTGCTGAATCTGCCCCCAAAAATAATCAGAAGATTGTCGCTACTGACTATACTGTAGCGGCAGGTGGCCCAGCAACAAACGCAGCTGTAACTTTCAGGCATTTAGGTAATCAAGCTACAGTATTAGGTGTAGTGGGTTCTCACCCAATGACACAGCTAATCCGAAGTGATTTGGCAAATTACAAAGTTGCGATCGCAGACCTTGAGCCTACCACTGATTTAGCACCGCCTGTCTCCTCAATCATTGTCACCCAAGCCACAGGTGAAAGAGCCGTGGTTTCCATCAATGCTGTCAAAACTCAAGCCAGCAGCGCATCTATCCCTTCAGATATTTTACAAAATGTCAATATAGTACTGATTGATGGGCATCAGATAGCTGTTAGCTATTTCATAGCCCAAGCTGCTAAAGCCAAAAATATCCCAGTAGTAATCGATGGTGGCAGTTGGAAGCCTGGATTTGAGCAAATTTTGCCGTTTGTAGATTATGCCATCTGTTCAGCTAATTTTTATCCCCCCAACTGTCAGACTGGAGAAGACGTTTTTGCCTATCTGGCTGGCTTTAAGATTCCTTACATCGCCATTACCCACGGACAAAAACCAATTGAATACTTGAGTTGCACTAAAGCTGGTATCGTAGATGTGCCGCAAATACACGCGGTTGATACGTTAGGGGCTGGAGATATTTTCCACGGTGCTTTTTGTGATTACATTCTAAGGGAAAGTTTTACTGATGCGCTGGCGCTAGCAGCTAATATTGCTGCTGATTCTTGTAAATTTTTTGGCACTCGGCGCTGGATGGATTTAAAGTGCTGAATGAAGAAAGGGAAAGGGGGAAAGGGAAGCAGTAACTTAAAAGTAGGGGTTTCAAATATGGACACTAATTTTTATCGCACTACGTGTCTTAAAAATCTTCTTTTTTATTCGACCTATTTAAAAATAGTGGCTTTATACCTTTTGGGGAAAAGTTCTTTATCCTTTCCTTTCCCCCTTACCCTTTCCCCTTTTCCCTTTTCCCCTTTTTGGTAATCAGGTTAATAAAGGTAAATTTAATGAAAGACTTACAAGAAATATTAGCGATCGCTCGTGAGATAGGTTGGGGTGCAGCAGATATACTGCGATCGTATTACCACGGCACTGCAAAAGACCCTAACTTAGATGTACAATATAAACAAAATGAGCCTGTTACCGTTGCCGATGTAGCTGTGAGTCAATATATCTTGCAGAAGCTACAAGCAACTTTGGGTAACGAAGATTTTGCTTACATCAGCGAAGAAACCTATCAGTCGCCAACTACAGGCGTACACCCCTCCGCCCCTTGGGTATGGATAATTGACCCTTTGGATGGTACACGAGACTTTATTGAAAAAACTGGGGACTATGCAGTTCACATTGCTTTAGTCAAGGAAACGCGCCCGGTTTTAGCAGTGGTGGCAGTACCAGAGGCAGAAAAGTTATATTACGCTACCAAAGGTGGGGGGACATTTGTAGAAACCCGTGATGGCTCTGTTCCTTTACAAGTGTCGTCAGGTAAACCAATTGAGGATTTAACCTTAGTGGTTAGTCGCTCTCACCGCAACCAGCGCTTAGATTACTTACTACAAAATTTACCCTGTCAAAATCAGAAATCTGTGGGTAGTGTAGGCTGCAAAATCGCCACTATTGTCGAGCAACAAGCAGATATCTACATTTCCCTTTCTGGTAAGTCTGCGCCCAAAGATTGGGATATGGCAGCACCAGAATTGATTTTAACAGAAGCTGGTGGTAAGTTTACCCACTTTGACGGCGCTCCGTTGCAGTATAACACTGGTGATATCAATCAATGGGGAGGTTTGCTGGCGAGTAATGGTGAATATCACGAAGCACTGTGCCAGCAAGCAGAAAAGATTTTAGCGCAGTTCAACCATAGCTAATGGGACATTTGAGGATGAATATTTTTTAATTTGCTTTTAAAACAGTTAGTCATGTTATGATTGCACCCACTACCGATAATAATCTTTACCTCTGAGTCCACAGCTTAATTTTCAAAACACTAAATACCTGCGCGATCGCAGATTAAAATTGTAAATTTTATAGTACAAGCAACAAAAGCCAGTCAATGGAGAAGTCTGCAAACCTGCATAAAGGGTTTGATTTGTGAATAAAATTCACTATTAGACGATATTCAAAGGCTGAAGGCTGTGTTAGACTCATGGACATAAAGATTATTTTCGGTTGAGTAACTAGTTTTGATTTCTAAAAACCGTCTCTCCGAATTTAACTCTCTACACTCCCTGAATTCGGAGATTTCTATGTCAATTTACGTCGGGAACCTGTCATATCAGGTTACAGAAGAGGACCTAAAGCAGGCTTTTGCAGAATACGGAACAGTAAGTCGTGTTCAACTACCCACAGATCGGGAAACAGGCCGGCCTCGTGGGTTCGCTTTTGTGGAAATGGAATCAGACACACAAGAACAAGCTGCCATTGATGCACTTGATGGTGCTGAATGGATGGGACGTGACTTGAAAGTGAACAAAGCTAAACCTCGTGAGGATAGAAGCAGTTCTCCTCGTAGTAGCTGGGGTGGTGGTAATGCCCGCCGCAACAATAACAATCGCTACTAAAGTTGATTCCTATAAGTTTCACATTTAGAGTCTCCAGCAGATAAAGCCAAAAGCTGCCCTCTGCTGGAATGTTCTTTGTACTGGTAATTGCGTTTATAGCATACCAACTAAATTGGATATATTATTAGGATATATCCTAATAATATCCGCAATATTTCAGAATGATATCTTGAGTCAGCTACTCACAGTAAATTTGTGAATAGCAGTATTTACAACTTAATGATAAAACTGTCTCGCAGATGAAAGTCAGCCTCCGTGCCTTGATGAGTTAAGGCCCAGTAAGTCACTTTACCATCTCTATCTTTAATAACGGTAGTAATGGCAACTTCAATTGCTTGCTCCATAGAAATTATTTTATCTAAATCAACATTTAAGGCTAGTGCTAAACTATCAGATTTATTTTGAACATTAAAAGGGAGATTTTCAAAAGCTGTTTCCTCTTGCATTCCTTGACGATACCCATCAAGGCGATAAACATTCCAGTGTCCACCTGGGGAAAGGTTGAATTCCCAATACTGTTGAGAATATTTGATGCCAAGGAAGAACTCGAAGCAGGTGTCTTTCCACAATTCATACTTGCGTGACGGTGTATTTGATGGTTGAGCAATCGCAACTTCTTTTAAATCGCCTTCAAGCATATAGTGGATGGCTAATTGATTACCATTTCGGCTGATATTGCCTAAAATTTTCAAATTAGGCAGGGATTCAGTAGAAGGGAAGAGTTGTAGGGAAAATGTCTGGTTGTTCATTTCATGTCTTTGATAATGTTACGAATCTGCGTTTCTTGAGATTCAATACTTTCGGTAAGCTTAAACTGCACGATCGCTCTTGCCAAGTTATGTTCTGGGTGCTTAACTTTAAAGTAGACATTCCCAGCTAAATAATCGGCAAAAAACCTCAATCCTAATTCAAAGGCAATGAGACGGATGCCATCATATATATATGCATAATCATTCTCGGTAAGAAACGCCTTTGCCACAGAGAGATAGCCTTGCAAGATTCCCTGACACAGGTCGGGATCGAAATGAACACTTTCCCAATTTTCAGTTTCCTCTCCAGCCTGATTGCAGCCCGATCGCAAACAATCGCCGATATCGTAATGTACCAGACCGGGTTTAACGGTGTCGAGGTCGATGACGCTGACGGCTTGCTGGGTAACAGTGTCGAACATAACATTATTAATTTTGGGATCGCCGTGCATCAGACGCAGAGGTAGTTTGCCCTCAGCTTTGGCATTTTCTAGGATATGTGCAAAGGCTTGGCGATCGCTAACAAACTGTAAGCAATAATTAACTTCTGAAGATTGACTAGCACTAGTAGTCTGCCAACCCAAAAATGCTGGGTGAGGGCTGGGTAAAGGGGAAAGGGGTAAGGGATTTAAACCCTTTCCCCCTTCCCCCTTACCCTTTACCCCGCCAAGTTCACTTGGCGAACTACTAGTTTTCGCCAACACTTCTTCGTAATGCTGGAGGTAAAGCGGTGTAATATGAAATCCTTGAAGAGTGTCAGCGAGTTTTTCTGGTGGCAAATCACTGATTAAATTGTGGAACATCCCCAAGGCATAACCAATTTCTTTCGCTTGTGAGCGATCGCGCATAGTATCAAAAGACTGGGAGCCTTCAATAAAGCTAATCGCCCGCCAAAAGGAGCCGTCTGCATCCTGACAGTGGTCTTGAGCATTCTTAGTTAATAGTACGCGCGGTACTTCCCAGCGACGATTGAGGGGGGTGTGCTGTAACCGTTTATGAACATGCTCAGTGAAGGTACGCATATTCTGCATAATCAGTTTTGGCTGCCGAAACACCTGCGTGTTGATGCGTTGCAGGACAAAATGTTGTTCTTTTGAGGAATCTAGAGTCACTAAAAAAGTGTCATTGATATTACCACTTCCAAAGCCTTTAACGTCTGTAACCTTTCCTACTTTGGTGAATTGATCTGCGATCGCAAGCAAATTCTCTGCACGATGTCTATTAAATTCTTCTGTCATCTGTTTAACCTGCACTACTCCTCACGTATATTGCACGAAGGCAATAGGGGATATAGTAGCGCGTCAAAATAATTCGTAATTCGTAATTCGTAATTCGTAATTTTTAAAGGTACTAATGCTAGCACAGGGTGCGACACCGATAGTGAGTATTCAGCAAGCTACGAGACGCTGCGCGTAGAGAGGGTAATAACCCATCGTAGATATTGCTCTTGTCGGCCCTGTGCTACTAATTCAGTAGTTAAGAAATTTCGTCGCTATCAACCCACTCATCATAAGATGAGTCATAACCAACATAGTGAACAAAGTATTGCTGATTTTGGACTTGCTGAATCGTTGCAGAATACCAAGCTTCTTGGTCTTCATCCCAACATTTTACTTTTTGACCAACTGCATATCCATTGTCATCCGCAGAGCGGAGATCGCGAGTCCGAATGTCATCTTCACCTACCCACTCGTCATAAGATGAACCATAACCAAGGTAATGAATAAAGAATTGGTCATCTTGGATTTTCTCAATTGTTCCCTGATACCAATCTTCGTCCTCACCATCCCAGACTTCTACTGTTTTGCTGACTTCATACTGAATTTTATCTGACTTGATAGCAGAAGCTGACGAAACATCTTGAATAGGCTTTTGTTGCTCTTGTTTAATTTCCTCTTTTACTAGAGTGTATGCTTCCAAAATCAAGCCGCGAGCGACGCTTTGAGTTCCGGTATGCTCGTAGTAATTGGTAGTTTGATCTAGGAATACTGCGACAAAATCTAAATTATCATCAGCAATCTGAATAAAACTACCCAAATTACTAGAAATTGATTGTGGGGTTATACCTGTCTTAGATACTAAGTTATTCATCCAACCTTGTACGGAGTTAAAACTCTGACCGATAAAACCAACTTTATCAGAGGGGTTACTACCTGGTAGAAAGTTATTGATGGCTAAGAAAACCGGATTTTGAGTTATTGCACCAGCATCAGTGCCACTAATAACTCCGTGAATTTTGCTGAGAAAGTCGGGGCCTAATGGCAGAATTCCGTCTATACAAACTAAAGCTATCATCCGCATTAAGGATGCATTTTGATAGTTGTTAGCAAGAGAATTAGCAAACTCTTGGGGGTTAGGTTGAGGAATGCCATTTAGTTTGCAAAAGGCGATGATTTCGACAGCGATTTTCAGTGCCAAGTCAATAGATTGAGTTACATCAGCTTTGGGAGTAATGTTGCCTAAAAAAGACAGAAAGCCGATTTTTTCACTAACTTTATTCGCTAAAGCTGCTGCTGCCATAGCTGTGTCTGCCTTATCAATTGTTTGATAAAGCTTGATTGCAAACTGGTAGCCTTTTTGAGGATCTTCGTATAACACGACAGCGCGATCGCGGATTCTCTGAATGACCTTAGCATCGGTTTCTCCAGTAATACTGCGAATACTATTTTCAAACCCCGTCAAATTGCTCCACTCACCTGGTGCTACGTAATCAAGAGCCTTTAAAACTTTGACAGTGATATTGTCAGTTGGTAATTCGTCAACCAACTGAATAATTGATTTATCCATCAGCCGATCCTCAAAACTCAAAGTTATGCTTACAACACAGTTCAACTAAACCCACAACAAGTAATACCAGTTGCTTACCTTACGGGAAGCCTTTCTCTAGTCAACGCTGCGCGAATTACTGAACCGTATTAATAGAGTTCCCTGAGTTGAGCAAAAAATAACAAGTGGCGATCGCTACCAATATTTTTCGGTTAAGGGGAAAAGGGGAAAGGGAAAAGGTTTGAATTTCCCTTTCCCCAGACCAAAAGAGAGATTATTGGGTTTTATCTGAAAAGTATTGCGATTGCTACCTTGTAACACTTCTCTGTTCAAGTGGAAGGGTTTAAAATCATTCCTTTCCCTTTTCCCGAAAATGGATTCCCAGACCACACCAGAGATGGAAAGTACTTGTCCGATAAGTATTGGATTGCTTCTCATCTGCTGACTTTTCAATCATCTGAGCGCAATTCCATGCCAAAAATTTGTTTTTTTAACCTTTTGCTAGCTGTTCCTTAAACTTACCGGGATAGGTTGAAGTTGATAAGTACGAATTAATACTAATAAAGTATGTAGCTATTTTTTGCTAGTTACTTCGGTCTTTCATGCCGATCTTGTCTCATGTTCGCCCAAATACTGAAGTAAGTTATTGCATCTATCCTTTTGTCGTTATGAGAGCGATCGCCCCACAAATCAGTGTGATCTCTCTTTTGGTTTGGGGAAAGGTTAAAGGGCAAAGGGGGAAAGGTAAATTCAAACCCTTTCCTTTTCCCCTTTTCCCCTTAACCAAAAAATATTGGTAGCGATCGCTTTTGGACTGTTTAAGAAGTGCGGACAACTTTGGATAAATCCCAAGAGCGATCGCACTTAATACATCGCTTCGGATCATTTGGTTGATTTTTTGAGAATCTGAAACAAACTAAAGAGGTTAAATAATTCCTATGGCTTTAACACAAGGGGATATTGCTTTTATATCCTTCAATGCCGATGAAGATGGCTGGTCTATTGTTACATTTGTAGATATAGACCCGAACACGACGATTTATTTCACTGATAATGAAGCTACTAGCACGACAGCTTTTAACACTGGTGAGTCTTATTTTCAATGGATATCAGGATCTAGTACGATAAATGCTGGTACAGTAATTCGCTTTACTGGAGTTGATGTTGCCACCCTTGCTGCATCAGTTGGAACTCTCTCTCGTGCCACGGTATCAGGTAGCAGTAACTACGGTCTTTCTGCAAGTGGTGACGTTATCTATGCTTTTCTTGGCTCTAGCGCATCTGCTCCAACTACGATTTTAACTGCGGTATCATCAGGAGATGTTGTAACACCTGGTGATCCAATTGCAAATGCAGGATTAACGGTTGGAGTTAACGCAATAGTATTAAGAACTAGTGCTGACTATGGTGAATATAGTGGCTCTAGAACTGGACAATCTAGCTTTGCAAACTATAAATCTTCAGTCTTTAATGTTAACAACTGGACGGTTGATCAAACTGATGGTACTTACACCACAACTGCTCCAAATACCACGAATTTTACGATCGCCGCATCAACCCCCACTGTCTCGATCGCAGCCCAAGATGTCAATGCCGCCGAAGCTGGCACTGACCCTGGTATCTTCCGGATCTCTCGCACAGGTAGTACCACCGATGCCCTAACGGTAAATTACAATATTGGAACGGGTGCTGGACAAGCCACAAGCGCAGATTACACACCAACTCTAACAGGCACAGCAACGATCGCTGCTGGAGAATCCTTTGTGGATATCACCATTACACCTGTAGATGATCCGACAGTTGAAGGAACTGAAAGCGTCACTTTGACTCTGAATAGCAGCGCCGACTATACTTTGGGTGCTACTACTACTGCAACAGTGGCGATCGCTGACAACGACACGGTGGTAACTTCTATCGATCTCTCCACCTACGTCCGCATCGGACGTTACGACCTACCCGAACCGACGCGAACCACTGCGCCAACCAACAATTTACTGGCTCAAGAAGTCTCGGCAGTTACCTATAACAAGGATACCGACACGCTGTTTGTTGTCGGTGATGGCGGCAGAGCGATCGTGCAAGTATCGAAGACGGGACAATTAATTGACTCAATGACGTTAGCTTCTGGCAGCAGTCCTCAAGGAACAGAATTTTACGATACAGAAGGGCTTACCTATGTCGGTGACGGCAAGTTTGTCTTGATTGAGGAGCGAGACAGACAGGCTAATTTGTTTACCTATGCCCCAGGAACCACCCTTACTAGAAGTAATGTCCAGACCGTAAAACTCGGTACGACGGTCGGAAATATTGGCATCGAAGGTATCTCCTATGACCCCCAGACTGGTGGCTTCATCGCAGTTAAGGAGATTACACCCGAAGGAATTTTTCAAACAAACATCGATTTTGCGGCGGGAACTGCGAGTAACGGTTCGCCCACCACAGTCAACTCTACCAATCTTTTCGATCCAGCATTGGCTGGTCTTGCGGACTTCGCGGATGTTTTCGCATTGTCGAATCTATCAGCCTTGAACGGACAACCCGACTCCAGCCGTCTGCTGATTTTAAGCCAAGAATCAGGCAAAATCGTCAACATCGATCGCACTGGAAATATCTCTAGCTCATTAACTATTGTCTCCGATGCGGGTAATCCTTTATCCGTTGTGGATCAGGGGAATGAAGGAATCACGGTGGACAAGAATGGATTGATTTATGTCGTTAATGAGAATGGCGGAGGTGATATCGATCACCCTCAACTTTGGGTCTATGCACCATCCTCATTTACTTATGCGAATCAAGCCCCTGTAGCCGTCAGCCTTGCAAATACCGTCACCAGCTTGTCAGAAAGCACCAGTACTGAAACTCCCTTTAAAGTCGGCAATATTATCGTCAGTGATGACGCTTTGGGAACAAATACCCTCAGCTTGACTGGTGCAGATGCCAACTTCTTTGAGATTACGGACAATGCTTTGTTCCTGAAAGCGGGAACCACTCTAGATTTTGAAACTAAGACCAGCTACAACGTCAGCGTCAATGTAAATGACGCGAGTGTTGGCAATAACCCAGATGCAACTACGGCATTTAGCTTATTAGTAACCGATGTAAATGAGAATCCCACCACCAGCAGTATCTTCATCACTGAAGTAGCTCCCTGGAGTAGTGGCAACTCACCCGTCGGTGCAGACTGGTTTGAGCTTACCAACAAGGGTTTGAGCGCCGTAGATATCACAGGCTGGAAAATTGACGACAACTCGAATAGCTTCGCCTCCTCTGTCGCCTTGAACGGTATTACAACTATCGGCGCAGGTGAATCGGTAATCTTCCTCGAAGGAGCTACCGCTAATCCTACATTTTTATCCAACTGGTTCGGCGCAAACCCACCAGCCGACTTGAAAATCGGCAACTACTCTGGTTCAGGCATAGGCTTGGGTACGGGTGGTGATGCCGTAAATATCTATAATTCCACTGGTGCTTTACAGGCTAATGTCGTCTTTGGAGCATCTCCAGCCACAGCCCCATTTGCCACCTTCGATAATGCCGCCTTGTCAAACAATGCCACGATCGCAACGTTGAGCGCTGTGGGAGTTAATGGTGCATTCGTCGCTGTAAATTCAAACGTGGAAATCGGCTCTCCAGGGACTATTGTTTCGTCTCTACCTACAATTGCGATCGCAGCCCAAGATGCCAACGCCGCCGAAGCTGGTAGTGAGCCTGGTATCTTCCGCATCTCTCGCACAGGCAGTACCACCAATGCCTTGACGGTAAATTACAATGTTGCAACGGGTGCTGGACAAGCCACAAGCACAGATTACACACCAACCCTAACAGGCATAGCAACCATCGCTGCCGGACAATCCTTTGCGGATATCACCATTACACCTGTGGATGATACGACAGTTGAAGGAAATGAAACCGTCACTTTGACTCTAAATAGTAGCGCCAACTATACTCTCGGTACTGCTACTACTGCAACAGTGGCGATCGCTGATGATGACGCAATTCGGATTCACGACATTCAGGGAGCGGGGCATATCTCACTTTTGAGAGGTCAGAATGTCAGCAATGTAGCGGGAATTGTCACGGCTACAGCTAGTAACGGTTTCTACTTGCAAGACCCCAACTCAGATAACGACGTTCGCACTTCTGAAGGTATTTTCGTCTTCACTTCAGCAGCACCAACCGTATCCGTTGGCGATTCTATATTAGTCAATGGAACAGTCACGGAGTTTCGTCCCGGTAATAATGCAAATAACCTGACGGTAACACAAATTACTAGCCCCACAATTGTCACCGTTTCCACTGGCAATGCTTTGCCAACTGCCACAATTCTGGGTAATGGCGGCAGAGCTATCCCAACTACAGTCATCGATAACGATACTACTGGTAATATCGAAACTGGAACGACCACCTTTGACCCTGCCCAGGATGGCATCGACTTCTACGAAAGTTTAGAAGGAATGCGAGTACAGGTTAATAACCCAGTCTCCACTTCACCCACTGGAAACTTTGGGACATCGCAAGAAATTTGGGTACTAGCAGACAATGGGGCAAATGCCACTGGTAGCACATCTCGCGGTGGTAGCCTAATTAGTGCCTCAGACTTCAATCCTGAGCGGATTCAAATCGATGATCTCAGCAATGCCTTAGTGCTACCTGAAGTGAATGTTGGTACGCAACTTAGCACTGTTACTGGTGTCGTTAACTACGACTTTAGCAACTATGAAGTTTTAGTATCGGCTGCTCCCACAGTAGTACAGAACAGTACCCTGCAAAGAGAAGTCACTAATTTAACTCCCACCACTGACCAACTGACAGTTGCTACTTTCAACGTCGAAAATCTTGACCCAAGCGATGGGGCAACCAAGTTTAACAACCTTGCCAGCCGCATTGTTAATAATCTGAAATCACCAGATATCATTAGTCTGGAAGAAATTCAGGACAATAACGGAGCAACGAATAATGGTGTAGTTGATGCCAGCACCACCTTCCAAACATTAATTAATGCGATCGCTGCTGCTGGTGGCCCCACATATCAATATCGCCAAATTGACCCAGTAAACGGTACAAATGGCGGTGAACCTGGGGGAAATATCCGAGTGGGCTTCTTGTTTAATCCTGCTCGTGTCAACTTTGTAGATCGCCCCGGTGGTACTTCCACCTCCAGCACCACAGTTACCAACGTCTCTGGTGTTCCTACTCTTTCTGATAGTCCTGGTTTGATTGACCCCACCAACTCGGCCTTTACTAGCAGTCGCAAGCCGTTAGTTGGTGAATTTACTTTCAAGGGTGAAACTGTTTATATAATTGGCAACCACTTCAATTCTAAAGGTGGCGACCAACCATTATTTGGCGTGAATCAACCGCCAACTCTCACTAGCGAAGTGCAGCGTCAGCAACAAGCGACACTGGTGAAAAACTTTGTCCAAAGTATTTTAACGATCAACCCTAATGCCAATGTAGTAGTAGCGGGTGACTTGAATGACTTTGAGTTCTCCAACCCTGTCAGCACCCTAGAAAGCGCTGGACTGACTTCTTTAATTGAAACTCTGCCTGCAAACGAGCGTTACACCTACAACTTTGAAGGCAATGCCCAAACACTCGACCACCTTTTAGTTAGTAGCAACTTGCTTGGCAAGCTAGATGCCTATGATGTCGTTCACGTCAACTCAGAATTTGCCGATCAAGATAGCGATCACGACCCTAGTGTGGCTCGATTTAATTTAAATGATGCTCCCACAGCCATATCATTGAGTGATACAAATGTCAATGAAAATGTGGCTGCCAATACTGTAGTTGGTACATTTAGTACTACAGACCCGGACACCGGCAACACTTTCACTTACAGCTTAGTTTCTGGAACTGGTGACACTGATAACGCGGCCTTTGCGATCGCAGACAACACCTTAAAAATCAACACTTCCCCAGACTTTGAAACCAAATCTGCTTACAGCATTCGGGTACGCAGTACCGATAATGGTGGACTTTCTGTGGACAAGGTCTTAGCTATCCAAGTTAACGATCTCAATGAAGCTCCGACAGTAGTGCAACCGCTTGAAGACAGAATCATCTCGACAAGCAAGCTTTTTTCTTTCAACGTCGGTGACAAATTTACTGACATCGATCAAGGCGACACCCTTACCTACACTGCTACGGGCTTACCCACTGGATCTGATATCGCTAACACAGGTCTGATATTCGGCAATATCTCCCAAGCTGGCATTTTTGCCGTCACTGTTACCGCTGCTGATGGCAAAGGTGGCAGTGTTAGCGATACCTTTGATTTGACTGTTGCCAATAATAAGGCGACATCTAGCAACGACATTATCTTTATCGACCAACTTGTTGGTGTGAGCGTACTCAATGCTCTAGGTGGCAACGATCGCGTTATCGGCACTGTTGCCAATGAGACACTCAGTGGTGGAGCAGGCAATGATTACATTGATGCCAAGGGCGGTAATGACTCTCTCTTGGGGAACGATGGCATTGACACACTTTTAGGTGGGGCAGGTAATGACATCCTCGAAGGTGGAGCAGCCGATGATATCCTTCTAGGTGAACTTGACAACGACACACTTCTCGGTGGAGGAGGTAATGATAGCCTCGAAGGTGGAGGAGGTAATGATAGCCTCAATGGTGGAGCAGATAATGACACCCTTCTAGGTGGACTTGGCAATGACATCCTGGCTGGAGGTGGTGGCAATGACCACCTGATTGGTTGGGGAGGTGGTACAAACGAAATCGACCAACTCAACGGCGCTCAAAGTGCAGATACTTACATTTTGGGTGATGCTAGTTCAGTTTTCTATGCCAAATCTGGCAATGGTGACTACGCCGATATTGTTAGCTTCAAAGCAAGCGATCGGATTCAGCTTAAAGGATCTGCTGACAATTACTTCTTGGGGTCAGCATCAGTATCTGGATTTAGTAGTTCATCTGTGGGCATTTTCGCCAATAATGGGACGCAATTAGAATTAATTGCGGTTGTGGAAAGCGGATTAAACCGCAATTTGTCAACAGATACTCGTTTCGTGTTTGTTTAAGTCTACTTTTTCTGAGATAAAAAAAGTTTAAGCCTGTCCCTCTCCAACTCAGAGAGGGACAGTTTTTAGCACTAAGTCAGTAATTTGTCAACCAACTGAATAATTGATTTATCGAGAAAGGCAGGGGGGTGAAAGAAAACTGCCCGAATTACTGAATTGTATTAATAGAGTTCCCTGATATAACCAAAAAAACCAATTAGCGATCGCTAGTACAGCACGGCGTAAAGCCACCCAATGCAAGTTAAATGTGCAATAGCTTTTAACGAAGATTGAATGACAGATATTGATTTTTGTCATTCACCTGATTATCATAGCTTTATCACCACAGTGGAGAAGTTGCTATGTTGTCGCGTCAACTTGGAAAAAACGGTTCAACAATATCGGCGCTTGGGCTTGGCTGTATGGGTATGTCTGATTATTATGGCCCAGCCGATCGCAAGGAAAGTATTGCAACAATTCATGCAGCCCTTGATGCAGGCATTAACTTACTGGATACAGGCGACTTTTATGGTATGGGGCACAATGAACTGCTACTACACGAAGCCCTAGCAGGACAGCGGCGGGAAGATGTCTTCATTGCGGTTAAATTCGGGGCGCTGCGGTCTCCTGATGGCAAATTTATTGGCTTCGATGGTCGTCCTGAAGCCGTGAAGACTTCACTTGCCTATACATTGAAACGACTAGGAACCGATTACATTGACCTTTACCAGCCAGCCCGACTCGACCCGAAAGTGCCCATTGAAGAGACTATTGGGGCGATTAGCGAAATGGTGAAAGCTGGATATGTTCGCCAAATTGGTTTATCTGAAGTGGGTGCAGATACAATTCGGCGGGCTCATGGGATTCATCCGATCTCTTGGCTTCAGATCGAATATTCGCTCCTGAGTCGTGGCATTGAAGATGACATCCTCCCAACTGTGCGTGAATTGGGCATTGCTGTCACCGCTTATGGAGTTCTCTCACGGGGATTGTTGAGCGGTCACTGGTCGAAAGAACGCTCTGAGCAAGCGCAAGACTTTCGAGGACATCTACCACGCTTCTCTGGAGAGAATCTGGATCGCAATTTGTTGCTAGTCGAAGCCCTTCGCCTGATTGCCCAAGAACGGAGTGCGACGGTTGCTCAAGTGGCAATTTCTTGGGTGCTGTCGCGGGGGAACGACATTGTGCCGTTGATTGGCGCACGGCGTTGCGATCGCTTGAATGAAGCGCTGGGTGCGTTGGAGCTACACTTAAGCAAGGACGATCTTGCCCGGATTGAGTCAGCAGTGCCACTAAATGCCGTAGCTGGCGATCGCTACGATCCAGGACAAATGGCAATGCTGGATAGTGAAAAGAGGTAAAAAAGTTATAGCATGAATGATTCACCTTTGACACCAGAGCGGATTCTCGACGCAGCAGAAGAAGTTTTGTGTCGTTACGGTCTGGCAAAGGCAACAGTGGTCGATGTGGCTCGCTTTTTAGAGGTGAGCCACGGCACAATTTATCGGCATTTTCCCAGCAAAGCTGCCCTGCGTGATGCAGTCGCAGAACGGTGGCTGCATCGGGTTTCTATACCACTAGCAGCGATCGCCGAAGAACAGGGTTCCGCCGTTGAACGGTTGCATAGATGGTTTGAGCAACTCATGATTCTGAAACGTCAAAAAGTCTTGGATGAGCCAGAGTTGTTTGCAACCTATTCTGCGATCGCTCAGGAGGCGCGAGGGGTAGTTCAAGCTCATATTGTTGAACTAGTAAACCAAGTTGCTGCGATCGTCGAGAGCGGTATTTCCAGTAACGAGTTTAGAGTAACCGATCCGCAAGCAGCAGCCAAGGCAGTCTTTCAAGCGACAGTCCGGTTTCACCATCCAGCACACGCATCCGAATGGAGCGATCCAGATATCGATAGGGACTTTGCCCAAGTATGGCGCTTGTTACTTGCTGGTCTTGTGGTAGTTCAGTAATTCTGACTACTCAGTAATAATCAGATGAAAGATATCTAAAATTAGACATTTGGTGAAAAAGAATGTAGAGACATTGCAATGCAACATCTCTACAAGAGTTTCAAGTCACGCATAATTAATTTCTGGAGATGTCTATTGTCCAATACGGTTCGGTTAAAGGGGAAAGGGTAAAGGGTAAAGGTTTTGAATACATCCTTTCCCCTTTACCCCTTACCCTTTACCCGGACCACAAGGAAAGTGAAAAATGCTTATCCGAACCCTATTGCCTATTTTTCCGTCTCCAGTTGCTCTCGTTGCTTACCATACTCCCGCAGCTGTTTTAACAAGACTTCTTGGGATGAGTTAGGGATAGATGAACTAGGGGTTGGTTGAAGGTTGATGTCACTACTTTCAAAATTAGCAGGTGAAGGATTAACTTCATAGATGGGTAGCGACTTGTCATTAAACATTGCTTGTTGGGTTGGTGCTGGGGTAGAAATTATTAGATTATTTGGTTTTCTCACAGCAGCTTTGACCGAATCTAGAGTAGTCGCAACTTGTACTTGTTGCTGCATATCTTGTGTAGAAGAGACTAAACCACTTAAACCATTCACCAATTGCCGCAAATTTTTTCGGAAATTAGGATCGCCTGTCAATTCATCCAAATCAGATGTAATTTTTTGGGTATTTTCAAAGGTTACTCTTGCTGAATCTAAAGTTTGTTGCAGCAGCACCGCATTCTTGGGATCGTTTAAAGTTTTAGAAGCATCGCGTAAATTAGCTGAGGCTTGCGCTGCATTTGCTGAAAGAGCTTCTAAATTGTTGAGTAATTCTCCTTGAGTCAATCGATTGACAGATGGTGATAGGCTACTGACTGTAACACGTAGTTGGTTGCTGGTTTCGGTGATATTATTTAAAGCGCCAACCAGCGAAGAACGATTTGTTGTCACCAGATTATCCAGATTGTTGAGCAAACGATTTGCTTGAGTTGCAGTTGCACCGAATTTATTTACTGTTTGATTTGCAGATGTATTAAGTTGGTTTGTCGCTCGTTGCACTGAATTAGCAGTGGCTGAAAATGTATTTAATTGTTGTCGCAAGCTTTTAGTCAAACCTTGTAAATCCTGACTTAGCTCAGTAAAACTAGATGCTGCACTTGTGGTAGTTTCTAGAACCCTATTGACATTTCTATAAAATTTAGGGTCATTGTATGATGAGGCTAGATCGGTTGAACTGCGAATTAATTCATCAACACTGATGCCAATCTGACCTTTTAAGCGAGAGCCATTACAAACAATCAGACTGGAATCGCAACTTCTATCTAGGGGTCTAGCAAGTACAACCCCAGGAGGTAAAGTTGTTTTTGGTGTAATGTCGATAATACTTTCGCTAATTAATCCACTTTGATTAGCTTCCACCACGACATTCCGGGGGATAATTAAGTCAGTTTGGGAAATTTCAATTTCTATATCAATCGCATTCGCTTTTGGTAGAACCTGAGAAATAGTTCCTACTTTAACACCTCGATAGCGAACTATTGCTCCCTTTTGCATTCCGCCAGCGTTAGCAAATTCCACAATAATTTTGTATGAACGGCCAGCAGCAGTAAATCTATTTAACCACAAAAAGAGTAACCCAAATACTCCTAGTCCTACCAGGAGCAACAACCCCACAGAGCCTTCTCTAAATGTTCGCCCAGACGCGAAGCGGCTTGTCATAAGACCTCGCATATTTTTCCTCTACCCAATAATTAGTTATGAGTTGGGAGTTATGAGTTGGGAGTTATAAGTTGGGAGTTGGGAGTTGAATTTAACTCTCACTCCTCATTTTTCACTCCTCACTTTTAACTCTTAACTCCTCACTTTTCACTTTCTAACCGACCACTTGAATCGGCCCTTGCACGCTTCCACTCATAAATTGTTTAATCAAGGGATTTTCTGTGTTGTATATCTCACTAACTGTACCCTGCCACTGCACTCTCCCTTCATAGAGAAATATAAGTCTATCAGCTGTACGGCGAATAGTGCTGTCTTGGTGGGTAACAACAGCGTATGTACTACAAACTCCATTCAAACATTGCAAATAGCGGATTAAATCTTCGATTACAGTTGAGGCAATAGGATCGAGTCCGGCTGTTGGTTCATCGTATAATAGAACTTCTGGCCCTTCTGAGGGATTATCAGGGTTAGACATGATTGCACGGGCAAAACTTACCCGTTTTCGCATTCCCCCGGAAAGTTCGGCTGGGTAAAGGTGGCTTATTGATGGCAAACCGACCATCTCCAATTTTTCTTTTACCAAATCTCGAATGCGCGATCGCGACAGCTTTGAATTTTGATAAAGTAAAAATCCCACATTCTCCTCCACCGTCAGCGAATCAAATAGCGCCGCCTGTTGAAACACCATACCAATGCCAACTGGCTGTCCACCATCCTCTATCAAACCGTCCCGCCGCACTCCTTGCACATAAATTTCTCCTTCATCAGGAGCAAGTAACCCCGCCATCACCCGTAGAATTGTTGATTTACCAGTCCCTGATGGTCCAATAATCCCCAGTGCTTCTCCCCGATAAACGGTCAAGTCTACATTATCTAGAACTTTATGGCTACCAAAGGACTTAGAAACACCTTTTAGTTCAATCAATGGTTCAGTCATTAGTTATTAGTCATTAGTCATTGGTGAGCCGGTGCCTTGGGCAGGTTCCCCAATTTGTACCCTTACAAGGAAGCAAGCTACTGGCAGGGCATTGTATAGTACATTATAAGTATATGATTGGCATTCTAATTAGCAAACTTTATTTTTTTAGCATAATATTTACTTATTTGCCATTTTCAATGTCCCAAAATCTCTTCAACCCAAAGCTGAGAAATACACCGTAGTAACTTAATGTCTCAGTAAAGGGAAACTAAGACTCCAGTTTTCTGTGGACATTAGCAAATCCATTTAATAGTATATTCATCCTATTAGAAGCTATAACTACTCAAACAAAAGCCAAGAAATAATTAACAGTTTAATGTAAGATATAGCAATTTTATTTTTGAAAATCAAATTTTGCGAACCTACTAACTTATTTTAAAAACTAGGATTATAGTTATTTAAAAATAATTTACAAATACTCTACAAATATTTAATTTATTACCATCTGAAGTTTTTGTCATTAGCAGAGTTATTATCTAATTTGAGATATTAATAATATAATATTTTTCCTAATTTTTGTAGTTGTCAACTACAAAAATTATTTACTAAAATTGTAATAATTACGAAGAAACATAAAAGTAGAGATTATGAGTACCAACTTAGAACAGTTTGCAAGTGATAATTCTTCTGGTATTTGTCCAGAAGCACTGGAATATATGATTAGAGCCAATCAAGGTAGTGTTCCAGCTTATGGGAATGATGAATGGACTCAAAAAGCAACAGATTATTTTCGAGAACTCTTTGAAATTGATTGTGAAGTATTTTTTACCTTTAATGGTACAGCTGCAAATTCTTTATCTCTAGCTGCCCTTTGCCAGTCATATCACAGCGTGATTTGCCATGAAACATCTCACATAGAAACAGATGAATGTGGCGCACCTGAATTTGCATCTAATGGTTCTAAACTTTTACTCGCTCAAGGGAAAAATGGTAAGTTAACACCAGAATCTATAGAAGCAATTGTCACTAGACGCACTGATATTCATTATCCCAAGCCTAAAGTTATTAGTATTACCCAATCAACTGAATTAGGAACTTTATATTCTATTGAAGAACTTCTAAAAATTAAAGAAGTAGCGAAAAAGTATAATTTAAAAATCCACATGGATGGCGCTCGTTTTGCAAATGCAGTTGCTGCTATGAATAAAAGCCCTGCTGAAATTACTTGGAAAACTGGAGTAGATGTATTGTGCTTTTGTGGTACCAAGAATGGAATGGCATTAGGTGAAGCGATCCTTTTCTTCAACAAAGAGTTAGCAGAAGATTTTGATTATCGATGCAAGCAAGCAGGTCAGTTAGCTTCAAAGATGCGGTTTATTTCTGCTCCCTGGTTGGGTTTATTAGAAACTGGTGCTTGGCTAAAAAATGCTAGACATGCTAATCAATGTGCTGAATATTTAGAAAATCAACTCTTAAATATAGAAGGCGTTGACTTGATGTTTCCCAGAGAAGCCAACGCCGTATTTGTGAAATTACCTGAACAAGTCATTCACATCTTAAAAGCAAATAACTGGCAGTTTTATACATTTATAGGTGTGGGAGGAGTACGTTTTATGTGTTCTTGGAACACTACACAATCAAGGATTGATGAATTGATTGATGATATTAAAAAAGCAATCATAGCTATCTGATTGGTAAAAATTGGTGTTATCTAGATATCCGATTTATTTAAAATTCGGGTATCTAATATCAATGACATCTGAGGTTGCTCCCAAACAACCGGATTTGATATTACTTGCCATGAAACTTCAATTGCATGTTTGATTGCTGCCACAATCCCAGATGCTTATTTTTAGCGTTAGCTTCTGCAATTAAATATTGGGTCTTGCTTTCGTAGCAATTTTGTAAAGATTCTCTGTCAACGACAGCATTACCTGACTCTACCAAAAGGAGATTTACTGACCGATTATCTACAAAAACTTCACCAACTGTCCGACCATTTTCGAGTTTTTCTATGCTTCTAATCACAACAGAAGTTTTAGGTGGTAGTAGCTGTTTTAACCTTTGTGTTGCTGCTAAAGTATACACCTGTCCAAGCGCCTTTGGTGCATTAATACACGCTAGCTTGACTGGAATTGCTTGCCCGGCATTATCTTTAACCAAAATTGTGTTTCCGTCTGTAACACCAACTACTGTAGCTAGCACCAACATTAGTTCAAGTAATTCCATCATTTTGTATGTAAGAATTTATGCATGAATATCATGTTATTGCAGTGCTTAGGTTGCTAGTGTGATTTGACTCACAAAATACTATTTACTTGATAAATACTTTGTAATCTTCAATTAACTTTGCCAAGCGGGAAGCAAGAAATGGACTTGCATCCCGCAAAGCTTCATAAATCTGAATACCTTCTTCTCGATATCGAATAATTTTGTCTTGAGTCCAATAATGTGGTGGTGCTTGGAGGTTGGTGATTCTATCTGCTAGTTTCACCATCCATATTTCTTGTGGTTGCTTCTTTATTCTTTGTAAACTATCTGCCATTTGGAGATGTTTTGCTAAACTTTCATCTTTAGTCAGCGCAAGTACACCATTAGCTACTGATTCACCAAATTCGGTTTTTATATCTTCAAATGTTGTATTAGTATCTTCGATGGTGTCATGTAAAATAGCACATTGAATAGCAAGATTTCCATCATGCTCTGTCTCCACACTTAAGGCTGCAATTACTTCCATACTCACAAAATTTAAGTGCATGAGGTAAGGTATTTCTGAACCTGGCATTTTCTGACCTTGATGTGCGTATGCTGCTTTCTTTAAAGCTTTAATGTAAATTTCTTGTGACCAGTTTTTTGGGCTGAGTTGATATTTTTCCATTTATCAATTTTTCTTATGAAGTGATGCAATGCTATGTATCGCAATCTTAAATAGGATAACCGTAGCAGAAGAAGTACTTGATATCAATCAAATGCTCTAAAAGGAACTACAGGTAATTGAACACTCACGGTAGTACCTGTTAATAAATCAGAACGGATTGACAGTTTTCCATTATGAGCATTGACGATGCGTTTAGTAATAGCAAGCCCTAGCCCAGTGCCACAAGGTTTTGTGGAGAAGAATGGCTGAGAAAGCTTGCTTATAAATTCTGATGGAATTGGTTTGCCGCCATTATGGACATTAATACAGACTTTATTTATATGAGAACAATCCACTTCCCACTTAATAATATCTCCTGGTTCAACTGCCTCGCAAGCATTACGAAGGATGTTAATAAATACTTGTTTAAGTTTGTCCTTATCCCCCAAAATTTTTACTGTAGACAACACCGGAAAAAATTCAATTTTTCGTTCCAGAGCTTCTGGCATTTCCTGAATATATACCAGCAACTCATGAATGAGTTTATTCACATCTAATTCACAAAGCTGCAACACTTGAGGCTTGGCGTATAGCAAAATTTCACTTAGCAGACGCTCCAAACGATTAGCTTCAGTCAAGGCCAATGCTAATCGCTCTTGAGCAGATTCTGTTAAAATGGTTTTTCGGAAATACTTTAATCCCATAATCATTGTAGTCAAAGGATTACGAATTTCATGCACAATCATGGCAGCAAACTCACCAATAGCTGCCAGTCGTTCCTGCTCTAAAAGCTTGGCTTGGGTTGCTTGTAATTCTGCGGTGCGTTTTTCTACCTCAGCTTCCAAAGTATGATTAAATTTGCACTGTTCTTGATAAAGATGATAGTTGTCAATTGCTGTTGCGGCTCGTTCAGCAAACAATTCCACTATTTGGATATCTTCTTTTGTAAAATCACGCGGTTGGTGATGAAAAGAACAAATAGTACCAATCACCTTATTTTCAGCAGTCCGTAATGGTATCCCTAAATATGCACAATAACCTTCTGGAGCCTGTCCATATTCTGGGTGTTTTTGAGCATCTTTCACGGCTAATGAATGACCCATTTGAATAACAGTACCAGTTAGTAAACCATGTAGTGAATAAATATGTTCGCCCTCGCCCATTTCGAGGCTACTGGCTAGAACAGTTTCAAACCCTTCTTGGCAAAAGGTAACAACTGTCCAATCAACTCCAATAAGTTCGCTGACTCCGCAGGCAATATTATGCAAATAGCTACCAAGTTCACCAGTTCGATAGTTTAAAGAAGACAAACGGATTATGATTTGTCGCTCACGTTGCCAAGTTTGGTTGTGCAACAATATTTCGTCATTGCTAGTTTTGCTCATGGATACTTATTGCATGGGTTATGAAAATAATTTCAAAAATCGACTGGATAGTTATTTTGCTCGAGCTATACTATTTTGAGAGAAAGATTCTACTAGACACATTATGCTATTTACATACAACAAACTGATTAATTTTTAGGTGAATAAATGTAAAATTATACAACAATGATATATTGAAAAATAAGTGGTGTCATCGTGAGTAAAGTCAAACAATCTCAGAGTGTTATGTAGCGTAATCCATCATAGATATCGCTTGGCTTCAATCTACTCCATTTACGATGATATGGTTAAGTTTATTTATATCTAAGTAATTAAAGACTGAAAAATTAGATTTTTCTGAGAAATTTATAATAGAAAACATCTCAAACGGGAATAACTATGACAGTCAATCTACAAGGAATATTACAGCAACCGGGACAAGGTTCTTCATACTGGATGCTTGGAGATTTGTATACTTTTAAGGCAGTGGGTGAAGAAACTGGTCAAGCTTATGCTCTAGTTGAGATTACCGTTCAACCACAAAACGGTACACCTCCCCACATTCATAGTCACGAAGACGAAGCTTTTTTTATTCAAGAGGGAGAATTGGAATTTCAGCTTGATGAGCAAATTATCTTAGCAACTCCTGGAACTTTTCTTCACTCTCCCAAAGGTCAACTCCACAGGTTTTCAAATATTGGTGCAAAGCCAGCAAAATTACTTTGTTGGTTCACACCAGCAGGGTTAGAGAAGTTTTTTATGGAAGTAGGTGTGCCAGTCTCAGAGAGAATACAATTACCTAGCGTTAGTCCCGCAGATATGGAAAAAGCGGTGGCGGCTGCTTCAAAATATGGTCTTGAAATTATTACGCCATCTGCTGCATCTTCGCAGGTATAAGCTAAATATAACTACAAGCGATCGCAGTTAGACACCAAACAACAGTGTTGGAAAGTTTCAGAGGAGCGATCGCTAACTAAGCTAATCAACATTTCTATTGGAGAGTTTCAATATGAAAACGCTTAAATGCTCTAGCTGCTTCAGGAATTAGCTCAATGTACCAATGCCCATTTGTTTCATCTGCAAACCAACTAATTATTGCAAGTGCCGGTTGCCCAAATTCATCATCTTTTACTCCAAAAAATTGGCAGAACTTTCCACCTAAATGACCAATTTGGCCAGAAGAGTCACCATCATATCCCGCCGCTTCAGATAATTCCCAAGTGCGTAATCTGCGATTGTCTTCCATAAAGTAACAGTGCTGATACAACTTATTCAAGATAGCTTTGTGTCCCGGAGTCAATCCTTTATAAATTGAGTGGAATGCCTCTAAATATTTTTCCTCTGAAGGAATATAACGTTCAACATCTTTCAACACTCTATTCTTCCTCTTTTGATTAGAAAATTCGCTGGCAATGAGTAAAATATTATAGTTTGCCCTCCCTACTTCCTTGAAAGTGGGTGCTTTCGCAATAACGTTAAAAAATCGTTTAGAGGCATTTTAGCTTCTACTTGCAGAAATGTCTTACCAAGGATACCTGTATTTAATATTACCCAATACAATGTATTTTATTTAACCGCGATCGCCAGTTAAGATTTTAGAACTCTTTATACCATTCTCAGCACACTAGAAGATTCATAATCCATAATCCAAATATTGATCCCAAGGAAAAGTGTTGACTTATGTGTATAGAATTTGGGCGGGAAATCTGCGGCAATCTTGACACGGCAGAGTCACGGGAATGGTTAGTTACTAACGGTATTGGTGGTTATGCTTCTGGAACTGTGGCTGGTTTATTGACGCGCCGCTATCACGGACTATTGGTAGCAGCATTGAAACCACCTTTAGGCCGTACCTTACTGCTGGCAAAACTAGATGAAACTATCCTGTATGACAATCGCTCTTATTCTCTAGACACCAATCGTTGGGCTGATGGGACTGTCAGCCCTCACGGTTATCAAAATATTGAACGTTTTTCTCTGGAAGGTACAATTCCCTTATGGCGTTTTGCTGTTGCCGATGCCTTGTTAGAAAAACGGGTGTGGATGCAACAAGGTGCTAACACAACTTATGTCCAATATACTCTGCGTCGTGCCACGCAACCTCTGAAGTTGACCCTCAAAGCAATGGTCAACTACCGCGATTATCACAGCGACACCCAAAGTAATGGCTGGAAGATGTCTATTGAGGAAGTCGAACAAGGGATTTGTGTAACTGCTTATCCAGATGCTGCGCCAATGTATCTACTGAGTGATAGTGGTAGCGCATCTGTTGCTCATGATTGGTATTATGGCTTTGACTTGGCTGTTGAACGCTATCGGGGATTGAGAGATAGAGAAGACCATCTCCATGCTGCGACTTTTGAAGTTATACTGAATCCTGGGGAAGCTATAGCATTTGTAGCCAGCACAGAAAAGCAAGCAAATCTCAATGCCGAGGCTGCACTTAAGTTACGTCGCGCTCAAGAGCAGAAGCTAACTGGAATTTGGAAAACTAATCAACCCCTCAAGACCAAGGAATCACCTACCTGGATCAAGCAACTAATACTAGCTGCTGACCAGTTTATTGTTGACCGTCCAATGCCAGAAGACCCCTACGGTAAGACTATCATTGCTGGTTATCACTGGTTTAGCGATTGGGGACGCGACACCATGATTAGTCTACCTGGTTTGACAATTTCTACTGGTCGCCCAGAGGTAGCACGTTCAATTCTTCGCACTTTTGCCAAATACGTAGACCAAGGAATGCTGCCTAATCGCTTTCCCGATGCGGGCGATCAACCAGAATATAATACTGTCGATGCCACTCTCTGGTACTTTGAAGCAGTCCGCGCCTACTACAGTGCTACAGATGATGATACTTTGCTTGGTGAACTCTTTCCCATACTTGCAGACATCATTGATTGGCACTGTCGCGGTACACGCTACAACATCCATCTCGATGCGGCCGATGGCTTACTGTTTGCAGGCGTTGCAGGTGTACAACTGACCTGGATGGATGCCAAAGTTGATGATTGGGTAGTTACGCCCCGAATTGGCAAACCGATTGAAGTTAATGCCCTCTGGTATAATGCTTTAAGGACAATGGCAAAGTTTGCCCGTCACCTTGGTAAACCACACCAAGAATATGAGGCAATGGCAGACCGGGCTAAGTATAGATTTTCTCGCTTCTGGAATGACGAGACAGGTTATTGCTATGACGTGCTAGATAGTCCTGATGGTGATGATGTAGCATTGCGACCTAACCAAATATTTGCCGTTTCATTGCCAGAAAGCCCGCTAACACCTGCCCAGCAAAGAAGTGTGGTGGAAGTTTGCGGACGAAGGCTGTTGACTTCTCATGGATTGCGATCGCTAGCGCCCGACCATTTCCAATACCAGGGTAAATACGGTGGTAATCAGTATCAACGTGATGGAGCTTACCACCAGGGGACAGTTTGGGGTTGGTTATTGGGGCCGTTCGTTCTAGCACACCTGCGCGTCTATAAAAACCCTGAGCAGGCTCGTCAATTTTTGGAACCAATGGCTAATCATCTTACTACACACGGTCTTGGTAGTCTCAGTGAAATTTTTGATGGTGATGCCCCGATGACTGCACGGGGATGTATTGCCCAAGCGTGGACAGTGGCAGAGGTTTTACGTGCTTGGTTTGCAACAGAGAGTTGATGCAGGGAATCTCTGGATCTGCAAAGTCGATTTTGTCAAGAATTTTTAAGAAATTAACATCCTTCAGAAAAGGAAAGACGTAATGCTGAAGTAATCCTCAAAAGTTTATAGACACGCCCTAGTGTTAGGAGGAAATTATGCCGTCAGGAATGATGAGCAAAGGCGAATGGACAACTGATAGGAAAAAATCAGATCCTAGCGGTAAGTTCAATGAAACACCGACAACGTTTCGCGATCGCATAACCGCCGATGGTTCTAGTGAGTTTAAGGTAGAAGCAGGACGCTATCACCTCTACGTTTCCTTGGCGTGTCCGTGGGCGCATCGCACTTTAATTATGCGAGAACTCAAAGGTTTGAATGATGCCATCTCAGTCTCTATCATCGATCCGATTATGAGCGACAAGGGATGGATGTTTTCTGAAGCACCGGGAGCTATTCCTGACTGGGTGAATCACACTCAATATTTGCAAGAGATTTATCTGAAAGTCGATCCCAAATACACAGGACGAGTTACTGTTCCGGTGTTGTGGGATAAGCAAACTCAAACAATCATCAATAACGAATCTTGCGAAATCATGCGGATGTTTGATGTAGAGTTTGGGGAATTGGCAACACAAAAAATAGACTTATACCTACGCGACCTACAGCATAAGATTGATGAAACGATCGATGCAATCTATCTGCCAATCAATGTTGGTGTATATCGCGCTGGTTTTGCGACTTCGCAAGCAGCTTACGAAGATGCGGTGACAGAACTCTTCGAGAGTTTAGATAGATGGGAAGCCATTCTGAGCCAGCAACGGTATTTATGTGGCAATCAACTCACCGAAGCCGATATTTGTATGTTTGTAACTCTGTATCGCTTCGATGCAGTGTATTACGGTCATTTTAAGTGCAATTTGCGACGAATTATTGACTATCCAAATCTCTGGAATTATCTACTAGACCTATATCAGCGTCAGCCATTCAAAGCGACTTGCAATCTAGACTATACCAAGCGCGGCTATTACATGAGTATGACTGATATTAATCCAAATCGAATTGTGCCGAAGGGGCCGATCATTGATTTTGACCAACAGCACGATCGCGATCGCTTCACTAAAACGTCTCTTAGAGAAGTTATCGCTCCCTATTCATAGAAAAAAATTGCACAATCCAACTGGAGTAACACCATGAGCCTTGTATCAGGTATCCACCATGTTGCAGTGGTGACAGCAAATATAGACCGCTTTATCAACTTCTATACTGATGTATTCGAGATGCCAGTCATCTTTCAAGAGACGACCCCAGCCTTTCGTCACGCACTTCTGCTAGCTGGATCGCAGAGTGTGCTTCACGCAGCAGAGATGCCTAATAATATTCATAGTTCTGGATTACCAGATATGTTTGGAAGAGGACACATCGACCACTTAGCTTTGAATGCCCCAACAGAATCAGCATTCCAGATTATCCGCCGCAAACTCATAGATCGAGGTGTGAGTGATGGCGCGATCGCCGATCTTGGCCCAGTACTTAACTTATCATTTTCCGATCCTGATGGTATGCATATCGAAGTTTGCCTCATCGTCGATGCTTCACTCCAGGGTTTTCACCAACCGCGGCCATATCTAGAGATTATCAACCAATAGGTTGAAGTTAGCGTTAGTCTCCTTCGGTCGATCTCGTCTGCTTATTTTCAACTTGCGATCGCATTCAAAGAAAATAATCATGATTTATCATATTTTGATCGCAGCTAATTGTTTTGCCCAATATAAAGAGTGTCTCTATGACTGAAATCGAAATTTACAGTGCGGCTTTGTGTCCCTTCGCACACCGATCGCGCTTAACCCTGACCGAAAAAGGCGTTCCTTTTGAAATCGTCGAAATCGACTTACAAAACAAACCTGCCAACTTTCTAGAAATCTCTCCCTATGGCAAGGTGCCTGTTCTCAAGCATGGTGATGTTCGGGTATGGGAATCTAGCATTATTAATGAGTATCTGGATGAAATATTTCCCGAACCACCTCTGTTACCCAAAGAGCCAATTCAGCGTGCCCATGCGCGGATTTGGATTAACTTTGCTGATACCCGATTGTTCGCTGCTTCCGGCAAATTGTTACACAGCCGAGATCCTCAACAGCAGGCAGGGTTGTTAAAAGAGCTAGCCGAACACATGCTATTTATCGAACGTGAGGCATTGCACAAATTGTCAGATAGCGCTCCCTACTGGCTTGGGTCGGAGATTAGTCTAGTCGATCTGACTTATTATCCTTGGTTCGAGCAGCTAAATGTATTAGAGCATTTTCTAGGCTTCCAATTACCATCGGGACTAGATCGGCTCAAAAAATGGTGGGCAGCCGTAGCAAATCGTGAATCCGTGCGCTCGATCGCCAATTCTCCTAAGTTTTATATCGAACATTATGCTAGATTTGCTCAATGAGAATAAAGCTTAGACACTAACCGTTTTCTTAAATATCATATACAGTAATTTGCATTTTTGGAATCCAAAGTTTACCAAGGATCAAGAACCAAAAATAGAGAAAGATAAAGACGCGATCGCTCTCACAATAACAACATCCAAATATCAGTCTCTCTCGCACTCATTAAAAAGGCTTATTGTTACCAATTTTTTCTTTTTTACCATCCTTCCTTAGAATCAATTTCGAGGATTAAAAATATTAAGGTAATTCTCAGCAGAAATTAATTTAATTAGTAGTAAATGCACTTAAAATATTATTTAGACAAGAATTCGTGAATCTGGAGAGGGCGATAAAATAAAAACATTTAGCAATTTTTTTGGAATAGCTGCACTTTTCACTGTATGCAACAGAGGTAAGTTCAAATTAGCTATAACTAAAGATGTAGCGGTTAAGAGTAACTTTATATTTAGCAGTCTGATTTTATTTTTCAAACTTTATTAAACACCTAAAATGCAACCAAAATAGTGAAGCAAATCATAAAATTTGGGATAAATATAGACCCATTTTCCTTACAATCACGCCTCACGGTTGGTATTGCATCATTTTCAGCTTTGGTACTAGGTAGCCTCGCTACATGGACTAGTTGGAAAATGCAGCAAATCTTAGTTGATAGTCATAAGTATAATATAGAACAAATCGCCAAGCGCTTGCCGCAAGATGTTCAAATTTATAGTGAAATGATGCAACCTGAAACTGGGTTGCAAAAGGCTATTAATAACTTGGCAAATACCAACATGTTATTATGGTTGAAAAGTCCTGATAATAAAATTTTAGTAAAATCTGCCACTTTAGATTTAGTATCTGATACTAAAGTAGCTGAGTTAATGTCTTTAACTAAGATGCCGATTAAACCACAAGTTTATAAAGTCAACGAAAGCTATTTTGTTTTATGTGGTAGTTCTGTACAAGTGCAGGGTAAGTTATTGGGTGAGTTATTTGTAGTCAAAGATATTACCCGCGAACAGAAAATATTTCTGGGAATGGTGCAGAGTTTAACTATTATTAGTATTTTGGCAATCATTATTTTAACTGCTGCGATCGCATTTTACATCCAGCGTTCTCTGCAACCTCTACGTCAGCTAAATCAAATGGCTTCTGTGATTTCGGCTGAAGATTTAGGACAATCGCAGCTATCGGTTGAAAATGCACCCAGCGAAGTTAAAGAATTAGCTCAAACTTTAACTATGCTGTTATCGCGCCTCTCTCAATCTTGGAAGCAAGAACGAGAATTTGTGAGTAATGTTTCTCATGAATTACGCACACCTTTAACCATTGTACATGGTTACTTGCAGAGCGTCTTACGAAGGCAAAATAATTTAACACAAACCCAACAAGAAGCTTTAGAAACTGCTGCATCGGAAGCTGAACGCACTATCCGTCTGCTACAAGATTTACTTGATTTAGCCCGAGCAGATAATGGTTACTTATATTTTCAAATGAAATCTTATGTGCTAAATGACTTGGTTGAAGAAGTGGTGATGATGGCAAAAAAATATAGCGATCGCATAATTCAAATCGAGTCAAAAGTTGCTCGAATTGAGGTGAAAGCAGACTACAGTCGTCTCAAACAAGTATTATTAAATTTGATTGATAATGCTATTAAGTACTCTGAAGCTGATACACCGATAGTTTTGGAATTAAATCAACTTGAAGATCGGGCAATTCTTCAAGTTTGCGATCGAGGCTATGGAATTCCTTTGCAACAGCAAGCACGGATATTTGAAAGATTTTACCGCGTAGATGAATCCCGCTCTCATACTACCGGGGGTTGTGGTTTGGGTTTATCTATTGTCAAGACACTTGTAGAAGGTATGGGGGGTAGTGTCAGTGTGCAATCAAAGTTAGGGGAAGGGAGTAAATTTACAATCAGTTTACCGACATATAACAGTGCTATCTGAATTTTTAAAACATCCTTTCAAGAATCAGGACTTTTATAAAGGAGAAACCACCACAACTCTAGTCCAATCAAGGCTAAACCAGCGATCGCAACACCAACTTTCAAGCCCAAAGGTTGCTCTATTTGGTTAAACTGGGTAGTTTGCTCTGACGAGTGGGCTGGCATTTCTGCTAATGTTACACTTGGTGTCCCGGCGAGAAGCGCTAAAGCTGTAAGGCTTCCGCAAAGCGTTTTTTTACTGAACATTTCCTAATTTAACCTGCAATTATGAAGTAGCTTTTGGTTGAAAGTTACGCAATCTGAGGGCATTGCTAACAACAGAGAGCGAAGAAAGAGCCATCGCAGCCCCAGCGATAATTGGATTGAGTAACCAACCAAATATAGGGAATAAAATTCCAGCTGCAATGGGAATACCAATGACGTTGTAAATAAAGGCAAAGAAGAGATTCTGCTTGATATTGTTGATGGTGGCATGGCTAAGTTGAATTGCTGTGACAATTCCTTGCAAATCTCCAGAAATTAGGGTGATATCGCTAGCTGCGATCGCAACATCTGTTCCCGTACCAATAGCAATTCCCACATCAGCCTGCGCTAGGGCTGGCGCATCATTTATCCCATCGCCTACCATTGCGACAATTGAGTGCTGAGTTTTGAGTGAGAATTTCCGAGAATTCTCTCCCCTTACTCCTCTGCCCCTCTGCTCCTCTGCACCCCTGCCCCTCTGCTCCCCTTGTAGAGATTGGATAATCGCCGCCTTTTGATCTGGACGCACTTCAGCAAAGATTCGCTCAATGCCAACTTCTGCTGCGATCGCATCAGCCGTTTTACGATTGTCTCCAGTGAGCATTACTACTTCTAAACCTAACTTCTGTAAGGCTTTCACCACTGCTGCTGATGAAGGTTTCAGGGCATCGGCAATACCCATTATTCCTTGTAGTTCGCCATCTACAGCAATCAAAATGACTGTTTTACCAGCAGTTTCCCAGGCATCTTTATACTGCTGGAGACTCATAGTGTTAATTCCAAGTTCTGTTAACCAGCGTTGTGTACCAATTTGCACAAGCTGATTTGAAACAACTGCTTGGACACCACTACCTGCATTAGCCTGAAAATTCTGTGCCCCTGTTAAACTCACCTCTTGAGACTGGGCGTATTTCACCACCGCTTCAGCTAAAGGATGCTCAGAATTCCGTTCCACTGTTGCTGCTAACTGTAAAAGCTTGATTTCATTCCCATTAGCTGTACCGTTAACAGTCACAAAGTCTGTAACCGTGGGTTTCCCCTGAGTCAAAGTGCCAGTTTTATCTAGAACGATGGTTTGAATTTTGTGTGCTAGTTCTAAGCTGTCCGCACCCTTAATCAAAATGCCATTTTCTGCACCTTTGCCCGTTCCCACCATTACAGAAGTGGGGGTAGCTAAACCCAAAGCACAAGGACAAGCGATAATCAGTACACCCACCGTTGTCATTGTGGCTAGGGTGAGGTTGCCCGTGAAATTAAACCAAATGACGAAAGTGGCGATCGCGATCGCAATTACAGCTGGTACAAACCATCCTGTCACTTGATCTGCCAAGCGCTGAATTGGTGCTTTAGAACCTTGGGCTTGTTGCACTAATTTGACGATTTGAGCCAAAAACGTATCATTTCCGACTCGTGTCACCCGAAACTGAAACGCACCTGCACCGTTAATCGTCGACCCAATCACCTCATCTCCTGGCTGCTTTTTGACTGGCAAACTTTCACCAGTTACCATCGCTTCATCTACTGTCGAAGCGCCTGCAATCACCTCGCCATCGACTGGAATCTTTTCACCAGGACGTACTAAAATCACATCGTTGATTCTGACTTCGGCGATGGGAACATCAATTTCTCTACCATCACGAATAACTCTGGCATCTCTGGCTTGCAATCCGATCAGTTTGCGGATAGCTTCAGAAGTTTGCCCCCTAGCGCGATTTTCCAATAACCGCCCCAATAAAATTAAGGTAATAACAATGGCTGCCACTTCATAATAAACATGAGGTATCAAGCCCTGGGCAATAAAAAATTTCGGGAAAACAGTCACAAACAAAGAATATATATATGCTGCACTTGTACCCAAAGCAATCAGCGTGTCCATCGTCGCCGTATGGCGCTTGAGGCTTTTCCAGCCATTGCGGTAAAAAGATCCACCACACCAGAAAATGACAGGTGTTGTCAGCGCTAACTGTACCCAAGGATTTTGCAAGAAGCTGGGAATTAAGGAGAAGTTCAGCCCAGTCATCATGGGCAAAGACCCCAAAAAGAGGAAAATGCTAATTACACCTCCCACAATTACCTTGAGGAAAAGTTCGCGTTGTAATGCTTGCCTACTCGCTTTCTCGGCATCATCTTCTTCAGAGAGCAATTCTTCCTGGAGTGAGTCAGAAGAGTATCCCGCAGCTGCGATCGCAGTTTGAATTTTCTCTAAACTTGCTAGAGAGCGATCGTACCTGATAGCGGCTTGTTCTGCTCCGAAGTTAACGTTGCAATCAATCACCCCAGGAACAGAGCGAATTACCTTTTCGATGTTGTTGGCGCAACCAGCGCAACTCATGCCTCGAAGTTTGAGTGTGAGAGTATCCATAACTAGATGAACCGAACCCCTGTGATTGATGTGGGAGGAGCGTGAAGAAGGCAGGAGGCAGGAGGAAGTAGGAGGCAGGAGGTAGGAATATTATCTGTTGCTCTCAACTCCATCTAATTCCAAGCCACCAAATCATATATTTTGGTAGGGTACTTAAACCACAAGCTTGCTCTGATCGCGGCAGGAGGCTCCAGAGCAGTATTCCTCCTGCCTCCTGCCCTCTGCCTCCTGCCTTTCTTGTATCAAGATTAAGCAACTGGATAGCCAGCAGCAGCCAACGCTTCCTTAATTTCTGTTTCTGATGCTTGAGTTTCTACACTGACAAGCTTGGTTGTTGGATCAGCCTGAACGCTTGCATTGGCATCGACTGCTTGAAGTGTTTTGGTGATGGTGCTTGCACAAACAGAACAAGACATATTGGGAACTGTGAGTTGGAGAGTCATAGATTTACGGGATAAAAATAAACAACCTAGCCAAACCAAGTTGGATGACTGAAGGATAACCGTCAACAATCAGAAATTTCTGGTTGAGAGTCCCCTTGAATTCATACTAGACTCTCTAGCCGGCTGGAGAGTCTAGAGAATTTTAAAAGTTTTTTGCTAAAGTTCAAATTCCTTTACGGATGTAGTATATAAAATGCAAAGAGTACAAAATACTACAAAACACTTGTTTTCCAATGCAAGCGTGTGTTATCAAAGCTATATAACCTGTTGTTTTCCCCACAATTCTGGGAAAATAACCCTCCGCACCACTTGAGACGCGGCTGCTGAACCCAAGTCTCCTACTCTCTTCACAACCAAGAGTCTTTTTTAAGGCTCTATTTGGAGTTTTCATGCAGCCAAAAAATTTAAAACGCCTCCTGCGTGCTTTAGAGCGGCAGGGTTTGGATGTAAGTTACAACAATCGCACTTATTCTGTCCGTTTAGTTAATTCTCCTGATGCCCCTGTAGCAGAAGTGTTACTGCCAGAAGGCTTCCCCGTAGAAGCTAAGGCACTGAAGCAGCTAGCGAATTTGGCAAGCGTCCGCCACCCGTCAGGTGGATGCGTTTGTCGTGCCTGTGCCACCCCTGACTTTCACCCAGGTGATGCGGGTGTTGCCATTGGTTCAATTGTGGAAACTGTGGGTCAGGTTATCCCTGGCGCTGTCGGTTCTGACATCAATTGTGGAATGCGCCTGCACGTTGCTGATTTGACAATCGACGAATTCATGGCAAAGCGCGACCAATTCGTAGAAAAGATGAAGGGGGATTACTTCTTTGGTACGCGTGATGTGACAATGACTGCTGAGGCAATGCGATCGCTATTTCAATACGGAATTCCCGGTTGGCTGGATGCCATGCTAGATCGGGTTACGGGGAGTGTAATCAAATCAGATTTGCAGCAACTTGCCCAAGAGAGCGAACGCATCTTCTTAGGTGGTTCAATGGATGGTAACTGGAAACTCGCGCCTGAAGAATTGGTTCCCGATGCTGGAATAGTACGCGATGGTGGACTGGCAACCATTGGCGGCGGCAATCATTTTGTAGAAGTGCAGCGAGTTGATAAAGTCGAAAATCGCCCACTTGCCCACGCTTGGGGAGTGCGCGAGGGACAACTGGCTTTTATGATTCACTCTGGTTCTCGAAACGTGGGTAAGTATATCGGGGGAATGTGGCGAGATAAAGCTAAGGCGACTTGGCAAAAAGGTCTGAAGTACCCTGATTCTCAAATTTTTCCTCTCTCTACCCATTCTCACCCCGAATTAGTCGCCAGTTACCTGCAAGCTGAGGCAACTGCTGCTAACTATGCTTTTATTAATCGCCTGCTATTAGCAGAACTGCTACGTCTGCGTTTACGAGAAGTATATAAAGATGTGGAAGCACCTCTAGTTTATGACTTGCCGCATAATATCACCTTGCCGGAAGGTAAAGGATGGGTAACACGCAAGGGCGCTTGTCCCGCCCATACAGGGCAACCAGTGATTATCCCTGGCTCAATGGGTGCTTATTCTTATCTGATGGTGGGTAAAGGCAATCCAGCCTTTTGTAATTCGGCCTCACACGGCGCGGGAAGAATTCGTTCTCGCTTCGACCTCAATCGCAGAGGTGCATCTCAAAATGAGGCAGAACTGGGATTAATCGGGATAGACTGCATTACCTTGCGTGAAGAACGCCGCATTGAAGAAGCACCAGCCGCCTATAAACCGATTCAGTCTGTAATTGATGTGCAGGTTGAGGCAGAAATGGTAGACGTTGTGGCGCGATTGAGTCCGGTATTGACGTTTAAAGCGTAGCCTCTAAATAAAAAGCCCCTGGTCAACGCCAGGGGTATCCATCTTTATTCCCTAATATTAAAATCGCATCTGTGAAGCTATTATAAATCCGTACTAATGCAATTAACGCATAAGATTGATGATTATTTTGCAATCAGTTAGATGAAATTTACCCAGCGTCATCAATGCTAGTTTTATCCCAAGCTTATGGGGATAAGCCAGAAAGCCCTCATGTAGAGACGCGATTTATCGCGTCTAAAAGACTGATACGTTAGAAAGACGCGATTTATCGCCTCCTGAGAGAGAATGTACTCGTCAATTATTCCTTGACAGACTACTATTTCTGACTTGTGTGTACACCGTAGCCGTTTCGGAGAGAGGAATGGAAGTGGGGTAAAAGTCATGCCACAAAACAAAAATCAATACTTTTTGTATTTTTTTTTTCGTATGAAACTACCCAGCGTAGCCTGCCTCCGCAGGGGTACACTATCGGCATCACTTCTTTCTCTTCACTCGATCAGAAAATAGGTTTAGCTTAGTGCTAAACCTATAGATTTAGTGCTTAAGCAGACATTTCAGATTAATTTAGACTGACTTTTCTAGCACTTCATCTTCCTATAGACTGTATCCAAATTTCTTGAAGACTGACACACAATTACCCGATCAGTCATAATAAAAGGCTTGGTTAAACCAAGCCTCTATATATACCAAGCATTTACTACACCAAGATTAATTTAGACTGACTCTTACTTTAGTTCATCTTCCTATAGACTGTATCCAAATATTCTGAAATCTGATACCACACTTCCTGGTTACTCGTTAAAAAAAAGGTTTGGCTGTGAACCAAACCTCAATAATTGCTGTGCTTAACAACGTACAAAATTAATTTAGTTCTACTCTGGATTACAGTTCATCATCCTAGAGGATGTGTATAAATATTCAGAAATTTGGTATTTCATAACTTGGTAAAAATATTAACTAATTTTTTGAAAAAATACACAAAAAATCTATCTAAAGTTAATCCTATTTAAAGATTTCTGGATTAGGCTAAAGACTCTAACACCAAGGTAGATTCTGAGATATCCCCTCTTTATTTTTTCTGCTCAATCCAGTGTATAAAAATATCACCCATAAATTTAGTTCTAATCTGATGAAAGTCTATCTTTTACTTATAATTTTTCAAAAAAAGACCCTGGAAAAATATCCAGGGTGCATACACGTTTTTCAGGCATTAACAGGCTGAATAATAACTTTGTAAAATAGTTATTTCTACTATCTATAGAATGATACGAATATTGATCTATATATGGTATTGATGGTTTTTTGTTGCTTGTTATATAGATATATAGTATCTAATAACACTAACAGGCATATTTTGATTAGCTTTTCTATTTCTTTAGGATAGTGTTAAACATTGTTTAACATGATATGGATATATTATTAATAGAAAGTTAAAGGAGATTTTGAAAGTAATTTTTGATTAATACTCATACATCAAGCACGAAATCTAGGGTCAATATCCTGTGAGTACTCTGTTGAAGAACTTGTAGATCCTCGGCGATGCCTTAGAGAGGATGCGCGATAGCATATATAGGCTATTTTTTGCCTCACTAACTTGAAATATGTTGTATGTTTCAGTTGGTTAGTATCAGTCACAAAAAAGGCATGGCTAAAAGCCACGCCCTATATATACCAAGTGTTTACCATACCTTGCTAATTTATAATTACTTTGATTTCAGTTCATCTGTCTAGAGTGTGTTGACAGATTCTAATGATAGACATGAAAAAAGGTTTAGCACTCAGCTAAACCTTCATTAGAAAGCAGTTATTCGACACACCAGAATTAATTTAGAGCTACTCTTAATTATGGTCATCTTCCTCTAGGATGTGTACAATAATTATAAAATCTGGTACTAAGCTCTATCGATAATATGAGAATTAGTTCAACCCCCTTTAGATAGATAAATATTTCAATAGATATGATTAAAAATAAAATTGATTGCAGATAAATTAATATGCATTAATGGTCTAATTTAACAAGGCTTAAACAAAATTATTCTCAAGTTTTTGGTTGCATTAAACATAATACGGTTCAGTTAAGAAGAATAGTAGTGGTCTATCACATTAATTCTGATAGCTGAATCAAATTTCAATTTACCTTCTTTCCTTCTTCCTTTACGCTCTACCCTTCGGGAACGGCTTTGCCGAAAGTGTCCTTCTCTAACGAGACGCTGTGCGTAGCTTGCTTCGACCTAGGAGTATGCGGGTCATTCTCTTATCCCTCAAATGTAATGAGACAGACTAATAGGTTGGGTTGAGTGTAAGCGTTACTCAACAAAGTCTTGATAATGTTGCGTTCCCCTTGTCCTTTGGAGACGCTACGCGTAACTTGCTTCCCCGCAAGGGGTACAAGTCGGGATACTGTAAGGGCGCAGTGGCTCCCCAACCTACGCCAGTTTTAGTTTTTAGCCTTAACCAAAGCGTATCGTATTAAACTTCAAAATGGCTGTAGTAAATTATATGCATTGGCTCAAAACATAAAAGAAAGGGTGTGAATTGAATGAGATGCTATAAAGCTGTATGTTCTCTTTACTGTTATTTTTGTAGTATAGAATACTCACAATAATCTCAATAGAATAATCTACAAACAAATTTCTGCATAGGTGTTGCCCATCGTAGACATCGCGCTATAGTAAAGTAGTAGATAGCCTTGGATAAAAAATGAAAAGCTCCTTCTTTCAGGAACATATCAAAAATAATCTCTTGGTTTAACCTAAACAATCGCGTCTGTACAACCAATAAAGAGTGTGTCTAAATTAAATTAAGCACGTAAACTTTAGTACAAAATTTAACAGTTAACAACTTGAATTACTTGTTTATTTAGTATCTTTAAAATCTCAAAGCATACATAGTTCAAGCCGATACTGTATTAAATCATCATCTAATCTTTTTATATAAAGTTATGGTGAGTTTATTAAGAAAATATTCTGTATTTTTGCGTATAATCGAAAGGTATCCGCTAAACCTCTCAGCTTGAGGTTTTCTTCCCTCAGCAATTTTTGCGTGGGTAAGAATTATCAAATAGGCAAAAGTAAAACACATTAGCTAATTCTGACCGAGTACTATTCCATAAGTTCGCGCGAAGCCTCGTTTGTATCTCCCCAATAGAGACAGACGAGGAATCCTAATAAAATCTTCTGGAGAAGAGATGTATTTGGCACATTCATTCATGAGTGATGAAAAGCAGCAAAACTCTCACCAGCCTTTGATTTTGGCAGTGGAAGACCATGATGATAGTCTTTTGCTGATTAGTTATGCTCTTGAGTTAATGGGTTGTAGATTTATTTGTCAAACAGATTGTTCTGCAACAGTGCTGGTGGCTAAAGAATATCAACCTGACTTAATTTTGTTGGATATTTTGTTACCAGGTCTTAGCGGTATCGATGTTGTGCGTCATCTAAAGCAAGAACCCTTAACTTCCAAAATTCCAGCGATCGCTGTCACAGCTTTAGCTACCACGGAGGATCGAGAGCGTATCCTTAAGGCAGGATTTGATGATTATATCAGCAAACCCTATATGATTGAAGACTTAGAGGCTATAATTCGCCGGGTATTGAGGGGAAAATTATCCTCTTACTCAGCTTTTGAACTTTGTCAAGATTAGCAATTTAGCATAAAAATATCCCCGTGAAGAAGTTAAATGTTCTTAGGTAGTTGGACAGTGAATAAAGTACCTTTACCTACTTCAGAAGCAACCTGGATAGTTCCTGCGTGCCCTTCTACAATCCTGTGGGATAAATGTAGCCCTAAGCCACTACCTGAACGTTTATGTTTGCCTTGGCGAAATCGCTCAAAAATTGTTGCCTGATCTTCGGGTGCAATTCCATATCCTGTATCTTGTACCTCAATTGTTACCGAATCTTGATTTCCTGGAAGAGGTAATGTTTCAAAAATGCGGATTGTGATCCCTCCTGTATCTGTAAATTTGATGGCATTGGCGATCAAATTGTTTAGCACTCGCCGTAGTTCTAAGCGATCGCCCATAATAATCCCAGCGTTTTTACCCAGTGGATCTAATTTACTGGTGTCTATTGTCAGGGTCAAACCTTTTTCATTAGTTAGAGGGCTTAGTTCGCTCACCACTTCTTCAGATATCTCACGTAAATCACATACTTCCCAATTCAACGTTTTTTTACCTGCCTCGAAGCGATAGACTTCTAAGAGGGTGTTTACCATGTCCATCAAATTTTGGTTACTGCGAATCATGACTGCGATCGCCTGTTTCATTTCCGGCGAGATTTTGCAGAATGTTTCCATCTCAAACAAATTCAACATCCGATCGGCAGCTACTAAAGGAGTTCGCAAATCATGAGTCAGACGGGAAACAAAGTCTTCCCGTTGGCGGGTCATTTTTTGTTGTTCGTCCAGACTGTGCTTGAGACGTAATAGCGATCGCACTCTTGCCAGTAGTTCATCAGTATCAAAGGGTTTACGAATAAAATCGTCAGCACCAGCATCTAAACCTTCGACAACGCTAGATTCATGAAAAGCAGTAATCAGCAGAATTGGAATATAACTAATTGCTGGGTTATTCCGAATCCGACGCGTGACTTCATAACCATCCATCCCCGGCATCATTACATCTAACAAAATCAGATCGGGTGGAGATTTTTCAACTTGCCTCAAAGCCTTTATTCCATCTGAAACCAAATCAATTTCATATCCCTCACTTTCTAAAATCGCTTGAACTAAAATAAGATTATCTCGAGTGTCATCAACGGCGAGAATACGATAAATTTTATTATTTTCAACTACAGACATAATCTATAAATTTTTATCAGTTTTTTGGGAAGTAATTTATTATAGTTTAAATTTAGGATATCCTATTGGTGCTTGCCTTGCTTGAGAAGATGACTGATGGGGATTTTTTGCTCTGCCAAAAATTACGTCGCTCTCTAATTGTAAATTGGGAGGATCATCTACCACATTTTGTAATGTGATTTGACGCGGCAATTCAATTTTAAACATTGAACCAATGCCCAATTTGCTCTCCAGAAAAATTTTGCCGCCCATCATTCGCACCAATGAATCTACAATTGCCAAACCCAGACCAGTCCCTGGATATTTGCGAGTGATAGTTTGATCGACTTGGCGAAATGCTTCAAAAATACGTTTAAAATCTCTGGAAGCTATACCAATACCTGTATCCCGAACAATAATTACCACTTGATTTGTAGGTAGTTCCTTAACCTCAACCCAAATCTCACCAGATTCTGTGAACTTAATTGCATTGGAGAGTAGATTAGTTAAAATTTGTCTGATCCGAACAGGATCGTTAAATATCAAAGGATTTTGCAAATCGTTTTGCACTAACAATGACAGCTTTTTAGCATCAGCGAGGGAATGCATTTCACCTACAGCAAGATTTATGACCTTTGATACATCAAATATTTCCGCCTTTAAATCTAATCGTCCTATCTCCAGCTTAGAAAAGTCCAGAACTTCATTGAGTAGCATCAGTAAATGCTTCCCATTATTCAAGATGCGCTCGACCATATCTGCTTGCTGGTTACTTAGTTGACCGAACTTAGGACGCAGCAGTATTTGCGAAAAACCAATAATCGCATTCATCGGCGTTCTGAGTTCGTGGGACATAGTAGCCAAAAAATGTGATTTTAACCGTGATGCCTCCAACAGCTTAAAGTTTTGCATTTGTATCTGTTCTTGTTGTCTCTCCAATTCTTGGTTCTTACGAATGAGTTTTTCATGACTTTCTCTCAGCTGTTCTTCTGCCAAAGCCGCCTGCATTTCAGCCCGATAAATCCGAATCGCGCTTCGCAAAACCTGTGCCAAGTTTTCTGGGGATATTCTAGACTTAGAGAGATAGTCTGTAGCACCAGCTTTGATTAATTGAACAGACATTTGTTCATCTCCTTGACCAGTCAAGACTACTAAAGGAACTTTAATTTCCGAAAAATGCAGTCGTTGAATCAAGGTTAATCCACCCTGGTTTGGTAAATCATAGTCGAGGAAAACACAATCATAAGCATTACTGCTTAAGGCAGAAAACGCATCATTGCCATTGCCAACTTCAGACAGTTCCATCTGAATACCTGCTATCGTCAGGCACTGACGGACTAACATCCTGTCTACTTCATCATCGTCTACAACCAAAATTTTCAGCGTCTCTTCCATCGTTTTTTATTTTTGCCGCCAAACATAGGTTGATGTATAACATTTCTCTTTTGAGATTATCCAATTAAAAAAAATATAAGATTTTCGGACATCTAAAATCTGTAACTTGATTGACTAAGGCGTTTAGCACAATATCCAATACTTGTTTTGCGTTGCCATCATCTTGACAAAGTTAGGCAAAATGAAAGGCTTGAGAGTATATCCGTCTAGATTTAACTTGTCAGCTTTCACTCGGTATTAATCTTGATTTGAGGTTGTCATTACAATTACAGTAGTTGCTTTTCAAGCTAATTCTTGGGTTAAATTTAGCCTGTTGTATCCTTAATCTGGTTAGTTTGCCAGACTATTGAAATTAAACTCCTAGCAAACTACCAATGACTTTCAAAAAACTAGCAATTAACAAATCGAAAACTATTGCTCTAGACACAACAGACAGAACTAATATAAAGTAAAATAAAATACTTTACTAAGCTTAAACCAATTGTAATTGAGTGAGCAAGCGACCGTCGTCAGCCATTAGTGAGAGTTGCATACCATTATCGTGTACCATAAGCTTGAGCAGTTTTAACCATTAGATTTGGTTAGACCAGGTAAATAAGAAAGTACTTCCTATACCTATTTGTGAATCACAAGTAATCCTACCTCCTGGAATTTCAACAATTTTCTTAACGATCGCAAACTTTCAGAGTTTGGAAAATTACCAAGACCTCCTGGCAAACTTTAGGAAGAATACCAAGCCCTTCTAAGCCTTTTGGCATTAAAAAGATTACTCGCCCACTTTGGCTGCTTAAGGGTTTAACTTTTAAGCCGTAAGTCTCGCACCATCTGGATGCACGAGTAATTACCCTGTGCAGTTGTGGTTGAATTCCTTTTGAAATTGCCCACCATCGAGCCTGACTTTTCACGTGATCGGGAAAAGAAAAGGCGAAACCTAAACCCCTAGCCCCCAATCCTTGTAGGGTTGGGGGCGAATTTAAAACCTCTTTCCTATAAGGAAAAAGGAGTGGAAGTGAGGTTTTCCAGATCCCGTTAAAATTCAGAACTTCGTCCATTTGAGTAAGCTTTGTTCAAAGCTTTGTACAAGATAATAGGAAATAACTAATGGAAGATGGCAACTAAAAGCTGAATTCTGAGCAAGGGAGAGCAATTTGGCATTCGTCTCAATATTTCATACTTTTTGTGCAAGTATCTATATATCTCCAGCTAGATATGTCCTCTATCTAAATATCAAAAAAGAGGAAATTTATTATTTCTAGCGATGGATGCAGACTGGTTAAAATATCATCTATGTTTGGTTTGGGGAAATAGCAGAAAGCGCTAACGAAAGGTAATATTTTGAAAGATGCAAACAGCATAAGAGCGAGTGTAGCGATGAATGAAATTAGCATTATTTTAATTGAAGATCATGACTTAACACGAATGGGGCTAAGAGCGGCATTACAGTCTCACAGCGCCTTGAAAGTAATAGGCGAAGCAGCAAATGCTACTCAAGGACTAAAACTTTTGGAAACGGCAAAGCCAGATGTAGCTGTTGTAGACATCGGTTTACCTGACATGGATGGCATTGAACTCACCCGTAAATTCAAACGCCATCAAGCTGAAACTGGTCAGACGACAACGAAAATTCTGATCCTAACAATGGATCACACTGAAGACGCTGTACTTGCAGCTTTTGCAGCAGGTGCTGATTCTTATTACATGAAAGAAACAAGTATCAGTAAATTAACTGAGGCGATTCAAGCAACCCACGGCGGTAACTCATGGATTGATCCGGCGATCGCCAATGTGGTATTGCGGAAAATGCGCCAAGGCATTCCTGGAGAAAGCCAAAGTTCTGATAAGCCGAAGACTGTAAAAATTGAGGCGCTAGCGTCAGAATACGAGCAAGTTTTAGAAACATATCCCTTGACTCAACGGGAATTGGAAATCTTAGAATTGATTGTAGCTGGGTGTAGCAATGGGCAAATTGCCGAGAAACTCTATATTACAGTTGGTACCGTAAAGACTCATGTTCGTAATATTCTAAATAAATTATGTGCTGATGATCGTACCCAAGCTGCCGTCAGGGCCTTACGTTCTGGGTTGGTAGCATAAGGAATTGGGGATGAAGGAGCAGGGGGAGCAGGGGAAGAAGAATTATTGATTGTTGTCCAATGCCCAATGCCCATTCAAAATCGTTCCTGTAAACATTCTGCAATGCGTAGTGCGGCCCCTGGTTTGCCCATACGCCGCAGTCCATTTTCGGCAATAATTTGCAAAATATCAGGATCTTTGAATAAAGACTGGACGATCTCGGCCACTTTAGCTGGTTGCTCAATTAAAATCAAAGATGAGCCTAAAAGACGACTTTGAGCTTCAGCAAAGGCAGGATTGTATTGGGGACCATTGCCGGGAATAGCGATCGCAGGTTTCCCTAAACCGATAAACTGTTCTGTGGCTGTACCTGCCATTGCGATCGCAAAATCTCCCAAATGTAAGCAGTCATTATAGGCTTGTTGAGTCAGCAAAAGATAAGCATCTCTTTGTTTAAATGTCAAAATATTTGGATCGGGAAGTTGGATAGGACATACTGATTCCGCCCGCCAGCCTTGGGATTGCACGCTTTGGGATAAAATATTAGAGTCTAAACCAGGAGCGATCGCACCTAAAAATATCACTGTGCCAGAAGTGTAAAACACCGAATCTCGCTCCTGAAAACTTGCCATCAGCGCAGATACAGCAATCATAATTTTTTCCCAGTTGGTGTATGCCTCTGGCGGACGGGAACCAGGAAGAAGAGTCACCATTAAAGGTCTAACCGTTTCTTGCTGGTGACTATCCCGACTATAAAATTGTTGGCGTGAAATAGTTGGTTGCAGACCATCCATCATGGGATTACCCAAATTAAAAGCGGGAATTGGCCATTGTTTTAATGTTTCCGTCGTCAGCATATCTCTAGGAAACACTGCCTTACAACGGCGACGACTCATTAACCAACGTTCCCAAGGATGGTAGACGGAACCAGAAAAGTTTTCCCAACGCGCGTCTTTGGATTTCCGTGGTAACAATCCAGCTTCATCGCGCACATAATATTCAGATTTCGCCGTACCCACAAAAGCATAATTAGCGCCACTAAAAGTTGCAAACAACAGGGGGACAATATCTCCCACCGCTAAAATCGCTCTTTTATTACCTAATTTTTTTTGAGAACTCACCCATCGGCGGACAGCTTTAATCTGGCTGAGGGTAAGTTGCAATAAACCACCGCGTACATCCCGCGCTAACTGGCGGCCATCCATATAAATAAAGCCGCCAGAAGGCATAGTGCGGACTGAACCGATAAGAGGTATATCCAACTGTTGGTAAGCATGTCCTTCACCCACCAGAGGTAAAGCAAATATCTCTGGTGGGTTTGATTGTTGTTGGAGTTCTTGCAAAATCCGAACTGCAATTACATCTTCCCCATGACCATTACTTAATACAAGTAATCGTAAAGGAGAAGTTGCAGCTTGGGAGTTAGAGGCTACAGATAAGCGGGATGAATTACTCATAAGAAACAAAATATCAAAATTAACTGTCGTTTGGGTAAGAGGTGTAAATAGGGGAAATCGGCGAAGAAGCTGGAAGTTAGTATTATCGCTATTTCTTTGCTTTCCTACAACTAATGCCAAATTCTCAAAGGATGTGTTGTTTAAAATTATTGGAAAAGCTTTTTAATCAAGTCTTTTAATCTAAAATCTAAAATCCAAAATTGATATAACTCCCTGTTAATTAGGTTAAATATTATGCGAGTTTCTGCTACTGCAATTTTTACTTTAGCTACTTTAGCTGCTGCCAATGTCACTCAGCAAGCAACGGCTACATCTGCTAAAACCGTTACTCCAACGGCAAAAGCCGATAACTTGGTAGTGCCAATAATTGAAGACACTCCCACACGGATAGAGACAATTGCTTCCCCAGAAACCATAGTTGCACAACAATTTTCTCAAAATCCCGTCGCCACACAAACAGGTGCAAGCAAAAATTCCCCAGTAGTCTTAAAGTCAGCAAAAGAATTAATTTCCCAAGCCATCCTGCCTACTTCCCCTGCTCCCAAAACCCCTGCTACTGAGAGCAATTTGGTAGTCACAGCTACAGACGTACAGGTAGTGGGAGCCAATCAAGAATTGCAAGAGATTATTCGTAAAGTCATTAAAACCCAGGTAGGTGGAGAAACCAGTCAAAGCCAGCTACAAAAAGATGTAGCTGCGATTTTGAATACAGGTTTATTTAGCAATGTCAGTGTGAATAGCTTTAGCACACAGGCTGGATTGAATGTAGTTTATCAAGTGCAACCAGTAATTGTGCGATCGCTACAATTATCTGGTGCTAAAGTCCTTACTTACCAAGTAGCCCAACAAAAGTTGCAATCTCAGATTGGAACCACCATCAGTCCTGCTGGACTCCAGCAAGCAGTAGCACAAATTAACAAGTGGTACGCCGACAATGGTTATAACTTGGCACGGGTGCTATCAATTAAACCCAATCCTCAAGGCATCCTCACTGTGAACGTCGCTGAAGGCTTAGTGAGTGATATCAAGTTTCGCTTTGTCAACGATGAGGGAAAAACCGTTGATAGCAAAGGCAATCCCGTCGGAGGACGCACCAAACCAGATTTTCTGCAACAGCAACTCAAGCTAAAACCTGGTCAAATCTTCCAAGAAAATATTGTCAAGCAAGACATCCAACAGCTATATCGGACTGGTTTATTTGAAACAGTGAATGTTGCCTTAGAAGGAGATGCGACCAAACTTGATTTAGTCTACCAACTTAAAGAAACTGGGGCGCGTGGTGTTAACTTGGGTGGTAGTTACAATGCAGATCAGGGATTAACAGGTACAATCAGCTATCAAGATCAGAACGTCGGTGGTATTAACGATACACTAGGTGTGAATGTTGGCGTAAGTAGCCGAGACTTGCAATTTAATAGCAAATTTGTCAGTCCTTATCGGGCAACAAACCCCAATCGCTTGGGCTACACTGTGAATGGTTTTCGTAATCGGGAACTTTCGGAAACCTTTGATGACAAGATTAAGCTAGCTAACGGCGACAAAGTGCGGGAAGGTCAAATTGGTGGGAGTGTCAGCTTACAGCGACCAATTGACAACTGGAACACCTCATTAGGATTAAACTATACCCGAACTAGTATTCGCGATCGCCAAGGTAATATTACCCCAACTGATGCTCAAGGCAATCCCCTCTCTGCGAGTGGAACTGGCGTTGATGACCTAACTACGGTATCCTTCACCGCCACCAAAGACCAACGAGATAATCCCCTCAACCCAACTCAAGGTTCCGTTCTGAGTTTGAGTACAGAACAATCTGTGCCCATCGGTCAAGGTAATATTTCCCTAAATCGCCTCAAAGCCAATTACAGCCAATATTTACCAGTCCAGTTATTTAACACCAAACAGCCACAAGTATTTGCTGTAAACCTGCAAGCTGGTACCGTCATTGGTAATTTACCGCCTTATGAAAGCTTTAACTTAGGTGGTTCCAACTCAGTGCGCGGTTACGATTCCGGCGATGTGGGAAGTGGTCGTAGTTATGTCTTAGCTTCCGCAGAATATCGTTTTCCACTTTTACCAATCGTAGGGGGTGTATTATTTGCCGACTTTGCTTCAGACTTAGGTTCAGGTGATACTGTATTAGGAGATCCTGCGGGTGTGCGAGACAAACCCGGCTATGGTTTTGGTTATGGGGCTGGAGTGCGCTTAAATTCACCACTAGGCTTAATTCGGGCTGATTATGGCATTAATGACCAAGGAGAAAGCAAAGTGCATTTAGGCATAGGTCAGCGATTTTAAGCATCAGTCAAGTCGCTTCTCTACGAGACGCTACACGAACGCTCCAATTTAAAATTAAAAATTATTAATTAAGAATTGCAAGACGCTCTCTACGAGACGTTGCGCGTAGCTTGCTTCGACCTAGGAGTATGCGGTTCGTTTATCAATTATCTCAAAACTAATGGGATAGACCATTAGTAGGGGCAATTCATGAATCGCCCTTATATTTCATAGCTTGATGCATAAGTCCTAAATTTATTTCTTGTAAATCCCTTATATAAAGCTTGCATGAACTTGATTTTTGCTTACGCGAGCGTGTCATGAACTTCTATTGATAAAATTTACTTATGTGATTTTGGCAAAAGTCATAACCACAGAATGATTTATGGGACAACAAGAAAATGCGTTTTCATCAATTTTAATCAGCAAACAAAATATATTCAGACAAAAAATAAAGTTAATATAATGTTTCTTTGGCAATGTATAAGCTTTGACAAAAACTTATATCTTCAAGATTTGGTGAAGCAGTTTATGTGATTCT
>NZ_JADEXU010000315.1 GCF_015206895.1 Nostoc sp. LEGE 12450 | reverse complement strand
AAGTTATCTGTTCAGGTGAAGTGGGGAGCAGAGAAGAGATGAATAAAATAACTACTCTTTTTTTCTTCAGCGTCAAAAAATTATCATAACCTCTTGGGGGCTAAGTGGGGTAAAACCTCACTCAATCTGATGTACCCCATATAGCCCCCATATAGCCCCCATGTGGGAGTCAAATTTTGCTCAAACCCCTAAACTGCTTTGGGGTACATATAGCCCCCATACAGCCCCCATGATTTTTTTTGAAATCTTTTCTATCAACGTAGTAGAAATTAACTTACAAAAAAATAGAGAAGAAGGAAGAGAAAACTTTAGTTGTGGGTCTAAAGCCCACTTAAAAAAGTATTTATTTCGAGACGTATAGCGCGAAATACAAAGCAAGGAGCGGAGACACTCCGCCTCCGCTCCTTGCTTAAATCCCACGTTTCAAAACGTGGGTTCCCTATATCCTCTGAAATGGTAGACTGTTTGATTTATACTCTACTGTCAATATCTTTCTTATTAAATTAGCTTCCCGCCACGCAAGATGTCTAGCCAAGCTTTGATACAGTTGGAATTTACCTACGAGAAATTGGTCGCTTTCCGAGGCCATTGCCAGAGTAAAAGATTGTCTACACAAGACTTGTAAGGTTAATGCAAAACTTGATAAGCAAAAAAATTCTCAAGTGCAACGACTAGAGCCTTCCCCAACTAGGGCTGAACTAGCTACCGAGGTAAATAAAACAGAAGCATAGTTAACCCAAATCCAAAAGCTTGGTCAGCTGGCTAAACAAAAAATGATTACCGCCAACCTTCGATTAGTAGTTGCGGTAGCTAAAAAACGTCGCTGGAATAACCTGGAATTTCTGGATCTGATTGAAGAGGGAGCAATAGATTTGCTTTCATCCTGTGGAGAAGTTTGACCCCAATCGGGGATATTAGGACGTGAACAAGACCAAATTAAAGATTATTTGGTTTTTTGAAAACTACTTATGTCCAAGCAGAAGGAATCGCTGTTGTAGAAAGCACTTCTTCCGTACTCAGTCCAATAGCAGTTTGCTCCTAGTTGGGGCACTTAACCTTAATTTGGATGATTGAAGTCCCTCCATTATATTCTCCAACTACAGGCTCACCCGTAAACTCACAAAGTATCCTCTCTTGGCAGTACCAGTCCAGTACTCAAATATAATTCGGATCACTGCTTTGTGGCAGTCTAGAAATCTCACATGCTGAAACCGTTCCGATGATAATTCTGGTTTGACTCTGCGGGATTCAGGCGAAAGCCGTTTGGGTAGTTTAGATGGGCACTCGATAGATTTCATGGACATCTCCGATTCAGTGAACTAAGTCGGACGAGATAGTATTAGTCCAACTTTTTCCGAATCTCTTTTGCCTTAGCTTCTAGTACAGCCAATAAATCTCTTAGTTGCTCTTGCTGGATATCTTCGATCTTAGTTGCTGAGACATCTCGAATTAGAGAACTGATTTGGTGACTTGGTTTAGATTTTGTTTCAGGAGCATGTTCAGCAATAGTTTGGGCAACTAGAAAACGAGTTTGAGCGACTGTTAGCCTTTCTTGCAAAACTTGTGATGTAGCATCTTGTCGGATTTTAAGAGCTTTAGTTTCTTCAACTTTTAAATTTTTAGAATTTAGTTTTTGGAGTGAACGGGCATGGTTTGCACCAAGTCCTGATTGTCTAATCGCAGTTTTTAAGTCTTCTGAAAGCCGTAAGCAAGGAAAGACATTTGCATCTACTGATGCTGGATTTTGTTGAAAACGTAGTAATAACAGAAGAATACTTTGTTCTATTTCGTCTAAATTAAATGCTTTAATGCCTTCTGACTGCTCTTTTCTAGTTAAAATAACCAATTCAGTTAATTGGGGCAACAGTTTTTTTGCGTTTAATCTAGCTATTGCTCTCCTAAGTGCTCTAACGACTTCTTCCTGTTCAAATTCCAAAGCTAACTTAGCCTGTTGAATCAAGCCTTCGGCTAAATCTAGCTCATTCAAGCCTTCTCGGTGAAGACTAGTTAATAAAGTGCGTGCATGTAATTCCTCTTCAGAAATTTCTTTGAGAAGCATCACTGCATCTAGTGTTTCAATTTCTGGCTGTAACTCTTCTGCAACGGATCTCCATCTCCGTTCTCCATCAAAAATGAGATTTCCCGGTAGTAAAATAATCGGCTGTTGTTGCCCTTCCTCTCTAATTGAAACAGCCATACTCCGAATACTATCCGAAGTAAATGTTTGCCTTGCTTGTTTGGGATTGGGTCTTACTTCACTATAGTGAATTTTAAAAATTCCAGATGCTTTCAAATGTTCTCGTAGGTCTTCAATAGTTTGATTGAGGAGTGTACGTTCTTCTTCAGCAAGCTTTCCCTGTGCTTCTTCATCTTTTAATCTTGTAATCTCTGCCTGTAAATCTTCTACTCGTTCTTCAAGCTCAAATATCTGTTGTGAACCAGCAGCAGAAGCAAACATTCCAAGTACACTCGGTTTGTTTAATTTTGTCATCGATTAACCTCTTATTAGCTTAAGTTCGTGAACTAGTGCATCAACAATTGGCATAAAATCTCCTCTTGCCTCTTTGCCTGGTCTGTAAATTCCCAGAGGTAGCCCTCTACCAGAAGCATTAAGAATATCCGCTGATTCTCGAATTGGGCTAAAATACTGAATTCCCAAATTTTTACAGACTAGGGGAAGTTCCTCAACAATACTTCTATGCGCTCCCCAATCACTTTTCCAACGAGTAGGAACTATACCTAATATTTTTGGAGTCGGTTTCAATCTCAGCCGCTTGCAGTTGAAATAGTACCACTCAATCATCGCGGCAGCACTTTGAGAAGCCTTGTATTCAGGTTGAATGGGAATTAACACGTGGCTAGAAGCTGCAAGAGCAGTCAGTGGTAAAGGCTCCAATGTTGCAGGACAATCGATAATTACAAAATCGTGAGATAAGGGGTAATCACTCAACCGATCTGCAAGAGTATAAGCTCCACGCAGATCCTTTGAAACTTCCCGAATTGTTTCGTGTAATTCTTTTCCGCCTTTACAAACTTGAATTTTGTCAATCTTACCTTGCCAAGCTGTAACTAAAGGCCAGTTCCCATTGAAGTCTGGATGGTAAACATTAGCCATTGTTCCCTGAGTTTTAAATTCTCCCAATCCGCAAAATAATGTCAATGATTCGTTAGGATCGATGTCTAATAGTGCCACTGAATAACCACGAACACCCAATTCATACGCAAGATTGTATGAAATAGTACTTTTTGCCACTCCTCCAGCGTTTGTTTCAATCGAAAGGGTCAAATTGGCAGGCATAATTTTTTCTCTTTCTTGATTACTATATTTCCGACTCCAGTCATGAGATAACGTTATATCAGTTTGTGAGAAGAAATTTGAGATAATGTTATATCATTTTTCTAACAAGGATTGCTATCAAAACAGATGTTTACTGCAAGTAATCATCGACCTAGCTGGATGCCTAAGCTAGGAAGTCACCCTCCTGACTTAGGCATCCAGCTAGATTTACGGATATTTGCAACTTCCACTCAATAGGTTTCATCAGTTATTAGATGAGATCGAACACAAGAGCAGTTGCTGAGATCACCTTAATGCTCAATTGCCCCTAATGCTTTTAGGGTAGACTTTTGAGCTACTGTCAACCCGGTCGCACCCTGAATATTTATGCCTTCATACAAGCGATCGGCTCTCAGCGTTTTGAGACACTCACCTGTTGTCGGATTCCACAACTTAATGGTTTCATCCTGACTACGACTGACCAAAAGTGCATCTGCACCGGATGGCAGGCTAACGTCGATCGGACTAAACTGAAGCGAACAGACCCGACTGGTGTGTCCTTGAAGTACTTTTTGGCAGGTGCCGTCTCGGACAAGATCCAACTAGTGTGTCCAGGCAAATCCCTGGAGCAAGTTTCTTGTCGCATATCCCATATCAAGGTTTTTAGCAGCAGATACGGCATTTCTAACCTACGCCGATACGGTTTACACCCCTTTGATTTTTGTAAAGCCATCGTAATATTTATTTATATAAGGGAATATTTGCTTACATAAGCAAACTCAAATAAAAGAGTAGGTAATAAAAGCGATGAATCAACCCATTGAATTATCTTTAGAACAAGAATTTAGCCTGAGAACTTTCTCAGACCAAGTGAAGCAGATGTCCCGTGAACAAGCTCAAGAGTTTTTGCTGATGTTCTATAAGCAGATGATGATAAGGGAAAAGACTTACCAAGAATTGCTCAAACATCAGTGGGAAGTTGATTCCGGTTCAATCTTGGGTTAAAACAAACTTGCTCTCATCACTTTAAGCGACTCAGAAGAGAACAAACACAAAATTGTCTTTTTCAAGGGTAAGGCAATAGAGATTATTTGCTTCCGCATAGGAAACTGTACAATAACCGACTCACAGTAACGGTTTTGATGGAACAGTGAACTACTGTGACCTACACCACCACCACCCAATCGCACACCACAGACCTACACCCGCTCCCAAAGTTAACCCAAACCTGCCACCGCCCCAGGTATGCGTTCCAGTAAGGCTCCCCATCAGCAACGCCAACAGCCTCACCAAGTTGGGAAACCAGCTGTTGGTAGAACTGTTCAACACTGTCGAGTCCTTGGCGCATTTTCAGCTTCAGCCCCTTCCATCCTTGGACAGTGGGACTTTCTACTGGCGTGAATGTTTGAGGAATATCCTGGGATTGGGTGTCAATGATTGGTGTAGTTGTACTTATATTATTGCTGACTGACACCGAATCAC
>NZ_JADEXU010000314.1 GCF_015206895.1 Nostoc sp. LEGE 12450 | reverse complement strand
AATAAAATCCATTAACAACTTGGATACAGAGGTATTGCTAGCTTTGGCTTTATTCATAAAAGCCTCTTTTTTGTCTTCAGAGATCCTAATAATTATCTGTTTGTCTGCTGCCATCTCAATTCTCGTTATTTATAACTTTCAACTTACACGCTATCAATAGCAAGTTGTATTAGCAAGTGTATAAACATAGCTTATCAACTTCCAGGACATACATCACCTAGCTGTATTAACAACGTATTGACAAAAGTATTAACAAAATAGTATCTTAGATATATGGAATAAATAAAGCGATTTCACAAATCAGCTTTTATTCGCTCAGATCAAAAGGTGATCACTCCCCGTCCAAAGTTTGTGATCACCCTCTGTAAAAACCTAACCCCATGTAGAGGCAGGAGATCCTCATTATGACGCATTCAACCTATACAGAGCAAGCACCCTCAAGCTTCAACCTAAATCAAACACTAATTTCTGATGCCCCTCGCAGAGATGAGCAAGCTCTAGCCCAAGCAGAACTGTACAGCCACCTCGAATCTCAAGCTGAAGCTGTAGCGCCAACCAAAGACCCCTTAACATCTCGTGACCGCCGCATCATTGGCGAGATTATTCAAGTCGAACCGGAATCTGTTCGTACTATCTGGCTGGAAGGCGGGATTACGGTATGGGTGCGGTTCGTAAACGGTGGCTGCTTACCCTTTGACAGGGACTGGTTCGCAAAAAGAGTTGCAGAGGTTAAAGCGACTCTGCTGGAAACGCCACTAGAACGCAACGAACGCCTGAGTGATGAATTAGAAGAAGCTTGTATCAAGTTCAACCTGTGGCATCCCCAGATTGATTGGTTATCCTTCAGTACTAAACTTTACCGAAATAATCAGCTAGTAGGCTACATCGGTTGCAATCTTGAGGGTTGGTATTCCAGACCCCGCACATACGGCATGAACAGATTCGCATCGAGTGTAGAAGAAGCGATTACGTTTTTGGGAGTCCGACCAGCTGTAGCAGCGTAGCCACTGACATAAAAAGGGCGATTGCACATCAAGAATTGTAATCGCCTCTACAGTGTAATAGGTAACAAACATCACAATGGCATACACCCCAGAAACTACGCCCTCTCTTCAAGTAGCTGAGTTGGATGATTCACCAGAGAAAATTTTTCTACCGCCAACAGACCCGAATGCAGAGATTATCGAAATCCCTGGTTACACGCTCGTTTACGTCAATGGAGCCTGCCCCAAAAATTATCGGGTCTATGAAGGTCATTCAATGATTGGGGTGATATTTCAGCATATTACTCACTGGTCTAATGCTATGGATCAGATTCGGTACGCCCAGGCAGAAGAAGCAGCAGTTGGGTTGGATGAATTCATAAAAGTAGCAAACAAATCCAGAGTTACAGATAAAGCCATAGCAGCATAGTCAACTTCACCAATTACAACCATGCAATCAACAATATCAATTCCACACGGCTGGAAATACCCCTGTTTCACTTTAGGACAACGTGCAGAACAAGGATTGATTATCGGCATCAAGTATTATCCAAGCGACAGTTTTTTAGCATACGAATATGGTGAAGGCTGGCGGTACATTGCCATGCCTGATATCAATTCTATTGATGAAGAAAATCACTTAGAGAACGAGATTAAATTACTGACACCGCAGGAATTGAGAGCAGACATTCAGGCTGAAATAGAAAAATGTCTACGCCAACTTGAACTGCTTAAGTACGAATTAAAAGCAATTCCTGGAGGCATAGCTAATGGCTAAATCGCCCAAAAACTGCTCTGACCTCACGGCTGCTAGCTTGCTCCTTTTCTTACGCCGCTATGGTGGTTCTGCTCCTTTACACAGCATTAATTTTTCACGAACAGTAATCCAATCATTACTCGATAGAGAACTAGTACGAGTGCAGAATACCAAACACGGTTTTTTGCTGACAATTACACAAGATTCTGACAAATTGCCGACTAACTAAATCCATTAACTCACTAAAACAAACACAACAAATACAACACCATCATGGAAACTATCAAAATCAACAACAGCGTTTTTCTCATCCCACCCAGCCAACCTAAACTGCAAGCTAATTGCGCTAAAGAGTACGGGCAATTCCTTTTAGATTGCCCTCCAAAAATCACAATCTTAGAAGCGCAAGCCGGAGGATATCTCAAGGGAAATAAGGCAGACTTTGCGATCGCTATATCCCGCCCTGACCGTGCCTTGACTATTAACGAGAACTTCACCAACGAACCATTTACTGAACTGTGGGTAATTCCAGTGGCAGGAGGACTCAAAGACCAGTTTAAGGGCCCAGCTTCCATGCTGCTTAGTTTTCTGATCCACCGCCGCAGTAAAGACAATTTTGCTGGATTGTACAACCACTTCGCCCATCGCGCTTTCCAGCAGTGGTGCGAGGAAGGGATGCCGGGAGATCCCAAAGAGTTCTGTTATCAGGCGATCACTAGCGTACTGAAAAACTACATTTTCTGCGCCGAGTTTCAGAAAGTGGAAGGGACACTAGGAACGTATTGGTTCATTCAGTGGAGCTATCGCAATCCCCAATCTGATTTTGAAAAGGATGCGCTCGAAGCCGCCGAGATGATTCGCTCTGGTGCGGAATCTGGGGCAACAATTCACTGGGTAACGAATGATACTTACGAGCGCTGGGCTAGTAATGCTGTCACTGCACCAGCATTACCTCCAGTTTCGGAAACTGAGGCACGGTTATCTCTGCAAGGACAGAATCAGGCAGCAATACCGCAAGGTAACAAGCGGTAATTAGACACGAAAAAGGCGATTCAAACGTGAGTCGCCACTATATAAATTAGTGGTTCAAACAAGTAAATGAAAATCGGTACTGTCTCAGTTAGTTATTCGAGAAAATTTAACTTGGGCAATTATGAATCTCTCGAATTGGGCTGCTCACTTTGGGCACAAGTGGAGGATAAAGAAGATGCGGACGGTGTAGTTCAATTTCTCTATCATCAAGCAAAAGCAGCAGTCAAAGAGGCAGCAATGCCCGTGATTAAAGCAAACGAATTCCAAATTACCAAAGCCAAATCTCAGCGCAAAGTTGCAACTGATGAAGGTGTTACAGAACTAGAGAATTTTTGAACAAATCCAACATGAAACAACTAACAGGTTTTATTCCCGTTGCAGCATTACCTGAATCTACTGCGGCTTCAGCTAAAAAACAACTGCTTGAAACAATTGAATGGCTCTACAAAGAAGGTGCTGCTACTGAAACCAACCTTAAACTCCTAACTGCAATTGTCGAATCGATTCTTTGTTCGGAAGAATCATACGCCAGATTTTTACAGTGTGGTTTTGATGCAGCGATTGAGTTTTTCGATACCAATTCTCAGAACTGGGAATTTGAAGAGTCAATCTCATCACCTTATAATCCCAGGAATTGGGATAAGTACAAGCAGCTACAACAAACACGGGCATTGTTGTCAACAACCCGCACCGTCACTGAGTAGGGTAAAAAATGGGGACTTAAGATACAGCCCGTGTTGAGCAAATTCAGTATAGGAATAGTAGCAAAATCACTCTTGGTTCTCAGATTCTCCCTGCTGTAATTGTTGCACCACTTCTACTGATAAGCCAGTAGACCTAGCTATCACATCAACGCTGATGCCCTCAGCTAATAAGTTAATAGCAATTTTACGGGCTTTTTTATCGCTCCCTTCTTCTTCACCTTCGGTTTTAATTTGTTGGTAAATAACAGACTCGCGCATTATGTCCTTCCTAAATAAACGTCTAATCACTTCTTGTTCTAATACTAACCCAGCCAGAATTGCAGAGGCAGCAGCAATATTACTTTGTTTCCGCCTGTCAGCAATTTTGTCAACAGCCGCAGATGACTGTTGTAATGTAGCAACTTTGTTCTCAGTAGCACTCAAAACCGCAAACGGCAGTAATCCTGGTGCCGCCAAAAAGACCTCTGGCGGTTGCTCCCACAAACGAATCACTGAAAATTCATGTCGTAAACTTCCAGCAGTGAAAGTAGTTTGATACACCTTCTCCGATTCGGTTTTATCTAAGTAAATTACCACTTGGTGCATTCGCTTCTTGGGAAAACGGCGATACACCCTCAAACGATAATCAGCCATCCGAAACGGCATATCGTCATCTGGTTTGGTCTGGAATTCAATATGGAGAACAACTTCGTCTGATTGTAACAATATTAAGGCATCAGCACGAATAGGTTCTAAGGATAACTCTGTAGGACTTAATTTGGTCAAAGTAATAGGCTTTCCTAACAGCCAAGTGGCGAAATCGGGAGAATACATTTCAGCGATAAATTTGCAAGTGTTATCAAACATGAACACCTTTTTTCAAACATTAAGAGATTTTACCATCATCTTAGTTAATCACAGCAATTAAATTTTAGTTATCAACACAATAAGAAGGTACTAAGCCGATGAATCTTTGGTCAAGAATGGATTTAATTACATTAACAAATGAACGATTTTTAAGAGAATATTACGATTTTATTTCTGATTACGATGGCGGATGGATGATTAAGTTCTTCTATCTGATTAAAGTAAATGTTGCTCTCTGGTTTGGATGGGAGTCACAGCCGGAATATGACGGTTGGCACTGGAGACTGGGGTATTTTGAAGAGGAATACCGACAGGATTGGAATGCACCAAGAGGAGCTTGTGATTGGCAAGAAATCTGTACTCCAGTCAGTTTTCTAAAATGGCAATATGGTATTGGTGAAAACTCGAATTACTAATAAATAATAGGCTGTTCAGCAAAGGATTAAAAA
>NZ_JADEXU010000313.1 GCF_015206895.1 Nostoc sp. LEGE 12450 | reverse complement strand
ACGGTTTCAACTTCAACCAATCAATCATTGACTCTGAAGGTCGTGTGATTGCAACTTGGGCTGATGTAATCAACCGCGCTAACCTGGGTATGGAAGTAATGCACGAGCGCAACGCTCACAACTTCCCTCTAGATTTGGCATCTGCTGAATCTGCTCCTGTTGCTCTTACCGCTCCTGCTATCAACGGTTAATTCTCAAGCATTAACTCTATTAGCTAAATAAGAAAGCGCTCTCCCACTTCGGGAGGGCGCTTTTTAGTTGTAATTATGACAGCGCATTCTTACTTGATCGTCTGGTAGTGTAAAAACAACTCACTTCCAACTTGACGAGTTTCGACGAGTTCCAGATGAGGAGCAGCAGTGGAAATAAAACCCTCTCCCTCCACCGGGGTGGGAGCATCCTTTCCTCCATAAATGACGGGCCAGATTGTTAACCACCAATCGTCAATTCGCCCAGCCTTTACTAGAGAAGCTGTTAAATAGCCTCCTCCCAAAGCAACGACCTTGTGAATACCCCGCTCTGCCATCAAGCTGTAGGCTCGATTCCAGTCTAGGTCTGTATCTCCTAAATCAATTAATTCAGCCAGTTTTTGCAAACTTGTTGTATCAGAACTGCGCTCCAAACCAGCCCGTGTTGTAAATATCCATCGCTCAATATCCTCGCTCAAAAAAGGGAAGTCCAGCGATAGGTCAAGGGAGCCTGAGACAACACATACAATAGGTTGGCGAGGCTGACCCCGAGCCTCGCGCGCTGCCAACAATTCGGGATTGCGAATTGAAAAAATTACGTCTCCAGCTCGAATCGTTCCTGCTCCTACCAGGATTAGATCGGCAAGTGAGACTTCATACTCTACGTGTGCTTGATCGGCTGCATCGGCATTACCGCCTGCTTGAGGATCTACGGAGCTAATCTTTCCATCGACCGTCATCGCAAGAACTACAGTTGTTTGGATAGCTGACATGATTACGTTCTGACAGTTCTTTATAATTTTATCTTTTTGAATTCTTTGCCATGAATAGTTATTGCATTGTGCTTTAAATTACTTTTCAAGTTATGGCTTCAGGTGGTAAAAGAATTGTTGTTGGATGATTGCCTCTACACACGAGTCTAGCAAGAGTCATTTTTTTACACCTAAGAGACTGTCATGCCCAAACACATATCTGCAATTGTAGTTGTCTTAATTTTAACTTTGGGGTTTGTATCTCTCGTTCAAGCTGCAACTCCCGGTTCAACTTGGGTGGAGAATGAAATTTACCAATACAACCATCCCTTTGCTTCTCAATTGCCTCAAGAACTGGCAACAAAGATGCAAAAGATGACAGCTAGCCCCTTCGCCTTTTATCGGGGAACAGCTCACATTTTTTATCGTGATATGCAGACCTTGCCAAGCTCAAATTTTGTAAATTCTTCAACCTCAGCTATCTGGTTAGAGGGAGATATGCATCTGCAAAATCTTGGGGGGATGAGAGATAGCAATGACAACAACGTTTTTGACACCACTGATTTTGATGAAGGCTATCTTGGCCCCTACGTTTGGGACTTGCGACGGATGGCAGTCTCAATTCTGTTGATAGCTAAAGAGAACGGTCTTAGTTCAAGTGACGCTCAAGATATTGTGCGGAATTTCTTGGATGCTTATCTCAATAAAATGAGCGACTTTAAGGGAACCAATGATGAACTATCATATCGTTTGGAATCTAGTAATACTAACGGTGTAGTCAAAGATTTAATTCAAAGTGCATCAGATAAGAGCCGTTCTAGCTTGCTAACTAAGTACACACAGTTAACTAACAGTAACAATCGAGTTTTTCAGACAACTTCAGAACTTCAGCCTGTATCCAGCAGCACCTATTCAGACATAGCTGGAGCTATGAGCAGCTACATCGCTTCAATTTCTAGCAGTAAAAGCTACAACAATAGTTACTATACACTCAAGGATATTCGCCTCAAGTTAGGTTCAGGTACTGGTAGTCTTGGTAAGTACCGATATTACTTGCTGATTGAAGGCCCAAGTTCAGCAACTGACGACGATCGCATTTTGGAGATGAAACAGGAAGGCAGTAGCGCTGTTGCGATGGCAGTTCCAGGTCTGCTACCAACTTCAGTTTACGGAAACCAAGAAGGGGCGCGGGTAACAATCGCCGCAAAAGCAATGCTCTCCAATACCGATCCCTTGGTTGGCTACACTACGGTCAATAGCATCCCCTTTATGCTGCATGAAAAATCACCCTACCAAGTGGACTTTGACTATAAGTTACTAACCACTAAGTCAAAATTCATGGATGCGATGGGATATGCGGGAAAAGTTGTTGCCAAGAACCATGCAATCTCAGATAAAGACTACGATGCTGCAATTGTTCCCGTCAGTGTTGACAAAGAAGTGACTGATGTTGTGAGCGGTAACAAGGGTCTATTTAAAGACGAAATTGTTAACTTTGCGGTGGACTATGCAACTCAAGTCGAGTACGACTACACGAGTTTTGTCAATGCTTATAACCAAGGAGTGACACTTTACTAGAAGCTTGGTTCAGTATTAGGGCTTACACCAAATTAAATGCTGTAGGGACAATTCATGAATTGCCCCTACTTGAAAATCAGAGTTTTGGCTATTGTTTGTATAAGCCCTCATCAACTAGTCGATAAAATTTTATAAAGCATCGATCCAATGAATTCACCTGCCGCACATCCGCTAATTGATGAGGTGACATTAACGGACGTTGTCCGTCGTATACTCAATAGTAAAACTGCCACTCTGGGTGAATGGCACGCCGAAGCGATCGCTCACCATATTATTAATAACGTTACAGCCGGTTTGCAGCGCATTACTGGTATTGCTAACAATGGCAGCGAACAATTATCTTGGTCGGTAATTCTGAAAATTTTGCACCTACAACCAGAGAATACTGGCTCTATTTTCAATTCTTCTCAAGACCCCACACACTGGAATTACTGGCAACGTGAGGCGTTGATATATACATCAGGAATGCTCGATAATTGGACTGGCGACTTAGTAGCCCCCCGTTGCTTCGGGATTACAGAACCGTCTGTTAATGTCGTCTGGCTGTGGCTGGAGGATATTCAGGGCAGTCCTGGCAGCGCTTGGACTCTAGAGCGCTTTGGTGTGGCGGCTCGTCACCTTGGCTATTTACAAGGAAGCTATGTAATGGCGCAATCATTGCCTTATAAGCCTTGGCTGAGTCGTGGCTGGCATCGAGCGTGGGTGTCAAATATCGATAATACTGCTTTAGAAGCGTGGCGAGAACCTGCTGTATGGCAGCACCCACTGCTAAAAGAGATATTTTCCCCAGATATCGGCGATCGGGTGATGGACTTGTGGAGCGATCGCTATATCCTCCTCGATGCTGTGGACAAAGCACCCCATACACTCTGCCACTTTGATCTTACGCCCAACAACTTGTTTTCTCGGCGTAACGCAGATGGCAATGACCAGACTGTTCTCATCGATTGGTCTTTTGTTGGCTATGGTGTCTTGGGAGAAGACATTATAAATTTGGTGCTGGACAGCGTTTTCTTATTGTTCGTCGATGGTTTATCACTGATACCCTTGGAAAAACTTGTGCTTGAGGGTTACTTAACGGGGTTGCGTTCTGCTGGCTGGAATGGGGATGAACGTCTTGTGCGCTTTACTTATGCTGCTTTAGCGGCACTTCATTTTGGTCTAATCGCAGGGAGGCTGTTAAAGCTAGTGCAAAACGAATCTCGTCATAGCTGGCTTGAGCAGCGCTTTGGGCAAACTTTTGACGAGATTATCACATCAAGAGCGATCGCTATTACTCATGGATTAGAATTGGCAGACGAAGCTCGATTATTGCTTCCTTCGCTTTTTGTAATTAATTAATTTTAATTTCCTTTCTCAATAATTCTGGAATCTGAGAAGGGCGTTCAGCTACTGGAACTTCCGCTTCTTTTAAAGCGGCTAATTTACTTTGAGCTGTACCAAAGTTAGGATCGCGTCCGATAACCGTTGCTAAAGTCCCAGTTTGCTGCCAAGTTTTTCCTGGTGGCGCTTGTCTACCTGCAATGTAGGCAATTACTGGTTTATCAATTGCCTCAGCAATATACCGAGCTGCTGCTTCTTCACTACCACCACCTGGTTGACCGACTAAAACGATCGCCTCTGTAGTTTCATCCTCATCCAGAATTTGCAACCATTGGAGAAATGAGGAACCAACGATCGCATCACTACCAATACTGACACTAATCGACTGCCCCAAACCTGCTTTTGTTAATTCGTAAGCAACTTCGTAGGTGAGAGTGCTGCTACGACTAACGATTCCCACTGCCCCAGGAGTATAAAACTCACTAGGTTGAGTGCCTAAAAGAATTTTTCCCGGCACAATGATCCCCGGACTGTTAGGCCCGATTACCAAAGTTTCACAGGCTTCGGCTTTGCGGAGTAATTGCACCATATCCAAAGGTGGCACGCCGGCAGTAATAATAATGATCTGGCTAATATGAGATGCGATCGCTTCTAATGCCGCATCTAGAACGTCGTAAGGATCTACACAGATAATCGTTGTGTCAATTACCCCAAATTGTTCTATTACCTCCTCTACTAAGTCAAATACTGGCAGTCCATGCAGTTCCTGTCCGCCACATCCGGGATTGACACCTGCTACCAAATTCGTACCATAAGCTTGCATTTGAGCAACATGAGTGCCTGATATAAATTCACAAAAGCCTTGAATTAGTACTTTACTTTCTGGCGTTAGGTTCATAAAAAATTACCGTAAGTTTGACAACCCAGTGAGTTAAGCTACTGGGTTAGGGGTAGGGAGCAGGGA
>NZ_JADEXU010000034.1 GCF_015206895.1 Nostoc sp. LEGE 12450 | reverse complement strand
GAACCAGGTGAATTTCAAGACCGACCTTTGGATGTCACATATATATTGAATCAATTGGAAAAAGGTAATCAATCTCAACCCATTGCTCTGCTTTATCGTTGTATTTGAAGGCATTACCAAGGAGGTTACTGAAGACTTCATTAACGAGAACTCGATCGCACTGAATTGTTGGTAAAGGGCGAGGAATGCGAATATCCACAAGCCCAGAGTCTTGGCGACTAGCACGAAAGACATCAATTACTTGGTTGAGTAATTCGTTGAGATCGGTTGCTTGCTCTCGGAGATGTGCTTGTCCTAACTGCGATAGTCGTAGCAAAGCATTAATCAGAGTTTCCATGCGTACAGATAAGGACACTACTGTTTGCAAGCACTCAATTCCGTCATCATCTAATACTTGGGCATAGTCTTCTAGCAGCACGGTCGAAAAGTTATAAATTCCCCGCAAAGGTTCTTTGAGATCGTGAGAAGCAGCGTAGGCAAAGGATGCTAATTCTTGGTTGCTGCGTTCTAACTCCAGGTTGATTTTCGCTAATTCATCCGCCTTTGAGAGGACAATACCAACGATCGCATTACTCAGAGCGATCGCACTTTCAAGTTCACACCCTTTCCAAGGTAAAGAAGTTAATCTAACCGTTTCTTGCCATTGTTCAAAGGATTTTCGGGGAGACAGGGTATAGCTACCATCTTCCTCGGCTTTAATCGATTCCTGTGGATTTCCTGCCCAGTGTACTGTTTGGATAACTTCAGGGCGGAACCAAAGAATATAATAACGCCGGACTTTAGAAATTCGCAGTAGCAGCAAACCACTAGCAGTATCTTTAAATATGAGCGCTTCTGGATAAAGCTTCGGCAGAGAATCGGTAGAAAACAGGTTATCAGTAACTTGAGTATCTGCCCATTCAATTAACGCCCGCACTTCATCAATATTTGGTGTGGTTCCCACAAGGTTAATTTCATTATCTAGACAAACCGCCGCTCCAGAGGCACTGACAAAATCCAGCAAACGGATTTCCGGTTTGATTAAGGCATCGATAAAGTTGTCTGCTTGGGAAATGGACTCAAGGAACTCAGACTGTAGCGATTTGAGTTTCACCTTATAGTCCCATTCCGAAGAACTAATTTTGTGCGCTAACTCTGAAGATACGATTTGTCCCAAAAATTCGCACATCTTGCGTACTTCGTAGGAAATATACTTTGGTGTTTGATGATGGCAAGATATTAATCCCCAAAGTTTCTGCTCTTGAATCAGTGAAATCACCAAAAGAGCTTTCACTCCCATATTTTGATGATATTCAGCACAACACCAATCAAAACTCCGTAGCAGACAGTAGCTTAAGTCAAGATGTTGGTGTGTTGTCGGATTTTCCGTTGGAACTAGTTTGACAGGTTCGGCAGTCAAATCGGGGAGAAATCGGAGAAAGCAGCGCGTGTATAACTCCCTAGCCTGCGCTGGAATATCTGTAGCGGGATAGTGGAGTCCTAAATAAGGTGATAAATCTTCCCGTTTAACTTCTGCAACGACAGAACCCGCTTTTGACTCGTCAAATTGATAGACCATCACCCGATCGAAACCGATGATTTTTTGGACTTCTTGTGCGACTAAATGCAAAAATTCTCCTAGATTGGATGTCCTTTGCATCTTAGCGATCGCTTCACTCGCAAAACTATGAAAGTTTAAGAAACTCACCTCAAATTCCGAGTCAGTTGGTTCTAGCTCCAGAATCACAGCTTCTTCTGTACGATGAGCAATAGCATCAAAGTATATTTCTCCATACAAAGTATTTATTAATACTTTAAATACATTAGCGCTGCCAACCTTTTTTACTAAGCACTGCTTGACAATTTCCACTGGCTGAGGCTCAAGCAAATAGCTCAAAGGCTGACCGAGCAAATCTTCTGGAGCTTTGCACAAATACACTTGGGTATTATTGCTAACTTGTACGATCTCTAGCTGAGTACTGAGTGCCAGGAGAATGCCATGAGGTTGAATAGAGCCAGGTATATGGATAGGTTTGCGATCGTGGTTAGTCAGAGCAGTCGCTTGGGTAGTAGTGTTTTCAGGCTGGCTCATAAATCAACTTATGTAAAGCTGAATTTTACAATAGTGCAATTAAATGTCACATTTCTTTAAAGTATATGCCGATAAGGATGAATGCGATCACATTCATCTGTGCTTGTTAAGGTTTTTACTGTAAGTAAGCGCAAGTAATTAGAAGATCGTGTAGTGTTACCGAAAATACAGCAAAGAAATTGCACAGACGTAAGTAATTAATTACGTCTGTATAAATCAAATAAAAATCATTACATGCAGCAATGCAACACCAATATCCAACATCCAAAATCCGAAGCTGACTATGGTGTTGGGAACTTTTTTTTTACGGTTTTGGCTCCTTGCATATCTAGCAATTGAGCTAATTCGGTTGTATTCAATGACTTGACAAGACTTAAACCAAGAGACTTACTAGAAATGCTTTGAGTGTAGGCGGCGTTCAGGTAAGGGGTGTATTGTGGCTTTCCTGCAATGTATGTTTGGAAGAAAGGTAAACTTAAAACATTCATGTAACGACGCGCTTGAGAAGCATCGCCAATCATATCAGTAGGTAATGCTACTTGTTGATTTGCAGGATTGCCATTACCAATAGTGGAAAAGTGAGTACCACCTACAAGCATGACGAGATACTTTTGGGAATTCGCAAACCAGGAGAAAGGTAGAATTTGCTCCGATAAAGCTGGTGCAACAGTATCATCACTACTGCTGACAATCATCACTGGAGTTTTGATTTGACTTAAGCCAGCTTTGCCGAAAATAGAACTAGTAATGGGATTAACTGCGATCGCAGCTTTTACTCTCTCATCCCGCAGGTTATAATCCTTGCCAGACTTGCTGATGCTCAATTCTAAAGCGCGACACTGGAGCAGTAAAGACATATTCCAGGTTTTTTGCAGTGCTGCTGGTTGACAGTCTTGTTTTAGCTGCTCAAAGTTGATTTTTGCGCCTGCTAGGGCCAAGGCTGTGTAGCCTCCCAAAGATTGACCAAATACTCCGACTTGTTGCAGATTTAAGCGACCTTTAAACCTTGAATCAGATTGATTACCTTTTTCCAATTGATTCAATATATATGTGACATCCAAAGGTCGGTCTTGAAATTCACCTGGTTCTGCTACTTCATTCGCGTGTCCCTTGAGCAGAGAACGTAATTGTTTAGCATCGCTACCAGGATGATTAGGAACGACAACGGCAAATCCATAAGAAGATAGGTGCGTAGCTAAATATTGAAAGTTGCTGCTATCTAAACCCAAGCCATGAGAAATCACAATTACGGGTGCAGTACTTTGAACATTGGGAATGTAAACATCAGTTAATAAAAGCCGATTGCGTTTTGAGTCGAAAAACTTTAGGGTGTACTTTTGCGACTTAAACTTTCCCGGAACCTTTAAATCAGGCAATTGCGAGAGATTTGGTTGTGGAGTGGTAGCAGCTTCTATTTTAGACTCTTGGGAAACTGCTGCGATCGCACTATGGGTTTGGTTAACAAGTTTCTCTAATTCCGTAGCTATTTCTAAAGTCTCTGCAACATCAAGACGAATGCTGCTGCTGGGATATTTACGCAAAACATTCAAAAGTGTCAAGCCTCCCGATTCAGCAGAGGCTAAAATTAGCGCCGAACGCAAAGTACCAAATCTTGATTCTGCTTGACTAGTTTTAATGACTTGCGCCAACCGATGCAGTAAAAATTCTCCTTGCGGTGTGTAGAGAAGTTGCGAAAGTACTACCGGACTAACTTTTACACGATTAAGTAAAATCCGTCGCAATTCTGGAAGCTGTTGTAGAGGCAGATATTGCTGATACGCTGCCAAATCTTCGTTAATTACACCTGTTTTGGCATAGTTTTCTAAAGTGTTGACTGAAATGGAAAGCTCTAAAGCTGAATAAGATGCATAAATCCGCTCTGCTGCCAAGACAGAATTGCTAATTCCAATCGTTGGCAGCAGTGTTGAAAGAACCAGCAATAGGAAATTCTTTCTGAGGCTGCTGGCCCAATTACCAAACAAACTATTCATCGCTCAACTGTTTCGGTGGTCTGGTTTTATCAGGTGTTGGCTTTGGTAGTTATTCGGACACCCTGCTTGGTTTACTTTAATTTTTTAGCCTCAATTTTATCAAAACAGAATTTAGGAGTCAGTCGTTATAATTCAGTATGAATCGTGTATGACTTGCGAATGTAGAAAGCTTTATCTGACTCCTGAATTCTGATTTATGAATTCTTCTTCAAGAATTTTTTTCTTGGCTAGAAAGTCAAAAATCAGATCCTACAGTGTCACACAGATGGGTAAAGTATCCATCTTATAATGAGTGACTCCCGTAGTTCGCCTTCACTATCAAATCATAACAAATAAAAAATACTCCGCCTCAGTATTTATGTTGTAGCTTTGAATGTTGCACGGATTCTATAGATAAATAAAACAGTAAAAATCCTGAAAATCCTTACTACTAATCAGCTTTCCCTAATGCGATCGCTACTGAACCTGTAACTACTAAACCTGCTCCCAATATTGCTACCAAACTGAAGTGTTCTGATGGTATCCAATTAGGTGCAATAACTGATACAACTGCAACTGATATTAATGTCACAATGGGAGCTAAAGCTATTACGGCACTTACTCGTGATGCTTCCCAATGTTCTAACGATTCGGAAAAAGCACCGTAAGCAATTAAAGTATTCAAAGCACAAAAAAGCAACATTCCTAAATGGAAAGGATCAAGTATCAAAAGTGATTTTACTTTGGCTAGAGGAGTGAATAATAAAGCACATCCTCCATAAATAATCAGCATGATGCTGGCAGAAGATAAAGATTGTAATAACTGCTTTTGTGCTAAAGCATAAATCGCCCATGACGTTGATCCTAGGGCTATAAAAACACTACCTAGTAGATATGTGCCATCTGCTGTAATTAGATTCGTTAGTTGTTCACGAAAAAATAAAACATAACCACAAATCATTACACTGACACCAATCCATTGATACAGCCGATAACGTTCTTTAAAAATTACTAACCCTCCGAAACCTAATAAAAGGGTAGATAATTGAATCAGAACTTCAGCATTAGCAGGTGATGTTAGTGATAAACCTTGGGTAAAAAAGAAGTAATTACTCCCTAAGAATAGTGTAGCGATCGCTAATAATTTCCAAGAAGCAGAACGTAGTTGTTCTAACTTTGGTAACTTGCCGCGTATTCCTAAATACACAGCTAGTAGTAAAAATGATACCGAAAATCGAAACCAAACGACGGTATAGACATCAAGTACTTGCAGAATTACTGCCAGAGCAATAGGTAGGATTCCCCACAATAAAACCGTTAATAGCGATAATACTAGCCCTAAGCGCCAGCGACCAGAACTTTGATGTAGTGACATTCAAGTATCCTACTCAAAGTAGGGCTGATGAGAAGTTAAAACATATCTAATTTGCATGTTTAAATTTTACAATCTTTTATTGATAATCTATCTTAATAGCCTAGTAAAAACAAATAAAATGTAGAACAGCTTATTGACCTGACTCAATTTATTTTTAGTGCTAAATGATGACGTTTCTTGTTCATAGAAAATTTGTAAATAGCGTAATTACTTTACATGAATATTAAAATTCAGGGTTCCACGTAAACGTATAATTTGTTTCAGTTTTAATTTAGTACAAAGCATTATGGGTTTATACCCTTCTTAAGCTTAGTAATTTCTATTACAGGCTTATCCCTTTACTTACTACTGACCTCAAAAAGTCGATTTTTGCTCAAATCTATGGTGACAAAAATAAAGCGCCAAGAGTGGAGATTTAAATATGGCAAGCTTAACTACCTGAGATCAAGATTTTTAAAGACTATAACAATTGCTGTCATTATTATGGCAGCAATAATAGCTGGAAATACTGTCTCAGCCCAGGTTACGCCACCGCCTCTACCTTCGCTCAAAACCATATCGGTTCCGGAGCCGGACAATCTTGGAGACTTCGTAAAAGACAAAGTAGCTGCCATAAAGTTAGGAAAAACTCTTTTTTGGGATATGCAGGTTGGGAGCGACGGCGTAACCGCCTGTGCTAGTTGTCACTTCCATGCTGGGGCCGACAATAGATCCAAAAATCAGATTGCTCCTGGACTTTTACGGATTAACCCTGATGGTACAGAGAATCCAGATGCGGTTTTTAATGTTGGTGGTCTACCAAACTACCAACTCAAACCAGGGGATTTTCCCTTCCATAGTAACGATGTCAGTTCTTCTCAGGGGATTTTCAATAGTAAGTTTGTTGATGTCACACCTGGTAATGCACAAGACCAAGTAACAAACGAGCCAGATCCAGTGTTTAACGTGGGAGGCGTTAATGTGCGCCGCGTCGAGCCGCGTAATACTCCAACCGTGATTAATTCAGCATTCAACTTCCGCAACTTTTGGGACGGAAGGGCACAAAACATCTTTAATGGGGTGAATCCTTTCGGTTTAAGAGATCCTAATGCTGCGATCGCCAAAGCAGCAAACCCAAATAAACTAGAATTTGTCAAAGTCAGTCTGAAGAATGCATCTTTGGCATCCCAAGCGGTTGGCCCGCCACTCAGTTCCTTTGAATCGTCTGCTGATGGTCGAACTTTTCAAGAGATTGGTGATAAGTTCGGGCGAATTGACAGAAGATCCCTCAGCGCTGGTAAAGGTAAAAAGCTTCCCCGAAAACTTGCGAAAAAGTTATTACCTCTCAGACCGCTAGGTAAGCAGGTAGTACATCCACAAGACAGCGTTTTAGGTAAAGATAGCAGATCGCCCAAACCCGGACTCAAAGATAAAACTTATGGGCAGCTGATTCAAGATGCTTTCAAGTCAGAGTGGTGGAAGTCTAATCAACTCATCCAAGTTGACGCTGAAGGTAGAAGGACTTTTGTCAAAAAGCCCGATCGCTCCTTGGAGACTAATGAGTACACATTAATGGAGTACAACTTCTCGCTATTCTTTGGGCTGGCAGTTCAGTTGTACGAGTCTACACTCATTGCCAATGATACGCCCTTCGATCGCTTCTTAGAAGGAAAAACTAATGCCCTAACTTCTGAGCAGCAACAAGGGAAACAACTGTTCGAGGGCAAAGCTTTCTGTATTGCTTGTCACGTTGGATCGGAATTGACAGCTGCTTCAACAAGCAATGTCGCTAAAGAAGGACGAATCAAACGTGCGCCCTTCCCGCCAAACTCCCCTGAAGACACTGGCTTCTTCAATATCGGTGTCACACCTACTACAGAAGATCCTAGTTTAGGTAGTAAGGACGCTTTCGGTAATCCGCTTTCAGAAGCACGATTGGCTCAGTTAGGGAAATTTCAGCTTCTCCTTGGCGAAAACCCTCCCACCTTCAATCCACCGTTGAATCCTACTGAATTTGTATTTGCAGACGGAGCCTTCAAAGCACCTGGACTTCGCAATGTGGAACTCACTGCTCCCTACTTCCACAATGGAGGTCATGCAACCTTAGAGCAAGTGATTGATTTTTACAATCAGGGTGGTAACTTGGGGCTTCTTCCCCCACTGGGTCTTTCACCGGAAGAAAAACAGCAATTAGTCGCCTTTTTAAAGGGTCTGACTGATGAGCGAGTTCGGTATGAAAAAGCGCCTTTTGACCACCCGCAACTGTTCGTCCCCAATGGACATCCATCAGGTAGCTCTACATCCGTTATCAATGACGGTAGTGGCAAAGCTACAGATAGTCTATTAGAAATTCCTGCTGTTGGTAAGAATGGTGGTAGTGGTACTCCAAATTTCTTGAGCTAACTAGCCATTTTCTATTACCTTAATCAAAGAGAAATCATAAACCTTTCTTTTTAATAGGTTTAGGTTAGATTGAGGAACAAAATTCAACACCAACGAAAACTACTTTTAACAAGGGGTTTAAGACAAGGAGCTTAAGCCCCTTGTCTGTTTAAGTAAGTCAGGTGAGGGAGTGAGGGAGTGAAGGAGATGAGGAGATGAATTAATAACCAATGCCCAATGCCCCCTTCCCAATTCCCCATTCCCAATACTTCGGCTTCGCTCAGTACAAGTTCCCAATGCCCAATTCTTTAAAAGAAATCAGCCATCCAAGGCGAAGCACCTGCAAATATTTGCGTAGCGGCTAAAATAGCCGTTTCTGCACCATTCAGTTTTCCTGCTATTTGCAAATGGTAGGGGGTAAACAAGCTTGTATACAATGGCGCTAATTCCCGGATATCTAGCTGCAATTCACCCTTTCCACCTTTTGTGACTTCACCACGTCCGTTAGCGACAGAAAGAATAAATTTACCATTATTCTCAGTTAGCAAATTATCTTGAATTTCTAAGTGCAATTCGGCTTGGATTCCCGGTGGATAACCACGCAATTCCAGCGCCTTGACTGCATCTATTATCCGCAGCAACCAACGACTTGTAGTCTTAATCTTGGCAGTTTGCTCTGGTAGCAGCAATGTCAGGGAATCAATTGCAGAACTCTTCCATCGCACCTGTTGAATTTGAGAGCGATGACTTGCTAGAAAAGACCAGAAAGTTTGTGCAGCAGCAACTGTAGTCAGTACCCAATCTTTCACGATGAGGATTCTAGCATTCTCTGTTCGCTCTTGAGTAAAGATGATGTAGCCTTGGGGTTGGTCTTTAGTACCAATCAAATAGGTATAGACTATTTCCTTCTCATTTGGTTGAATTATTCGTTCCCAGATTGCTGGATGTCGATCTAAATATCCATGCGTTTGTCTCGCCTGCTGCTGATATAGCTCATGAAAGACTTCATGATCGATGCTTGCTACTAATTCCAAAGGTAGGGGTTGCTCCCGTACTTGGATACTCTGGGTAGCAACTTCCCAAATACACCAGCTACCCCCCTGCTCATAACCTACTTTTCGGTACAAGCCTTGAATTTCTGGATAAAGAGCGGAAATTGCTATACCTCTATCGTAAAGTTCTTTGAGGGTGTGCTGCATAAGAGCGATCGCAGCTCCCGAACCCCGATATTCTGGAGCAATGCCCACTACGGCAATTCCTGTCATTGGTACACGTTGACCACCCCACCACTGACCCATGTCGAGAGTTGCTAATCCACCAGCTACTTGCTCTAATCTCTGAATAATACGGAAATTTTCTACGCCAATCATGTTGATGTAAGCTTCCTCACCACCAAGGGCGCTGATGAAACACTGTTCAAGGATATGTTCCAACTGCTGGATATCCTGTGGATGGGCGAGAGTGCTGTATTCAAATTGAGCCATCATCTCTTATACCACTAGTATTACAAAACCAGAGCTATACTACAACGGATGTTTTTTAAGTGCTTCATCAACTTAGTACACAATGGTGGAATTGAAGGAGGCAGGAGGCAGGAGGCAGGAGGCAGAAGGAGTAAATCAGTAGGTGTCTTAAACCCTTGCTCCCTATGGTCGCGGCAGGAAACAGATAGCGCCGGCGGCAAGCAAGTCTGGGAGCGTCGGGCAGTTTTCCTCCTGCCTCCTGCCCTCTGCCTCCTGCCTTCCTCGATAAATATAGTATGCGATCGCGCGGTTCGGACAAGATAGCAATATCATATTGAAATTTAATTTGTATAGCTGGGCACTCTAGATTAAAGAAACATACTGGAGAGTTATTCTTATGTCTACGACCTCAATTAGTGCAACACTGGCACAAACACAGAGAGATGCTGTGTTCCAAGCGATCGCTACGATTAAAGAAAACCTACCATTTTTAGTTGATTTGAGTGCAGATGATCGCAAAGCTTTACCCAAGATGGGAGATAAAAGTCGGGCGTTTGTAAGCAAAGCATTAGAAGTAGCGACGCAAAATCCAGAGTTCTTACCGCGATCGTTTGACATAGATGAGATGCGGAAAGATGTCCAGTTATTTGAAGCGTTGTATCCACTATTGCTCTCGTTGACACAATTGCAAGATTTGGTAGATGATACATCCTTGGCAGTAGGCAGCGAAGCTTATGCAGCCGCGTTGCAAGTATATAACTATGCTAAAGCCAGTGGTCAGGGGACAGGTTTAGATACAATGGTTGAAGAAATGGGGCAACGGTTTTCTCGTAAAAATCGGAAAGTCAAGTCTCAACAGGTAGCACCGTAGGAAATAACTCATCAATTGCACTGTTGAAGTGCAAGTTTAAAGCTCAAAGCTTGAACGTTCGAGCAAAAAGGTCGGAGTTCCGAGTTCAAAGGCTCAACGTTCGAGCAAAAAGGTCGGAGTTCCAAGTTCAGAGGCTCAACGTTCGAGCAAAAAGGTCGGAGTTCCGAGTTCAAAGGCTCAACGTTCAAGCAAAAAGGTCGAAGTTCCGAGTTCAGAGGCTCAACGTTCAAGCAAAAAGGTCGGAGTTCCGAGTTCAAAGGCTCAACGTTCGAGCAAAAAGGTCGGAGTTCCGAGTTCAGAGGCTCAACGTTGAGATTTTGAGAGCGATCGCAAAAGCATTTAAAATACAGTTCGGTTAAGATCCCTGATGGATCTGGTTTTTCAAATCATCTATACTTGGTTTTTACTGTCAATGTATAAGTCCTATAGCAATCATAAATGATCTCCAGATCCCCGACTTCTTCAAGAAGGCGGGGATATAATTTTAATTTTTAACGAATGATTTAGAATTGCTATAAATCAATCAAATACTCATGAATGTTGTAATCAATTTATTGCTTTTTTTGCTGCCAATTCTGAGTAGCTTTTGGATTGCCCAAACTTTCAACCCTTTATCTTCTTACCAGGCTCTCCATGCTATAGACGGAGCGGCTTTATATAAAAAAGAATTACCCAATGGGAATGAAGCCTATTTACAAGTTATCAATCTCCGCAAAATACACATAGACCAAATTATCGGAGAAGTAGATAATATGGGTATAAATGAGGGTAAATATTATCAGGGAGAAAGTAAATATTACAGTCCTTTTTTCAAAAGACATTTGTTTTCTGAAGTTGCAGAAGAATATAAGAAATTTTACTCAAATAACGTTTTTTCAATAATTAATTGTTCTTTTTTTGAGCAATACGAGTCTAGTACTCAATTATCTTTTCCAATTAAATTAAATGGTGTAGTCATCAGTGGTGGTAATAGCCCTTATGGGCCAATCAAACAACCAAAAGATAAATACTACAGTAATATTCGTCTCAAAGCTCTAGTCTGGGATAATAAGCAGGCATACATTACCGATTACAACCAGGTTAGCGGCGCACCTCTCAACCAAAATAGAGTCAAAAATGCGATCGTCACTTACCGATACAGCGATCATCCAGCAAAAGTCTTAGCTCAAAACCAAGCAAATAAGTATCAAGTCATCGGTACTCTAGACAAAGATGGTGTTAAAGGTGACGAGTTATTGTTGGTTATGACGGTGAACAAAGCAACTCTGGATGAGGCAGCCGATTTATTACGTAAATTAGGAGTTAAAGGCGACATCATTACTGTTGACGGCGGCAGATCAACTTATTTGTTCAATTCCCAGAACGGAAATATTATTGTTCCCCAACTTTCTAATCCGCAAGAAAATCCTGCGTTCCGAAACCTTCCTCATTATTTGGGATTCCGTAAGACAACAAAAAATCAGGTTCCACCAAAAATACTGATTGGTCAGCTAACTGCTAAAGTACTTCCCAAGAAGGATCAGCCCTATTTAATATTGTGGCAGGATAATTTTGATAGCGATGTCTCGATTAAGCTGTACGATGGAGACAAACTTATCCAAAATATTTCTTCCCGTACCGCTAGCGATGGTGTTTATGAGTGGATACCACGTATTTCTGTAAAAGAAGGCTATTTTATTCGTATTTCTAGCTGGAAAGACCGAAATATCTTCGGGGAATTGCAATTGTAATCAAGATAAACGCTGTTTTTAGCGGTGCGGAATGGGAGATTGGAATGGATAACGAGCTAAACGCAAACCTCTTAACAAGTTTGGCGGTATGGCAGCGATCGGAATTGTTATCGTCTCTCACAGTAAACAACTAGCTCTAGGTGTGCGGGAACTCGCCGCGCAAATGGTTCAGGGCCAAGTTTCCATCGCTGTTGCAGCAGGTATTGAAGATCCTGAAAATCCATTGGGTACAGATCCGATTCAGGTTTATGAAGCGATCGCTTCTGTTTTCTCTGATGATGGTGTTTTGGTATTGATGGATTTGGGTAGTGCTTTGCTGAGTGCAGAAATGGCCATCGAGTTTTTGCCAGAAGCACAGCAACAAAAAGTGTATTTGTGTGAAGCCCCTTTAGTAGAAGGTGCAGTAGCTGCTGTGGTTGCGGCGGGGGCTGGTAAAAACATTCACCAAGTCATGGCGGAAGCACGCGGCGCACTCCTAGCAAAAGCAACTCAATTGGGTGTAAGTCCGTTGTCTGTTGTTAGTGACAACATCGAAGCCAGAAATTCACAATTTCCCGTCAAAGAAATCCGGCTAATTGTCAGCAATCGCTTAGGATTACACGCCCGTCCCGCAGCCCAGTTTGTGGGAACCGTCGCCCGCTTTCAATCCCAAATTCTGGTACAGAATTTAACTAGAAATACTGGGCTAGTTCGGGGTGACAGTATTAACCAAGTCACCACTTTAGGAGTGCGTCAAGGACACGAACTAGTGATTACTGCCACAGGTTCGGATGCAGATGAAGCGCTGGTGGCATTACAGGCGTTATTCGCAAATAATTTTGGTGAAGATAATGTTGCCTTGAATTCTCCACCAGTATTTCAGCATGAAGTTACCCCAGCAACTCACGGCGAACTTTCGGGAATTGCTGCTTCTCGGGGAGTAGCGATCGCACCTGTGGTTAATTATCAACCCACTCATATTACGATTACGGAATATCATGTAGACGATCCTGAATCAGAGTGGCAAAGAGTACAGGCAGCGATTCACACTGCTCGACAAGAAATCCAAGCAGTTTTTTCACAAGCATCTCTGCAAATTGGTGACGCTGAAGCCGCCATTTTCGATGCTCAATTACTATTTTTAGAAGATCCAGTATTGTTAGAAGCGGCTCATCAACGTATTTTAGAACACCATATAAATGCTGAAGCAGCTTGGCAAGCCGTAGTCGATGAGGTGGTGACTTCTTACCGAACACTTGAAGATGCTTATCTGCAAGAGCGAGTTGAGGATGTTGTCGACGTAGGGCAAAGGGTACTACGATTACTAGCTGGGAATGCCCCTGCTAACTTGCATCTTTCGGAACCGGCAATTTTAGTAGCGACTGATTTAACCCCCTCAGATACCGCTAGACTAGATCCGAGAATGGTGTTAGGTATTTGTACAACTTCTGGGAGCGCCACTTCCCACAGCGCCATCATCGCCCGAACATTGGGTATTCCCGCAGTTTTGGGAGTAGATCCCCAAGTGTTGCACTTGGCAGATGGTACACTCATGGCGCTTGATGGTGAAAGTGGCAAAGCTTGGGTAGAACCAGAATCACATATCCTGGATTTACTGGAGGCAAAGCGAGAGGCTTGGCAAACTGCCCAACAGGAAGCACGAGCAACGGCACACCAGCCAGCAATTACTCTTGATGGTCGGCAAGTTAGCGTTTTCGCCAATATTGGTAGTATAAATGATGTGCAAGTTGCTGTGGCTAGCGGTGCAGAAGGGGTAGGATTACTCCGCACAGAGTTTCTCTATCTCGATAGAATCAGCGCTCCCACAGAAGAAGAACAACTTGAAGTGTATCTGGCGATCGCCCAAGTTTTAGATAATCGTCCCCTAATTATTCGTACTTTAGATGTTGGAGGTGATAAGCCACTTCCTTATTTGAGAGTCGGGTTTCCAGAAGCTAACCCTTTCTTAGGCTGGCGGGGAATTCGTTTTTGTTTGGATCATCTGGATTTATTTAAAACTCAGTTACGGGCAATCTTGAGAGCCAGTGTAGGACACCAAATTAAGATCATGTTGCCGATGATTGCCACTGTGACAGAGGTACGTGCAGCTAAGGTAATTTTGGGTGAAATGCAGGCTGAATTAAACCAAGGTGGTATTCCCTTTGATGCCGCGATGAAAGTGGGGATTATGGTGGAGGTTCCGTCAGCAGTTGCGATCGCAGATCAGTTAGCAGCTGAAGTAGACTTCTTTAGTATAGGGACTAACGACCTGAGTCAGTACGTCATGGCTAGCGATCGCACTAATCCCCGCGTGGCAAATTTAGTTGATGCGCTACATCCAGCCGTGTTGCGAATGGTGCAGCAAACTATCCAAGCTGCTCATGCTGCCGGAATTTCGGTAGGATTATGTGGAGAATTGGCAGCAGATACTATAGCAACACCAATTTTATTAGGTTTAGGGCTGGATGAGTTGAGCGTCAATCCTCAAAGTATACCTGGAGTGAAACAGGCGATCGCTCGATTAAGTATAGTTGAGAGTGAAGCGATCGCGGCATCAGCATTACAACAAGATTCCGCAGTTCATGTTAGAGAACTAATCTCAACTTCAATTATTCCCCCTACGAATTAGTTAAAATCTGATTCCCAGTTGCCCGTTAAAACCACGAATAGAATTGTAACCAGCACCAACAAAAACGTTATCAGTAGCACCTACCTGAACACCACCGGAAACTGCAACACCTTTATCCTCTGAATAAAGTCCAACTCCTACATAAGGTGAAATGACAGGCAAACTGATAAATTTCAAAACATCTACTCCCGTAGCGCCATCAGGGCCAGTTCCGACCTCAACCCCAAAATTTAAAGCTCTAGCGCCTATAGCATAAGTTACATCACCATCTTTTCCACCAACTGAAACCCAAGGTTGCGGTATAAGTTGAGCCGATGCTTGACTTGGAGCAAATAAAGCTAACAAACCGATAGATGTAATTAATGTTTTAGTAATAATCGCTATTTTCACGTTGCTTTCCTACACTAGCTGCTGTATGTTAATAGTTTTGTCAAAACTAACCCTACTATTAACTAGGGTTTGTCTATGATGACTACTCGTGACGGATTGAACCTCTTACGAGTGCCCGATAAGTTCAAGGATTATTTTGGTAATGTATCGTTTGCAGCCGCAATTTTTAATTATCAAGCATATTTGCTGTTTACTTTCTCAAAAATATCTAATTGCTTTTTTAAAATACTTAAATGCTTTCGCAAAAGTTCATTTGGTTTATTCAAAAGTAGAGACATCTCGCAGCAAACTAGGAATTTCTCCCTGAGAGAAAGGAAACTCCAGTAAGGTTTCTCTAAGACCCAAATACCCAGATTCAGCAAAAGATAAAAGCATTCTTGAAAGTGCTAGCCAAACCTCCTGTTCGTATTCCCAATCACGATAACGCGAAGCATGAGCGGCAATTGAACGTAACGCCCAAAAATAAGAATTCCGCACCACCGAACCACCTTTCTTAAACTCTGGTAAATCTTCGTGGTGGATAAAAAGTATTTGATTGTCAATTCTAGCTCTCATCGTAATTTTAGATTTTAGATTAAAAGTAAATCTTAAATAGGGTGCATTACGGCTTTAGCCTAACGCACGATGTTGCATAGTGGTGCTACCAAAAAACTCGTCTTTTTTCTGTGTTCTCTGCGCGGCAGTCGCTCATGGAGGAAACCCCCTTGGCGCTAGCCTCTCCCTTTGGGAGAAGACCGCGCTGCCTTGCCTCCGTGGTTCAATAAATAACTTTTAAACCGCAGAGTCACAGAGAACGCAGAGAGAAAAGCAGACACCTAAAAATTGGCGCTTAAACCCACACGAAAAGTAAATCCAGGGCTATAAATGCGATTAACTCGCTCATATTGCTCACCGAGGAGATTTTCTAAATAAACTGTCAATCCTATATTGCTAGTTACAGGTATACGACCGCTCAAATCTAAATTTACGAAAGAAGGTGAAAAATCTGTAATCGTGTCACCAGGGTTTGTAAAGAAGGCTCTGCGAGTGCCACTGTTGTAGGTAACATACAAATTAGCCTGCCAACCTGAATTTTGATAACCCACGCCAGTTTGCAGTACAGAGTAGGGAATCAAACCTAACTGTAAACCTCTCTCTGAGCCTGTTTTTATTTGAGCATCTGTATAAGTGTAGTTGAGGAAAGTTGACCAGCCAGCCGCAATTCTTAATTGCAATGCAACCTCTAAACCATTGGTATCTACTAGTCCAATGTTTTCCCATCTGCCGGCGATGACTCCCAAGCGATCGCCTATACTACTACCAAAGTAAGTAAATTGTCCAATCAGATTTTGAGAAAAATTGACATCTACTCCCGCACTCCAAGTTGAGCCAGTTTCCGGTCTTAAATCAGGGTTTGGTTCCCAACCATGAACTGTATCATAAACATACAACTGATCTAACCCAGGATTGCGTTGTGCCCCTGCCCAACTTCCACGCACTGCTACTATTGGTGTGACGGCATAACGTAACCCAACACTAGGGTTGAGATAATTTCCAAACTGGCTGTCAAAACTTTGCCTTAGCCCTAAATCTATCAGAAAGTTATCGCTAATATTCCAAGTATCAACAGCAAATAAAGCTGTATTAAACAAACTCCTATCTTCAGTTTCATTAGTGGCAATCCTACTAGGATTTGTACTAAAAACATCACCGTTTAAATCGGTGTTTTTCAAATCTAATCCCCAGCGCAATTTATTATTGGAAGTAACTTTCCACTCATGGTCTACCCTAGCTGTAAGTTGTTGTGTATCTAAAGTTCCTGTACGGTAAAATACTCCTGTAGGACCATAAGTGCTGAAATAATCTTGGTTATAACCAATTGAGGTTGTAAGATTAGAACTTTCCCCATTACCTAGTCGAGTTTTCCAAGATAAGCCAACATTTAAACCATCGTGGTCTAATCTATCTCTTTGTAGAGGAAAACCAAAATAAATTAAGCCGCGACGACTGCTGAGTGCAGTAACATCTAAATTCAATGAATTTTTTTTATCTAAATCTAGTCCAATGCTACCGAAGTAGGTACTTGTAGCTGTATCTGCATTTGATAAAAATCCCTGTTCATCACGATTTGCTGCACCTACAGGCACGCGATAACGGTTATCTGTAAAAAATCTTTCAAAACTAAAGTTATATTTAACATTATTGGATGAACCACCATAAGTCACTTGTTGATTATTTAAACTCAATGAGCCAAATTCTGCACTAGCGCTCAATTGAGGTTTACCATAACCTTCCTTGGTGATGATATTTACAACTCCCCCAAAGGCTGAGGAACCATACAAAGCGGAAGCTGTACCGCTATATAATTCCACTCGTTCAATCGCCTCTACAGGAATGCTATTTAAGTCAGTTCCACCATGATAAGTGTTGACATTATTGTTAATTGGTCTGCCATTAATTAGAAATACAGACTGATTAATTGAGGCTCCGCGATAGTATGTACCTGTGTGAATATCTGCACCATGACCTACATCGTTAATTGCAAAACCAGGCATTCTTTTTAAGATATCCGCTAAACTTGTAGCACCCTGCTTTTGAATTTCTTCTTTATCAATTACGTAAGTTGGTGTAGATTGAGGTAGGTTGTCTGGTTCTGCGATCGCTTCTATGGAAATGTCTGCATCATCTGTATAATCTGGCTGAGTTTCTGGATTAACTTCACTCGGTGCAGATTGTTGAGTTAATAATTCGGCATTAGTGGCGGGTAGCTCAACTTCACTCAAACTCTGAATATCGGAAATAACTTCGGTTGATTTATCAGTATTTCTCTGCTCAATTTCACTCTCAGCAGCAAAGCTAGGAAATGCTATCAGTAAACCCGGTAAAGCAACTGTTAGCAACAAAAAATCTTTTTTCACGTTCTCTTTCACACCAAGTAAAAACAGTCACTACGTAATATTCTTGCTGTAAAAGTAAAATCGTGTCAAAAGACACGCTGTCATATTTCCACAGATTTCGATTCCCAACTTTCCTAAACAATTGGGAATATTGTTGTTCAAAGATGAGTCAGTATTACTATATAATTTGCTATTACGTACTAATTATGAATTACGTTAGCATTAATAAAACTGGACGCTTCATAAACAGAATAAAAAGCAATAATTTATGATTCAAGCCTTACGCAAACTAGTTACATTCGATGATTTCGTTGCTAAATATCCCGACAACACCGGAAAACGTTATGAATTGCATGATGGAGTAGTAGTTGAAATGCCGCAACCGACAGGCGACCATGAAGAGGTAGTTGGATTTTTAGCTTTTGAAATTACTAGAGAGTGTATTCGTTTAAATCTCCCCTACTTCATACCCAAAACAGCATTAGTCAAACCGCTTGAAAATGAATCTGCTTACTCACCAGATGTGCTGATATTAAATCGCCCTAATTTGGTAAATGAACCTCTGTGGAAAAAAGAATCTACTGTCAGCCAAGCGCAATCAATACCCTTAGTAATTGAGGTGGTAAGTAGCAATTGGCGTGATGATTATTTAAAAAAAGCTGCTGACTATGAAGCTATAGGCATCCCAGAATATTGGATTGTAGACTATGCGGCTTTAGGCGGTAGGCGATTTATTGGCAATCCCAAACAAGCAACTGTCTCGCTCTACACTTTAATTGAGGGAGAATATCAAGTCAGCCAGTTTCGAGGTAGCGATGCCTGCGGCAACCCCTCCGGGGAACGCATTATCTCACCCACTTTCCCAGAGTTAAACTTAACCGCCGAACAAATTTTTCAAGCTGGTGGATACCCTGTATAGTTCTTACAGTCTTACAAAAGAGCGATTTCCGTTACAGACGAAATTTGTTGTCGCAAATTATTCAGTAAATCTAAAGTTTTTTCGTAAGCAACTCTCTTTCCTTGGTTGTCAAAGTACTCAGATGCTTTTTGTAAATCAGACATCGCTCCTAAATGATATCCTAAGCGATAACGAGCTACTCCCCGATTAACGTAAGCTTGGGCATTACTGGGGTTAAGTCTGATGACTTGGGAAAAATCACGCACTGCACCAAAGTCATCTCCATTCCGGCCGCAAGCACAACCCCGGTTAAAATACGCTCTATAATCGTTAGCGTTGAGACGAATTGCTAGATTAAAGTCGAACATCGCAGCTTGGATATCTTGTAAGACAAAATGCGCCAAACCTCGGTCATTGTAGATATCTGCAAGCAGTAAGCTAGTAATTCGGGGAATTTGAGTTAAAGCTAAATTAAAGTCAAGAATTGCCTCCGAGTCTTTCCCATCCCCTGCAAAGGCTAGTCCTCGGTTGTAGTAAGCTCGAAAATCGTAGGGTTTAAGTGCGATCGCTCGATTATAATCAACGATGGCACCGAGATAATCTCCTTCTCTGTAAAGTGCCAAACCCCTGTTCAGATAAGGCTCAAAGTCATCAGGTGCAAAATTAATTGCTTGGGTACAATCTGTAACAGCTTGATGGTAATCTTGTAATTGAAGATAAGCAAGACAGCGATCGCTGTAAGCTACAGCAAAATTTTTCTCAACTTCAATTGCCTGATTAAAACTCTCTATTGCTTCCTGGTAATTACCGCGCCGCATCTTATCTACACCTAATTCCAGAAACTTACTCGCTGTCATTTGGGTAATGGTAACGGGTGCTGAATATGCGGATAAAGTCAAAAAAGTGAGAGAAAAAGCAATAATTACACTGATAAATAATCGCCATAAATTACTCATAGTACCAAATTAGGATAGGTAATAGTGTTTAATGTTCTTGGAACAGTCTTTTTATCAAGACTATTAATCCAAAATTGGTATAAGCATCCTATTTGACAATTTTGGCAAACCTAAAATTAGCGGGGCTTTTTGTCCCGCTAATTGTTAATTTTTGAAGTTATACCAATTCTCTATGAGACTGCACTTTATTCACGTAGGAGCAATTTATAAATTGCTCCTGTAATCTGTAGTTTTACATCAGTCTTCTAAGCGCATCTTCATACAGAAATGGTATTAGATATTAATCTACTTCCAGTCCTTATCTGCTTGTGAAAGCACGTAAGCAGCTACATTTTCAATTTGGTCAGCTTTCAAACGTTTGCCGAAGGCAGGCATAGCATTTTTACCATTTGTAACTTGGGCAATAATTGCCTCTGCTGAGTACAAACCATACTTTTCCAAAGCTTCCTTCTTCAGGTTTTTTGCTGCTTGAACCAGATTCTTACCTCCCGCATGACAAGAAGCACAATTAGCACTAAATACTTTAGCTCCACTAACGGCATCTGCTGCCAAAGCTGGGCTACTGAAGGCAAAGGTGAAGATTGCTATGCCTAACAATATGACTTTAATCATTTTTTTCATTTGGTGTTCCCTCTACAATAACGGCTTATTCGGTGCAATATCCTCCATAATTGTCAGTTGAGCCGCTCTTATAGTCAAACGACATCCTGTCAAACTTAATTTGAAAGCTTTGGGATTTTGAATGTTTTAAATTTTAGCACAGAGTTATATCTAGCTAAAAATTAATTTTTATTTTTTCAGAAAATCTGAATCAGTTTATCTTTGACTTAATATGTCTTTATTAAGACTAGAAAAACTGATTAATTAGACGAAAAAAACTGATTTCTCTCGGGCAGTATTTGTGCAAAATTGTCAATTATAAATTCTTAAAACTTCTAGCTTGATTATTGCCAGATATCTTTAGTTATTTATTAAGTTAGCGTTAAAAAAAATAAGTATGTTACGAAACGTAAATATACTTAAAACCCTTACTAATGAACAATGGCAAAGGACAAAGGACAAAGGACAAATGACAGCCTTAGCCAGTTAGCTTTAATTTCGCCGACCTACTTACGCTTGCTTAATGGAACCTAATGCTCCTCCTCTACGCAATGCCATAAAAAGAATGGATGAGCTAGGAGAGCAACCCTTAACGAACTATGTGTTTTCTGTTTGATTTCTAGCCAGTTGTGATGAAGCGGTGACGCTTGCTCTGCTTGTTTACTGCATCCACCATTTAAGGTAGTTTACAGAGCGTGAGCGTCAACAACTGGCCATTGGGTGGGATTTTTGAGACGGGAATCGATCCCTTGTAGAAGTTTCTCAATGTCCCAGTAACCCTGCTGATATATCAATTAAAACTGGAACATAAAAATTTTGGATGCCAAATTGCCAAAAGCACTCAATCAATTTTGATTAGGGTAAACATAGGCGTTTTTATACCATAAAAAACGCCCCAGATTCCCTCTAGAGCGGCTTTGGAGTCGTTATTTTGACTCAGAATTATATCAAAAACTGATGCAAAGCTTTATATATAGGAAGTTTAGTACGCCCTCTTGTTCAATTGGGTTCTGGCAAATCCGGTTAATTTGCATTTTTATAATTTTTCCTGAATGAATGTCCTGTTTTCCCTTTTTACTTGCTGTAGATGTGATTAGAAACGCAAGGATTATTGGGGAGAATTCTTTGAGCATCGAAAACGACGGTCGCGGCAGTGGCAGGAATTGTTATAGCTTTTGTACTAGTTTATAGATAGCGTAGGCGCAGAACGCCTTCGACATCGCTATCGGCTCGTGAAGTTTCCTTATTTAAAGTGGTGTTATGTTGAATGGGGGCAAGAGTGATTAAAGATGGTTAATGTCTTTTACCTGCTCCCAGATATAGTTCACCCACTTTAGGATCGTTCAACAGTTCTTGACCAAGGCCCGAGATAGCATCGCGTCCAGACTCCAGTACATAGCCGCGATCAGCCATCTCTAAGGCTTTACGGGCATTTTGTTCTACTAATACGATCGCAGTTCCCGCCTGATTAATTTGTTTAATCTGCTCAAATACTTGTGTCACTAAGATCGGGGATAAAGCAGCAGATGGTTCATCCAAAATCAGCAAACTAGGTTCCAACATCAAAGCTTTGCCCATCGCTAGCATCTGGCGTTCTCCTCCAGAGAGAGTACCAGCCCGTTGACGACGGCGATCGCTCAGTTTGGGGAACATGGTAAATATTTTATCTTTAATTGGTTTCAGAGGAACATTAAGTACAAAAGCACCCATCTCCAAGTTCTCTTCAACACTGAGAGAGGGGAAAACATTGGCGATTTGCGGTACGTAGCACATTCCTCGTTGAACAATTTCATTGGACTTTAGCCCCACGATATTTTCACCTTTGAAGGTAATTGTGCCTGTGTGGGGGATCAAAAGCCCAAAAATTGCTTTTGCCAAAGTAGATTTACCAGCACCATTGGGGCCAATCACTGTTACCAATTCTCCTGGGGCAACCAGGAAATTCACACCTTGTAGGATATCTACATCTTTGATGTATCCAGCATGGACATTTTGAACATCTAGTAAATAGTCATTTGTCATCTGTCATTTGTCATTTGTAGTTTGTCATTGGTCAAAAAGAGTAAAAGGGGCAGAGAGTGGGGAACAGTGGGATAAACCCATAAATTTAATTTATGGGTTTGAGGCAAGGACGTATTATTTTTTGTGGCACTTTCCGCTCAAAATAAATATTTTTACTTTTGAGAATAAATAAATTTATTTGCTCTGAAACCCTTGTATCAGTATATTTCCAGTATCTTTTCCCTGCCCCCTTCCCTCTGCTCCCTTGCCTCTTCAGTCAACAGTCAAGTCAAAAAATAACTATTGACTGTTGACTATGGACTATTACGGAGTTTTTTGCAACTCCGGTCGTTCTTCTGCCAGAATCGCCCCTTCTACTGGGCAAACTTGGAGACATATACCACAGTCGATGCAAGTGGCAAAGTCAATCCAGTACCAATCTGTTCCCTTGGCATTTTTGCCTGGGCCATCATGGATACAAGCTACTGGACAGGCATCTACGCAGTCAGCTACGCCTTCACAGACTTCTGTAACAATTGTGTGCGGCATGTTCTCGATTCCCTCTTTTCTGTATCGGCTATTTCTAGCCTAGCAGGGGAGGCAGGGGAGTAGGGAGCAGGAAAGGATTAGGAGACGAAGGGGACAAGGAGGACAAGGGAAAATTATTGAACAAGTCTCTTCCTTGTCTCTTCTCTATGCCCCATGCCCCATAGCCAATTCCCAATGCCCAATTCCCAACTTACTTAACGCAATGATTCAATTTTTGGCGAACCATCAGCTTTGATCCAAGCAATTTGGGCTATGCTGCGATCGCGTGCATATTGGCGAATAGCCTCTGCATCCCTTCCCCCCAAATCAATTTCTACCCGCACCAAATCAGTAGAATCTCTGAGTTTTTGCGCGTAGGCAAAGGCAAAGGCGTTAGCACTAGCCGTCTCTGGTACTACCAACCAGTCACTCGCTGGAGTTACTTGTGGTAATTGCTGAGTAGACAACAAAACTTGGTATAAATCTTCGATGCTGAGTCCAAAACCAATTCCGGGGATGTTTTCTCCTTGGGGATGATATAGCCCCAAAAGTTGGTCATAGCGACCACCCCGCCCTAAAACTCTGGCTTGGGATTCGGTATCATTAACAACTTCAAAGACAATACCAGTGTAGTAATCTATGGTCTGAATGAGGCTCAGATCAAGGATTAACGGAAATTCTTTCTCTGATTCTAGTAATTCTACTAGGGATTTGAGGTTATTTACTGCTTCTCGCTGTTCCTCATCTAGATCCAGGCTACTTACTTTTTGCAACACGTCTGCACTTGGGCCACGCAAATCCATGATGATTTGGGCGCGATCGCGTAGTTTGTCACTCAAGGGTAAAGTATCTATGGTAATGCGGTCGAGATGAGCGATCGCACTGCGAACTTTATCCTGTAAATTAGCCGGAAATGCACTCAGGAGCGATCGCGTAATTCCCGCTTCACCTAAAATTAAGTGCCATTGTCGCAAACCCAATGCTGCTAAACAATCCGCGACTAGCAGCAGTACTTCCGCATTCGCCAGCAATCCGCCAGCACCTAACAACTCCACCCCAGCTTGATAAAACTCTTGCTGGCGATTATGCCTACTTTCCCACGTGCGGCGAAACACATTGGCGTTGTAGTACAACCGTTGCGGATAAGTTGCATTTGCCATGCGAGTGACAACAGTACGAGCAATGGATGCTGTTAATTCTGGACGTAGCCCTAATTCATCATCTTCGCCATTTTGTAGTTGAATCACCATCTGGCGCTGAATTGCTTCCCCTGCCATCAAGGTATCCATACGCTCTAAAGTTGAGGTGATAATCCTGTGATATCCCCAACGATGAAACACCTGCTGTAACCGATCTTCAATCCAGCGTTTTTTCTCCACATCCAAGGGCAATAAATCCCTGGCACCCGATGCTGGCTGATACACCATTATTTTTTCTTCCCACCAAACAAACCACCGAACAAACCACCACTACCAGATTTATCTGGTTGCTTATCTCCATTATTGGCGGATGAAGTCACCTTATGATCGCTAGGGTGTTGTGCTAATGCCTTATCTATTTTAGGTTTCCATTGCAGAGCCGTTTCGTCACTGGGATCTAGCTTTAAAGCGTTTTCAAAGTGGATTTTTGCCATTTTTAGCTGGTTTTGCCTCAAATACACCATTGCAATCAAGCTATGACAGCGACTATTTTTAGGTTCTAGCTTCAGGGCATCTTGCAACTCTACTTTGGCTTGGGCAAATTGGTTTTTGTCAATCAAAGATTGAGCGCGACGAACATACTGTTCTACAACCGTGTCTTCTTTTGGTGGCGCTGGTGCTGGTTCTGGAAGTGTATTTTTTGGTGTACTTGGTTGAGGTGTAACTGATTGAACTTTAGGTTGAGCAGGTGGCGGCGGCGCGGCGGATGTTTTGCTTGCACTCCGCATTAAATAGACTAAATTCAACTCACTAATTTGGGCAAGGACTTGCTGCACTTGGTCTAAAGAATCATATTGGCTTTGAGCTAGTTTAGCGATCGCACTTTTATAGACATGATCGAAATTAGGCGACTTAGCTAACTCTTTAGCCAAATCGGTGGTGAGAGTTAACGAAGCAGACTCTTGTAACAAGCGCTTGCCGATTTGCGACAAAATTAAAATATATTCCGTGCGAGTGCGATCACCAGCAAGTTTTTCGTAAGCTGGGTTAACCAACTTTGATAACAATTCGTTTCCTAGCTGTTTTTGTTCATCACTTTCAGTAAACCTACTATCCGGGTGTAAGCGGCGGGCAATTTGGAGATAGCGTTTCCGAATCTCTTTGACATCCGCATCAACTGGAACGCACAATATTGCGTGATGATCTATGAAATCATATTTAAATAATCCACGATCTATTTTGAAAGACATATAGACTTTTTGCACCAAAGGAGCAGTTAGATTCCTTTTAGTTTACCCAAAGTCGAAGAGAAAGCCCCCACCCCCCACGTGCTATACCCAGGCTGATAGTGGCGGAACCTGTAACAGTTCGTTACTTAGGGAGTCGTGAATATAACCATTTGTGGCCAGAATTCTACCTGACTCAATTTTGACAGGAGTGCCATTGTATGCAGTGACTTTGCCCCCGGCTTCTTGTAACAAAATTATCCCGGCGGCAATATCCCAAGGAGAAAGCCCTCGTTCCCAGTAACCATCGACACGCCCACAAGCAACATAAGCCAAATCTAGCGATGCTGAACCGCTACGTCTAACCCCTTGCGTAAGGTGGGTAAGGTGACTAAATTCTGCGTAGTTGTTATCAGAGGTTTCACGGCGATCGTAGGCAAATCCAGTTACTAGTAGGCTTTTACTCAGTTCAGATGTTGCCGAAACATTGATGGGACGACGATTTCGCGTTGCTCCTAAGCCAGTAGCCGCACTGAATAGCTCATTGTGGAAGGGGTCATAAATTACACCCACTTCTGGAACGCTATTAATTAACAGCCCAATAGAAACTGCAAAAAACGGGTATTGATGGGCGTAGTTGGTTGTGCCATCGAGAGGATCTATTGCCCAGAGGTATTCATTTTCTTGATTACCTAATTTGCCTGATTCTTCAGCGAGGATAGAGTGCTGGGGAAAATGGCGACGCAAAATTTCTAAAATTAACTCTTCTGAGGCTTTATCAGCAGCCGTAACTAAATCACCAGGGCGACCTTTTTCAGTAATTGCGTCTTCTAACTTACCCAAGTAACCTTGCAAAATAGCACCAGCAGCTAAGGCTGCTTCTGTAGCAATATCTAGAAAAATTTGTATATTTGTCATTTGTTATTGGTCATTTGTCATTTGTCATTGATTACTTCTTCACTTACTCACTCCCCCACTCTCACCCTCAGCACGAGCTAAACGCCCCGCTACCGCTAACAGCACTCAGTAACCCAGCACTAATTAAAGATTTTGGCGGCGAAACTCGGCGGGAGTGAGGCGCATGGGTTTTTCTGGGTTCCAGATTCCTTGACCCATGAGTCTAGCCCATTGTTGGGCACGTTCTAAACGCTGGTCATATTTGTGGTTAGGCGATCGCCCAACAAACATTGCATTCCCTTGTTTCACTAATTCTTCATTCAACAACACCTTATTTTTCCATACATAAGCTAGAGTTCGCCCGATTTTATCTTTTGCTTCTAAATCAAACTCCAGTTCGACCAATTCTTCTGCACCACCAATAAGATTTTCTAACTGTTCTTTTGCTGCTTCTCCCCAAGGTCTCTGTCGCAAATCTGGTGCATCAACGCCAACTAACCGCACTTGAGAAATCAAATTCGGTTGTTCAGCCATTCCTAACACTTCCAAACTTTGCCCACTAACTACCCGCGCTACTTTCACCTGAGCCTGATTATTTGGCAACTGGTTTTTGCTTTGGCAACTTACCAAGAGCAATAAGCAAACCAAAATAGTTATTTTTCGTACCCAGTTACCAATACTCCAAACCTTCACAAATTCTCCTATGGTCGCTGCTGCGCCTAGAGAGCAGAACCTCTTGCCCCCTGCTCCCTGCTCTACTTCGGCTACGCTCAGTGACCACCTGCTCCCTGCCGCCTGCCCCCTGGCTCCTGCCTTCTTCAATTGTTTATTCCTCATCTAACGGTAAACCCGCTTTAACTTTCCCCCTAGCAAAATAGCGTCCAAACTGGAGTTCGTAGACTTCATCTTCGTCTTGTGTCTCTACTTCCAAGTCAGAACGGGGATAACTCACACACAATAGGGCATAACCTTGCTGACGTAAATCTGGCGACAATCCGATCGCCTCTGGTTGATAAATTTCTCCCGACAATACCCTCACAGCACAAGCGGTGCAAGCTCCGTTGCGACAGGAAAACGGTAGTTCAACACCTTGTTTTTCGGCAGTGTGCAGGATATAGCGGTCTTCTGGCACTTGTAGGGTGTGTGTTTTGCCAGTGGCGCGATCGCGAACTTTAATTGTGTATATACGGGACATCTGGATTTGCGTTGTGGAATTAGGACTTTCAGATTCAATCTAAGAATATCTTTCTTTATCTTTGCATTTTCTGGGATTCTATAGTATGATCGTAACTTGTGGCACCTGGAGAGGTGGCCGAGTGGTTTAAGGCGCAGACCTGGAAAGTCTGTTTAGGGAAACTTAACGGGGGTTCGAATCCCCCCCTCTCCGTTGTGAAACCTAGTCTAAATATATAGTTTCAACCAGACTTCTACAAATAGTCGGGTTCAAGAAAAAGCAGAATATTGCTAAATATATTCTTAAAATTGCTTGGAAAGTGCGTTAGTGGTTAGCGTTCCGCAGAAAAGGTATCGTACAAACCAAAAAACAAGCGAGACCTATAGTTGCCTCGCTTGTTTTTTAGTCCACTACACCAGTAGTTTACACAAGATTAACGAGACCTATTAGCATTTGAACCTTCAGCCGACTTTGCCTCTTTAAGTAACTGTGGCAGATGCTGCTCAATCTTTTTAGCTGTCTGCTCTTCCTGCTGCAAGTTTTGCTGTAGCAGCTGCACTACTTCGTTCTGCCCCATCTGCTCGGCACCTCTAATCAAAGCACGATAGGCGGCAATTTCCAACTGTTCTACCTTGGCCTGTCCGCCTGCTAGCCCTAAATCCACAATTTGAGGATTATCAGCAGACAGTAGTGTTAATTTTTGACCATCACTAATCAGACCAGCCGCCGCATCACAAGTAACGCGCTGCGGTTGCTGTCCCAAGGTGCTGAATACCTGCTCTAAATTCCTAATTTGCTGCTCGGTTTCGCCAATATGGGTTTCGAGCAAGGACTTCAACTGGCTATGTTGGCTACACTGCCACATTAATTGCTGTGCTTCCAAAAAGCGGTGTTCAGCATCGTATATACCACCAAGCTCATAGATGAACTTATCCTGCAAGTTTGTGATTTTTTTGGTACCGGGACGTTCGCTAAGTTGAACCATTGTGATTCTCCTAAAGGTTTGATGCTGTATTTAACAGTCACACCCCTAACCTACGTCTGCTATCCAATCATTCTCTTCATACTTCAGGTATATCTAAGTGTTAAGTCTAACTGCTAAGTTCAACACACAATCTAGCGGAAAGTAACATTTATTTATTTTTCACTCATAATTGAGTCATTTTGTAAAGTCGCCAAACTCCTACTTCACTATGGTGACAGCCTGATGAAAGGATCGGGTAAATTAAGATAAGTAAAGAAAATGCTTTGAACTACATGACAGCTCTCAGCTTACAAGAAATTTCTACTCAGTTAGAAAGTCCGAACTTACGCGATCGCATGGTAGCTCTTGCTAATCTGCGTCATGTTTCTCCTGAAGAGGCAGTCCCTTTAATTAAAAAGGTACTAGACGACGAATCTTTGCAATTGCGATCGATGGCAATATTTGCCCTTGGAATCAAGCCAACGCCAGAATGTTATTCAATTTTGGTCAGAATTCTCGAAAATGACCCCGATTATGGCATCCGCGCTGATGCTGCTGGTGCTTTAGGATATTTGGGCGATGCTAGAGCCTTTGAAGTGCTTTCACGGGCGTTTTATGAAGATACTGATTGGCTAGTACGCTTTAGTGCAGCCGTCTCTCTTGGTAACATTAAAGACCCCCGTGCCCGTCAAATTCTTCTTCAGGCATTAGATAGCAAAGAAGTAGTGTTGCAACAAGCTGCAATTTCTGCGCTCGGAGAAATTAAAGATATTGAGTCTGTCGATCAGATTCTACGCTTTGCCCAATCAGATGATTGGTTAGTCAGACAACGTTTGGCAGAAGCTTTGGGTAATCTTCCCACTCCCAAGAGTGTCTCAGCTTTAAAATACTTAGAAAAAGACAATCATTTCAACGTTGCTGAGGCAGCCAGAATTGGCCTCAAGAAGCTTGAGGAAATAGGCAATCAAGCTTAATAATATTAGATCCTCCTGCTACCTTTTAATAATTAAGTGGGAATTTTAGCATTTTGATGCAGGGTAATTTCATTCATGAATATTGAAGAGTTTTTTCAGTTAAGTGCTGGTAAATGGTTTTCTCATCGGACTAGTCAACATTTGGCTTTGAATGAATCTGAACATAGCAAGTCAGACATTATCATTGAGACGCTGGCAGTAGATCATCCAGAAGCGACCAAACTGTGTCAACAGTACGAAATTAATCCTAGTTCCGCCTCCTGTGCTATCAAAATTAACTGGAATGGCACAATGGAAAAGGATCAAACAAAACATAGTGGTTCAACTGTGTTAGTTTCAGTACCCGATGCAGAGAATCCGTCTGAAGGCAAGTTACTGCGGGAAATAGTTGAGACTGAGAAAACTCCAGTTGCTGGACACTACAAATTTGACAGTGATGGGGCTTTAATCCTAACTATAGAAGATGAAAATATGTGGTCAGAGGAGCGTCTGTGGTTTGCTAGCCCCAATTTGCGAATGCGGGTAAATGTCCTCAAGAGTTTTGGTGGATTTAGCATTACTTCCTTCACTTCTGAGATTCGCATGGGTGGTTTTCCACCTGCTGCGAAAGCTTCCGAGGCAGCTAATTCAGTATCGAGTTAGTTGTAATACAGCGTATTTTCCCTATTTAGGGCTTACGCAAAAATATACGCACTCAAGGGGCAATTCATAAATTGCCCCTACCCGGAAATCAGGATTTAGTTAAACTGTATCCTGGCTAGGAATTGCTTCTGGCAAGCTGCTTGAGGTATTAACGTGCAATTATCACTCAAACAAAAAAAAGAATTGCTAGCAGTTGAGTTGTGAATGAAAAGACAATTAGGGCAGTAATTGAGCGATCGCATCAAGCTCCCATTAAAGGGCTACCTAAAAACCAGGATAAACCATAGCCAGGGCTAAAAATTCCATAAGCTGTAGACGCTTGTTCTTTGGAATCATTTCAGCGTAGGCGTAGCCCGCCGCAGGCATCGCAGCTTTCAAAATTGATTCTTGCGCGAAATTAGTGAAAAAGAATTCTGAATCCTGACTTCTATTTCAATAAAAAATACCAAGCTATGGTTAATTCCATAGTTGGGAAAAATATATCTAGATTTTTATTGCTGCGTTGATACTTTTTAAATTTGCAAAAAGTTAGCGATCGCTTGCGGTAATGGCAAAATAATTACAATCAACAGAGCCATTGCCAGTAATCCCCAAATATCACGTTTGTTATCCAATTCAGTGACATCATTGAGTGCAGGCTCATCAATCAACGGCATAAATAATAAGATAATCGCCCACATCAAGAATTCTTCCCGGATTAACGAAAGTAATAGCAAGAGGAGGCGAGCCACTTGACCGATTATAATTGCAACTCGTTGTCCAAACATTGCATGGACAATGTGACCTCCATCTAGTTGTCCCACAGGCATTAAATTTAACGCCGTCACAATTAGTCCGATAAAACCAGCTACTGCAACTGGATGCAAATCAAGGGCTGATTTTGCTGTTAACTGACTTCCCAAGGCTAGCTTCGACAGTAGCGCTAGTAAGATGGAATATTTGGGATTAAGAGCATCAGGATTCAAAAATCGGGCTTTTTCTTCAATCAGGGGAACCACCTCAGAATGAGCCAAGCCCCATATTAATAATGGCAAGGTAACAACAAAGCCTGCAAGTGGTCCAGCGATACTAATGTCAAATAATGCTTTGCGGTTGGGAATGGGACTACGCATCTGAATAAATGCACCAAAAGTTCCCAAAAAGAAAGGCATTGGAATAAAGTAAGGCAATGTCGAGCGAATTTTGTAAAATTTAGCCGTCAAATAATGCCCAAGTTCGTGAATACCCAAAATAGTCATTAACCCTAAAGCATAAGGTAATCCTTTCAATAGGACATCTGGGTTAGATAGAACTTTGAATAAAGAGCCAATTTCCCATAGAGGCGGAAGAGAAGCACCAGCAATTTCCACTCCCACTAAGGTAGTAGTTATCAAAGTAGCTACTACTAGTAGAAGTGCTAATCCTGGTCGAGTTAAGCGTTCTTGTTCGCGTCGGGGTGTATTTCTATCTTTAGCAGCCTGAATATTAGGAACCAGCACAAAGAAAGGTTTGTCATTTAAACCTTCTTGAAAGATCAACACGAAGCGATCGCCAAATTGTGCTTCAATATTAGTCTTAATCTGCTGGTAGGCGTTGCTGGCTTTAGTTCGCAACTGACCCCGGCAAATTACGGCTTGTGGTCGATACTCAATATTTTGAACGTAATATACAGACCAAGGAAAACAATTTCGCAGTTGAGTTTCTTCTGTTGGCTCAATGGGACGCACTAGTGGTTCCGGGGTAGGCTGGATAATTGGCTGTGATTCTGAGGCTTGGGCTGGAACTTCGGTTTGTGTATCTCTTGGCACTCGCCGGCCTCCTAGAAACAATATCCAGTACAACACTGTGCAGACAAATAACGACGAAACAATCAGCCCTGGTGGCGGAGGTTGTTTTGCTCCATATATCAGTGTCCATCCACTTAACAACAATGCTGGTGTCATTAAAACCAGCCACAACAACCATACTGGCGTTCGAGTGATGTGAGCGACACTGTGCTGCACCATTAGATAAGTAGCTAGCCCCAGTAGGAGGATAAACAGAAACCAAAATGCCATGTTATCTTCAGTAATTTTGACAAAACGCCCTACCTAGTAGCTTTAGCACCATAGCATTAACTACGAGGCAGGCCTCAAATCCCAATTTTTTCAGATGGTTACAGTTCAATTCTTCAGAATTTCTACACTGTAACCAGATTGTCCACAACTCCTCAGTTCCGGTTCTTGGATTATGTGCCCTTTACCTCAACAGCCAAGTCATTCAACTAAGCCACCACGGGCTGTCTTTCCTCAAGAAATTCCTAGCGGAAGTTCCTTGCAATCGGACTTCGCACAAGATAGCATTTTTGCTTTCCCACCCAATCGGGACACATTAGGGGGAACCTCTTATTTTATTGTAAGAAATGAAGGCAATATCCTCATAGATTGCCCTGCCCTAGACCAAACAAATCAAGACTTTTTAGCGGCGCATGGAGGAGTGCGTTGGTTATTTGTCACCCATCGAGGTGCTATAGGCAAAACTGCTGAAATTCAGAAAGTCTTGGATTGCGAAGTCCTGATGCAAGAACAAGAAGCTTATTTATTACCAGGCTTACCCGTAACTACCTTTAGTCAAGAATTTACTCTTGATGCGGCAGTCAAAATTATTTGGACACCAGGTCATTCTCCCGGATCATCTTGCCTATACTACAGTAAGCTTGGAGGTATATTGTTTTCTGGTCGCCATTTGGTTCCTAATCAAAAGGGCGATGCAGTACCATTACGGATAACTAAAACCTTTCACTGGCCACGACAAATCAACAGTGTTCAATTATTATTAGAACATTTTACACCAGAAACTCTCAGGTACATTTGTCCCGGAGCTAATACAGGCTTTCTTAGGGGCAAGCGTTTTATAGATCGAGCTTATCAACACCTAGCCTCTCTGGATTTGCCAGCTTTGCTGCGGATGCAGCCCCTTATTTAAAATAAAGACTTCTTCACGAATAGAAAAAACTTATCCTGATGCCCAATACCCAATAAAGTATGGTTCTTTTTGATACTGATGTAAAATATAATTTAAGGAAGATACTGTCTGGGGAATTCTAGCGTTAGACAAGGAATTCTGGTAAAAATTTATGAGTGCAAAAGTTGATGGAACTGTAAGGATCGCTGGCTACCAAATTATAGAGCAACTTTATTCTGGTTCTCGGACTCAAGTGTATCGGGCAATACGAGAATGCGATACCTTCGGTGGGCTTCGCCAACGCCAACCAGTCGTCATCAAGCTCTTAAAACGAGAATATCCAAGTTTTAGCGAATTAGTACAGTTTCGCAACCAATATGCGATCGCTAAAAACCTAGATATTCCCAGCATCATTAAACCCTACAGCCTAGAACCCCATCACAATGGGTATGCCCTAGTTATGGAAGACTTTGGTGGCATCTCCTTGCGGCAATTTACCCAAAGACGACCACTGAGCTTAGAGGAATTCCTACCTATTGCCTTGCAACTGATAGACACTTTACACCAGTTGCATCAACAGCGCGTCATTCACAAAGATGTCAAGCCAGCTAATATCCTGATTCATCCTGACACTAGAAAAATTAAGCTGATTGACTTCAGTATTGCCTCGCTGCTACCACGAGAAACCCAGGAAATTCAAAATCCCAACGGACTGGAGGGAACCCTAGCGTATTTGTCGCCAGAGCAAACTGGACGGATGAACCGAGGCATTGACTACCGCAGCGACTTTTATTCATTAGGTGTAACTTTCTTTGAACTACTGAGTGGACAACTGCCTTTTACATCTCACGATCCGATGGAGTTGTTACATTGTCATATCGCCAAACAGCCTGACTCTATCTGTAATCTCAACCCAGAAATCCCCTTGATGTTGGGAGAGATCGTTTGCAAGTTGATGGCAAAGAATGCCGAAGACCGCTACCAGAGCGCGATGGGACTCAAACATGACTTAGTGTTCTGCTTAGAACAATGGCAAGAAACAGGCAAACACACTTGGTTTGATTTAGGACAGTGCGATATCAGCGATCGCTTTCTCATCCCTGAAAAACTCTACGGACGGGAGCAGGAAATAGAATGCTTACTGGAGGTATTTGGGCGGGTTGCCAATAGTGCAGTGGAACTGATGCTGGTGGCTGGCTTCTCTGGCATTGGTAAAACTGCCGTGGTGAATGAAGTGCATAAGGTGATTGTTCGCTGGAACGGCTACTTCATCAAAGGGAAATATGACCAATTCAACCGCAATATTCCCCTGTCTGCTTTTGTGCAAGCTTTCCGGGATTTGATGGGACAGTTGCTCACCGAAAGCGACACTCAGCTGGAACAGTGGCGAAACAAAATTCTGTCCGCAATCTCTGAGAGTGGACAGGTGATAATTGAAGTGATTCCAGAATTAGAACGGATTATTGGCACGCAACCGCCAGTACCAGAATTATCGGGTAGTGCTGCACAGAACCGCTTCAATCTGCTGTTTGTGAAATTTATTCAGGTATTTGCTACAAGAGAGCATCCGTTAGTAGTGTTCCTCGATGATTTGCATTGGGCAGATTTGGCATCTCTCAATTTGATGAGGCTGTTAATGGGTGAAACCTTAAAGGGTTATCTGTTAATTATTGGCGCATACCGTGATAATGAAGTATTTGCGGCTCATCCGTTAATGGTAGCCTTGGAAGAGATTGAGAAGGGAGTCACCGTCAGCACCATTACATTAGCTCCTTTGAGTCAAACAGATGTGAATCGTTTGATTACCGATACATTAAGTTATTCAACAGAAGTTGCCCTGCCGTTAACCGAGCTAGTTTATCAAAAAGCCAAAGGTAATCCGTTTTTTACAATCCAGTTTCTCAAGGTATTACATGAAGATGGACAAATTACCTTTGATTGGGATACAGGTTTGTGGCAGTGTGATCTAGTGCAAGTACCCAGACGCACGGCAGCTTGTCTTCAAACATCGCTTTCTTTAACGGATGATATCGTTGAGTTTATGGCAATTCAACTACAAAAGTTGCCGCTCGAAACTCAAGAAGTTCTGAAATTGGCAGCCTGTATCGGTAATCAATTTGATTTGGCGACATTGGCGATCGTTTTTGAACAGTCTCAAACCCAAACAGCAGCAGTTTTGTGGAAAGCGTTGCAAGAAGGGTTAGTTTTACCACACTGTGATGTCTATAAGTTTTATCAAGAGTCAGAAGCAATAACAGATTCTGACTTGGGGATTCTGGATTCTGCTTCCTGTGTTTACACATTTCTGCACGATCGCGTCCAACAAGCGGCATATTCTCTCATCCCAGAGGAGCAAAAACAGGCAACTCATCTAAAAATTGGTCAGTTACTTCTGAGTAATACCCCCGAAAGCAACCGGGAAGAACGCATTTTTGAAATTGTCAGTCAACTTAACGTTGCGGCTGAATTGATTGCCCAACCCGCAGAACGTCAAGCCTTAGCGCAATTTAACCTGATGGCAAGCCGCAAGGCCAAAGCGGCGATCGCTTACACAGCTGCCTGCAAATATGCCCAGGTGGGCATTGGGTTACTCGCCCAAAACAGTTGGCAGCATCAGTATGAGTTAACCCTAGCACTCCATCAAGTTGCCACAGAAGCTGCCTATCTGAGCGGTGATCTAGAGGAGATGGCAGCCAATGCTCATCTTGTCCTAAATCACGCCAAAACTCCATTAGATAAAATCAGTGTCTATGAGGTGAAGATTGAGGTATTCACTGCTCAGGGTTATTTTGCCGAAGCGATCGCAGCAGCACTCACCATTTTGAAGCAATTGGGGGTGGAACTACCCACAGCGCCTACCCAGGAAGATGTGGCAGTGGCCTTTAGTACCGTCTTAGATGTAATTGGAGAGCGATTCCCTGCCGAGTTGCTCAACCTCAGCGATGCAAAGGATGAAAACATCCTGGCAGCAGCTCGAATTTTAACATCAGTAGCACCCTGCGCTTATCTGTCCCAGCCACAGTTGTATTTATTGGTGATTTTAAAAAAGGTTTATTTATCTGTCGTCTATGGTAATGAATCAACCTCGACCTTTAGCTATGCCTCTTATGGAATATTGATGTGCGGTGTATTCAAAAATGTCGAATTAGGTTATGAATTCGGTCAGTTAGCCCTCGACCTGCGATCGCGTTATCAAAATTCCGAATTGAAAGGGAAAACTTTATTATTAGTCTACTTATACACAAGGCATTGGAAAATGCACCTGCGGGAGTTATTACAACCCTTGCAGACTGCTTATTGTAGTTGTTTAGATGTGGGGGATTTGGCTTTCGCGGGTTACTCTGCGTATAACTACAGTTTTTACTCCTATTTTGCAGGACAGAATTTAACACAGCTAGAGCCGGAAGTTGCTGGTTATTGTGAAGCGCTCAAGCACCTCAAGCAAAATCTAGCTCTGAACTATTCCCAACTGATTCGACAAATTTTGCTGAATTTAATGGGAGATGCGGATGACGTTGTGGTGTTGAGCGGTACAGCCTACAATGAACACCATCAAATTCCATTACATGAAGCAGCAGGCGATCGCACCGGATTAGCATTGCTGTGGATTAACAAACTGGTTGTATCGTATTTGTTTTCCGAGTTTGAACAAGCCGTAGAACAGGCTAGGCAAGCGAGACAATATTTAGACGCTATTATTGCTTTTTTATATGTACCTATCTTTCATTTCTATGATTCTTTAGCTCAACTAGCATGGTTTGAGCAAGCCTCAGCCCTAGAACAGCAGCAAATGAAAGAATGCATTACTGCTAACCAAGAAAAACTTAACTACTGGGCTACCCATGCGCCAATGAATTTTCGACACAAATTTGATTTGGTGGAAGCCGAGCGGTATCGAGTCTTGGGCAATCGGGCAGAAGCAATTGAATGTTACGATCGCGCCATCATTGGAGCCAAAGAACAAGGCTATATTCAAGAAGAAGCACTAGCCAATGAATTAGCTGCCAAATTCTACCTCGATTGGGGTAAAGAGCAGATTGCTCAGTCATATATGACTCAAGCCTACTATGGTTATGCTCGTTGGGGTGCAAAAACCAAAGTCGTCGATCTAGAAAAACGCTATCCCCAATTACTCGTCCCTATTCTTCAGCAAAGTCCTTCTCCTCTCTCAACTAACGAAACTATCTTTGCCTTGGGGAGTGTCACCTCCACCAGTTCTGCCAATTCCAGTAGTAGCAGCATTTCTGTTGCTCTAGATTTAGCTAGCATTCTCAAAGCTTCCCAAACCCTATCTAGCGAAATTGAACTGGAAAAACTGCTTTCAGTATTGCTGCATATCGTCATTGAAAATGCCGGAGCAGATAAGTGTGTGTTCATGCTTTTGGAATCAGGGCGTTTGCTAATTCAGGCGTTAGCACAGCTTTCTCTTGGTATCGGATCTATAGAAAACATAGGAATTACTCATGTTGATTTTTACCCAAGGTTGCTGAATCCACAGCCTGTTGAAGACTCTCAGGATGTGCCAATTGGCTTAATTAATACCGTCAAACGCAGCTTAAAACCAACGGTAATTATTGATGCCACAGTGCATCCTCAATTCATAAACGATCCTTATATTCAGCAACAGCAGCCCAAAAGCATCTTGTGTAGCCCGATATTACATCAGGGGAAGTTGCTGGGTATATTGTATCTGGAAAATAACCTGACAAATGGAGCCTTTACAAGCGATCGCGTCGAACTGCTGAACTTGCTTTGCGCTCAAGCGGCAATTTCTCTGGTGAATGCCCGACTTTATCGAAATTCCCAAAACTATGCTCAACAGTTGACGCAATCTCTAGCAAAATTACAGGCTAGTGAAATCCGCTTCCAAAATTTGGCGAATAATATTCCTGGTATGGTATACCAATTCCGTTTGGCGGCCGACGGTTCCACTTCAACGCCCTACGTTAGCTCTGGCTGCTTTGACTTGTATGGTTTAGAACCAGAGTTAGTGATGGCAGGGATACACAGCCTTTACACTATGAATCATCCTGACGATCAACCAGCTATTGCAAAAGCGATCGCTTACTCTGCCCAAACTCTGACACCATTTGAGCAAGAATGGCGCATTATCCTGCCTTCAGGAGCCGTGAAATGGATTCAATCTGTGGCTCGGCCAGAGCGACAAGCCGATGGTGCAATCTTATGGGATGGGGTGGTAATTGATATTAGCGATGTCTACGACGAGCTTCGCTTACGTAAACAGGCCGAAGCATCTCTAGCCAAAGAACGAGAGTTCTTGAATGCCATTATTCAAAATATTACAGATGGGATTGTTGTTTGTGACCCTAATGGAAATTTGATCTTATTCAATAACGCAACTCGTGAGTTTCATGGCTTACCAATAGAATCATTACCACCAGAGCAATGGGCACAACACTTCGATCTCTATCAACCTGACGGTCAAACACCCCTATCAACAATAGAAATTCCTTTGTTTCGCGCCTTGCAAGGGGAAATAGTTGAAAATGCAGAAATCGTAATTGCACCGAAGCATGGTTCTAAGAGAATTTTGTTAGCAAGCGGACAAGCGATCGTCGATTCTTTAGGCAACAAACTTGGTGCAGTAATTGTGATGCGAGATATTAGCGAACGCAAACAGGCAGAAATTACTCTACAGCAAAAATCACTTGATTTGCAACAAGCGCTAAACGATCTACAAAACGCCCAATTACAAATAGTCCAAAGTGAAAAGATGTCTGCACTGGGTAACTTAGTTGCTGGTGTCGCTCACGAAATGAATAATCCCCTCGGTTTTATTGCTGCCAGTCTCAAACAAGCTAAACCCACTATTGCTGATATTATCGAACATTTGAAACTCTATCAAGAAACTTCACTCAACAAGAACGATCAAATCAAAGATCATGCAGTCGAAATTGAATTAGATTATACCTTAGAAGACTTGCCCAAGATGATTGATTCAATGTCTATGGCGTGTGACAGATTAAAAAAAATCAGCACCAGTTTAAGAACTTTCTCTCGTGCGGATCAAGACTACAAAGTGCCTTTCAATATCCACCAAGGAATTGATAGCACAATTTTAATTTTGAAACATCGTCTAAAGGCTAATGAACTACGCCCTGCCATTGAAGTTGTCACCAACTACGGTAATTTACCTCAAATTGAATGTTTCCCAGGGCAGCTAAATCAGGTGTTTATGAATATTTTGGCAAATGCGATTGATGCTTTAGATGAGTCAACTCTTGGGCGGAGTTTAGCAGAGATTCAAGAAATTCCTAACCAAATTATAATTACAACCTCAGTCGAGAATCATCTAGTTAAAATTGCCATCGCCGATAATGCTAAGGGAATGAGTGAACAAGTTAAAGAAAAAATATTTGACCATTTATTTACTACAAAAATTGTTGGCAAAGGGACTGGGTTAGGGTTGGCGATCGCTCGGCAAATTGTCGAAGAAACTCACGGTGGTAATCTGAACTGCACTTCTGTACTGGGACAAGGGACAGAGTTTGTCATTACCTTACCAGTTAAAACTGTGACATTGGATTCATAACAATAAAAGAGTTTTGCTAGAGGTCTAATATACTCTCAAATTTCTTCACCATCAATACTAAGCTTTTACGCAAATAAGATTGCACATCAACTGGTGAGGTTATCCTTTGTCAATTGTCCTTTGTCCCTGGTAAACACAAATGACTAATGACGGTCTACACGGAAAATATTGCAATACATCACTTTGCAACTAAATGAGGTAAGGAAGCAAGGATTCACAAATCAAATTATTCTTCTGCCTCCTGCCTTCTGCCTTCTGCCTCCTGCCTCAAAACCAGTGACTTTGTGCCTCATGCAAAAGAAAACTGCTGTATGTAGGCGCGTTAGCTTAACTACAGCCTACAAATCTTTCTGGGGAATATCTTCGTGAAACTCTATCATCAATTGCATGGTTTCCACAGCTAAATCACGTAAGTCTCTATTTAGAAATACAACACCTTGAGAACCAAACCAACGGTCAAAAATTGCAACATATTTGGGGTTATCGTTGACAAATCCTTGCATAAACTTGACGAGGGAATAGTTCACTGAATCGAGGAATTTAGAGTTATTCTCAGGAACCATACAAGCAATTCCTTCTCGTGAATAGGGACGAGGGGGTGCGATGGCGTATCCGCCCGCCGAGGCGATCGCAAAACTATCTTGATTTTTTGCTGTTTGTAACCATCCCTCTAAAATAATGCTATCGGATGCAAAAGCGTCAATTTTGCCCTGTTCCAAAGCAGCAAATCCTTCTGCTCTAGCCTTGAAATATACAAGCTTGGCTTGGGGTTGTACCTGCTTGATGGCTTCTTCGTTGGTAGTTCCAGCCAGTACACCCACACGCTTGTTAATGAGAGATTCAGGCGAACCTAAATTGCTGTCCTTCTTAATTAAAATTTGAGTACCCGTGACACCATAGCTAATTGAAAAATCAACCTTTTTATCTCGCTCCCAAGTAAAGCTACTAGCATCACAGATAATATCAACTTGCCGGTTAATTATCTTAGGAATTCTTTCTGCTGGGGTAACTCCAACTAATTTAAGTTGAATTTTTTTGCCTAATTCTTTTTCTAACTGCTTCTGGATCAAAGTCAGCATATCCACAGAATAACCAATCAATTTTCCTTGACTGTCAGAGTATGCAAAGGGTAAAGCATCTCTACTTGTACCTGCCGTTAATACTCCTGTTCGTGCTACTTTTTGCATCACAGTTTCTGCCCCTGCAACACCAGGTAGGGATACTGATAATATCAAACCGAATATGGCACTATATATCTTCGACTTAGTAAAAGCAGGTAAACATGAGAGATTTATTTTAGTACTAACAAACATATTCAAGTATTTGGGCATCCACAGTATCAAAGTAAAAAAAATTATCTCTGTGAATTGCCAAGTAAGCAGTTCTAGAAATGATTCTTCACATTAGAGACTTAAATGCCATTAATTAGCTAGCATATTTTCGTACTCAGATGATACAAACTGAACTCCATTTTGCGGCAGTATCTCTACCGCCTGCTCAATATTATTGACAACAAGCTCAATTTGTATATGTGCAATATCGCAACTTTTCCAGTCACTCGGTATCGGACGGGCTTTGAAAGGCACAATATAGTCTAGCAATTCAATCTCTAAGCCGCCTTGAACAGGTCGCAAGCCCGTAATTCTGACTGGTATATCTAAACGAGCTTGGGTTGCACGCCAGTTGAGACTGCGGCTATCGACTTGCATTCCCAGGAGGTCGCGGTAAAAGTGTAGACTCTGCTCGGTATTGGAAATAGCGTAGGCGTAGCCCGTCGTAGACATCGCACTATGCTCGATTCCCAAAAACAAGCAATTCGTATTTTGATGTCATTTATCTTGTCCTTGATCGGGAAGAAACCTTTGTACTGGCAATTTACCTTGTATTAAAGGATATTACCTACTTACTCTTTTTATCTTCATCTCCCAACATTTTCAGTAATTTTCTCGCAGCTAGAATACCTACAACTCCTACGCCGACTATTTCCGCTGCTTGCACCACTTTTTTCCCGACATCATGAGAGTCAAGGTGCTGATGAAAAACTTCTTCATCTACCCATTCAGTTGTGGCTTTAAAGTCATGAATTGGTGCTGGCAATAGCGTTAAATAAGTGCCTTGGCGGATTAAATGCGCGGTTTCGCCTGCAACTTCAAAAACATTGAAAAGGTTAGCAGCAGCATCATTTATCCCCAATTTCAAAAGGGTTCCCCGGATGTTAACCTTAACAGGTTTGAGTTCTTCTCCTAATGCTAATGCTTTCAAATTCTGGGCAATATTGCCTCCTTGCTGATAAGCAACTTGAGCCGTAGGCGGTAGCGAATTATCCTGAACTGCTGCACAATCACCACCGACAAAGACTTCTGGGAAATCGAGTAATTGCAAGGTGGGAGTAACTAAAGGGCGATCGCGACGATCTCGATGTTCTTTAGGAATTGGCAAATCTTTAATCAGTGGATGGGTAGAAGTGCCAGCAGTCCAAACTGTAGTATGGGTGGCTAGCGTCTCAATTCGATCGTTACGCTTATATTGAATTGAGGTGGAACCAATAGCAGTAGCTTCTGCTTCCACAATCATCTCTATTGGCACAGCACGTTTATTCAATTCCCGTTCGGCAATTTCACGCAATGGGTTATTTATATCGCCATCAAGGATTTCTTTACCATGATTGAGTAGTACTACACGAATTTCACTTGAATTTCCTCTCAAAGCGCTATACCAATGTGGGAGAAAATCAGCTAGAGTTGCTGCCATTTCCACACCACTTGCACCGCCACCAACTATGACTACTGTTAGTAGTTTTCGGCGTTGTTCTAAATCTTCAGTTTGGACAGCTTTGTGCAAACAGTCACGTAAATGACGGTCAAGAGCGATCGCATCTGCTTGCGTCCAGAAAGGGAAGGCATTAACATTCGCACCTTCAACTTGATGATAGCCAGTAACACTGCCCAAAGCTAATACTAAATTGCTGTAATTGTAGGAGTTTCCCGAAGCTAATTTAACTTCCCGTTGATGCAAGTCTATCGATTGCACTGTATCTTGCACAAAGATGACACCACTACCTTTAAGTAGTTCCGAAAAACGCGGCACTACTTGAAAGGTATCCATCTCGCCATCGAAATATTCATAAAGTAATGGCTTAAAGCAAAAGCGCTCGTCTTTATCAATCAAGATAACAGAACGAGGATAATGTTCGTGAGCTAAATGTAAGGCTGTAAATAGCCCCGCAAAACCACCGCCGACAATCACAGTTTGATAAACTGGGCTGTTCATAATAATCCCTCGCAAATCTTGTTAAAGCAGGATGTTTTATTAATGAAATCTCTACTAGATGAATAAAAACAAAGCTATCAAAATAGCGCTGAGGAACACAGCAAATCCAATAGCATATTCCACTCTGCGACTAAAAAATCCGACAGCAGCAATCAGAGCGATCGCTAGCCCAATAATGCCAGCATATTGCTCTTTTTGTAATCCGCGTGCAATTAGTGGATCTTGACTTGATGCTGGAGTTTCTTGAATTGTTTTCGGGGCACGTTCTGAGGCTGGTATTTCTTGTAAGAATAGATTCATCACATTACTCCTGAAAATATTTGTATTTCTGAATGTTTTTATGCTCGCCAAAGGTAGAGAAGCGAGAAAAGAAAGACCCAAACTACATCAACAAAGTGCCAAAATAGAGTAGTCGCGCTTGTCCCGAAGTGAGTTTTATTATAGTTGCCTGGGATGAAAGAGCGAATCAGCATAATTATCTGAAGCACAACACCAGCCAGGACGTGTAGACCGTGGAAGCCTGTTAGTAAGTAAAATGTCGAACCAACTAACCCTGTAGTAATCTTGAAATCGAGATTTTTCCACTCAATTAGCAGACCAGCTAAGAAGTAACTTCCCATTGCGATCGTTATTAACCATAGCCAACGAAATTTCTTGATTTGATTACGCTTGAGTGCATTTTCTGCTGGTTGAATGACAAAGCTACTAGAAAGTAATACTACCGTATTAATAACTACAATTGTAGACAATTCCGGCCCCGAAATACCGGGTGGCAGCCAATTTTTAGTAGTAAGCCGTAGAGCAACATAAGTAAAGATAAAACTCAAAAAAATGATGCTTTCTGACAGCAGGAACACGGTAAATCCGAACATTCCTTTACCATGATGATCTTCATGACTACCGCCACCGCTTGGTAAGAAGCGCTGTAACCAATTTGGCAAGCGTCGCCGCCACAAATCAAAACGGATAGGACTTTCATCTATATGAGTGCGACGCATAATTCGTAATACTCGCCAAAGGCGAGAAGCAAGCTACGTAATTCGTAATTCGTAATTAAAATTTGTCTAACTTGTTACTCACCATTATTAGAATTTTCGATGATTGAGTATTTTGGATTGCCGTAGTCATAAGGAGGTCTTGTGACAATTGGAATCTCTTCAAAGTTATCTCGTGGAGGTGGTGAAGAGGTTGTCCATTCTAATCCACTAGCGTGCCAAGGATTGTCAACTGCCCTCGGCCCATAAAGCCAAGAGCCTACTATGTTAGCAATAAAAGGCAGCGTAGATGTTCCTAGTAAGAATGATGCCAAGCTAGCGATGACGTTCCATCCTTGATACTGTGGATCGTAGGAAGAAACTCGGCGTAGCATCCCTTGTAAACCTAATGGGTGCATAGAGAAGAAGGTAATATTGGCAGGAATAAAGGTCAGCCAAAAATGTAACTTGCCCCAACCCTCAGCATACATTCTTCCAGTTATTTTAGGAAACCAGTAGTAAATTGCCGCGAAGATTGCCATTGTAATCGTGTTAAAAACGATGTAGTGGAAGTGTCCCACAACAAAGTAAGTATTATTAACGTGGATATCAAATGGCGTGGCAGCAAGCATTACACCAGTAACACCGCCAAAAATAAACATGGCTGCACCTCCCATTGCAAACAGCATTGGTGTCTCTAGATGTAGCTTGCTCCTCCAGATAGTGGCAGTCCAAGCGAAGGCTTTAATGCCGGTAGGTATGGCAACTAACATTGAAGTAGCCATGAAGGTCATCCGCATCCAACCAGGGGTTGCACTGGTGAACATGTGATGTGCCCAAACGAAGATGCTGATAAAAGCAATACCCAAGGTTGCGATCGCAACTGACCGATAACCAAATAGGGGATTGCGAGAAAATGCAGGTAAAACCTCAGCAAAAATACCGAAGGCTGGTAGTGCCATGATATAAACTGCTGGGTGAGAGTAGAACCAAAATAGATGTTGGTAAATGACGGGATCGCCATTCCCATCCGGTTGAAAGAATTGTGTGCCAACGGATAGGTCAAGCAACAACAGGATCAATGCACCTGTCAAGGCAGGCAAATTAATCAGTTGCAATAACTGGGCGCTGAAAACTGACCAAACAAACACAGGCATCCGAAAAAATGTCATTCCTGGGGCGCGCATCCAAAAGATGGTTGTCACAAAGTTGACAGCCCCCATAATGGAAGAGATGCCGATTAAAACTAGGCTGACTATCCAAATAAATTCACCGTTAATCAGTTCACCACCTGGAATTTGCAGACTAATTGGCGGATAAGACCACCAGCCAGATTGTGCAGTCCCGTTTGGGAGGAAGAAGCTAGATAGTAGTAAAAGACCTGCGGGTGGCAAAATCCAAAAAGAGATGGCGTTGAGCAAGGGAAAAGCCATATCCCGCGCTCCAATCATTAGTGGTACTAAGTAGTTAGAAAGACCTGCATTGAAGGGAATAATCCACAGGAAAATCATGATTGTCCCGTGCATGGTGAATAACCCGTTATAAAGCGGGCGATCGACCAGATTCGATTCTGGGGTGAGCAATTCAGCCCGAATGAGCATCGCCAACAGCCCGCCAATCAGGAAGAAAATGAAGGTCATCACCATGTACTGAATTCCAATCACCTTATGATCGGTGTTGAAGGTGAAATATTGTTGCCAATTATTACCCTCTTGATTCTGGGAATTTTTCGATTCTCGATCCCCGGTAATATCTTGACTAAAATCATGTGTCATTATTTTGCTTCCTTTTATTGGCAATGCCAGGTTGAGCAGGTGTATCAGTTTTAATTAAAAATTGAAAATTAAAGATTAAAAATTGAAAGAAATAATAATTTTTAATTAATTTTGGGTACAAGCCCCTACTGATAGCGCAGCGTTAGCGAGTCCGTGAGCGTCTTGCAATTTGTAATTTTATATTTTTAATTTTTAATTGGTTTGACCAGCCGCTATTAAACAATGTTTTTGGTGGTTGGATATTTTCGGCAACTGCTTGATTTACTGGAGTTGGTTCGCTATTAGCAGTTTGCGTGAGCCACTGGTTATATCGATCGAGCGATTCAACGTATACATCCGTTTCCATTAAGGCAAAGTAAGTACCGCTAAATTGAGAATCTTTCAGCCGATATTTGCCTGGGCGAATGGGTGTTAGCACAATATCAATGTCGCGCCCTGGAATAATATCCTGCTTTAAGCGAAACTCAGGGACGTAAAAACCGTGGATCACATCCTGCGCTTGCAGATTTAAGCGAGTGCTACGATTGATCGGCAGATGTAGTTGATTGCTAGTAACGTTATTTGGATAACGAAAAGACCAATCCCACTGCTTAACGAAAACATCAATAGTTTCAGATGCAGGTTTGGGGGCATCGCTGACGGTTTCGGCATAAGCGGGTGCAGATTCTAGGGGTGTATGCAAATGCACGATTTGCTTCAGACCCAAAATATCTAATTGCTGATAAATATTGAAGCTTTGGAAAGCAATCCACACTACTAACAAAGTTGGGGTTGCTGTCCACAATATTTCTAGCCTCGCATCACCTCTAGAGGGGTGTCCCTCGCTGTAGTCTTCTGGAGGAGCGCGATGGAATGCGATCGCATAAACCATAACGCCAATTAGCCCAAGTAAGATAAATGCTCCAATTGAGACTAAGAAGCTAAATAAATCATCTACCCGTTGTGCTTCTGCTGTAGCTTGCGGAGGCATCCAAGAAAACGCCTGCTGGCCAATCCACCGACTGACGACGAGCAGCACTGCTACATAAACCGCTATTAATACATATTCAAAAACACTAAACATAAAATTCAATAAATTCTCGTTTAATTATTTGGTGTAAACATTTTTAGAAATGGTATTAGCAGCAGTAACATGAATCCCAAATTCTTCTCCCAAATGCGCCCCCAATGTTCCGTGAACATATAATATGCCTAGTATTGCAATCCCTGCTAACAAGTAACTCCACTGCACCTGTCTGGAAGCATCCTTACGCCAGCGATAGCGTTGCAAACCTCTCCATACAGTCATGGCGACAATGATCCCCAACAGCAAAACCCCACCCAAACCATGTAAAAGCATTGTCCAACCAGCACTCAATCCCCAAGCACTCTTTTGATCGACTGGTGGATTTGCCAAAAGTAGCTCAAAAAAACCAGCCGCAACCGTGAAAAATGTGATACCTGCTGCTGCTATCAGGTTGTACCAGGCGACATCAAAAAAGCTAGAACGGATGGCAGCCAATCCCAAAAATTTGAAAATAGGTTTTTCTAAAGAAAACAGCACCCCTGCTATATCAAAAAGAATGGCAATGATAAATAAACCGAGGGTTAGATGCACCAACTGCGGATGTATAGGAATCTCATAAGGTAATCCGTTAGCACCCAGCCGTAATCTCAACTGTTCAATCAGTTGCGGGTTCATGGTGAAACTCCCTGTTTCATGGCTTGAACTACAGGTTCAACGTGCAACCCATACACCCAAAACAGTTTACTCCCCAAATACACTTGCAAAAATACTAGGCAGACTAACAATGTTGCAGCCCCAAGGTAAGCAGGTGGTACTTTTCGGGGGCTGCGATTGCGAATCACAAAACGCCAAGCTGCGATCGCGGCAACAATTGCCCCCAGTGACCAACCCAAGACGGTATGATAATTCAGCGTTGACTGGGCCGCTTTCTGGGCTTGGGCTAGTCCTGCTTCAAACTGGCCAAAGATAATCGCGATGAAAATTGCGATCGCAGCAACAAACATATTCCAGAAACTCACCTCAAATAAACGCACGTTACGGGTGAAATAGCCTAGAACATCGCACACGAAAGAAAAAAGCACCATTGCGATTACGAAGTGGACAATGATGGGATGTAGAGGGTCAGGGTATGGTAAATTTTGGCTATTCAGAGACAGAGCAGGCATCGCTTTTTACCTTATAAGTCTAAATATGTAGATAGATGCTATCCACCTAACGCATCATTCATATTGTCAAGAATGCTAGTGCTAAAGCCGCAGCTAAAGTAATTAAAAAAGATTTAAAAATTGTGATGCACTTAAAATTTTAAAGTAAATTCTGATTTTAGAATTTACTCACATTTACTATTTTTTAGCGATTATTTATTTAAGCATAAAAACTAATCAAAATAGCTAGAGTTTTCGTTTATTGAATATACCAATCGATATCAACTAAAACTGATAAGCCAGGTTTCTCTGAATATACCATAAATTATGGTTCAGATTGAAATAGCCTTTAAATCTATAACTTAACAAATCTTACAAATAAAGACATACTATTGTCATAGAAATGACAATTAATTGAAATATTGTCAGTAAAAGAATATACCTTTTATCTTTCTCTGGATAGATTAGGAAAATACTAGGTTCACTTAAGATACTAAAAGATTTTGTTTGTTTAATTCGATAATTTAAAGATTTGATAATCTAAATTTGCTAAGGCAATACTACGCGCGAAGCAAGCAAAATTATTATATTATGCAAGTCTTCAGCCACTTACAAAGAATACACTTTTTAAAAGTATTGAAAGCATTATGAGCTATTCCCCTTACCTGCTTAAAGGTCAAAAAGCACTGGTGACAGGTGCTAGTTCTGGGATTGGTGAAGCCATTGCTCGCAATTTGGCTACATCAGGTGCAGCAGTAGCCATCAACTACCATTCTGAAGCTGAATCAGCCCACAAAATTGTTGATGATATCAAAGCTAATAATGGAGAAGCGTTCGCTATTCAAGCCGATGTCAGCAAAGAAGACCAAGTAAAAGCGATGTTTAGCAAAACGCTTCAAGAATTTGGCACTATTGATATTTTAGTAAGTAATGCTGGCATTCAAAAAGATTCAGCATTTATCGATATGACCATTGAGCAATGGAATGCAGTTATTGGGATAAATCTGACGGGACAATTCTTGTGTGCTAGGGAAGCTGCAAAGGAATTTTTACGTCGAGGTGTGAAGCCTGATATTTCTTGTGCAGCAGGTAAAATTATTTGCATGAGTTCCGTGCATGAAGTAATCCCTTGGGCAGGTCATGTTAATTATGCTACTAGCAAAGGTGGTATTAATATGATGATGAAAAGTATTGCTCAAGAACTAGCTCCCCACAAAATTCGCGTTAATAGTATTGCTCCTGGTGCTATCAAAACCCCCATTAACAAATCAGCTTGGGATACTCCCGAAGCAGAAGCAAAGTTACTAAAACTGATTCCGGCAAAACGTGTAGGAAATGTTGAAGATATTGCCAAAGCAGCAGTTTGGTTGGCTTCTGATGACTCCGATTATGTTAACGGTACAACACTATTTGTAGATGGTGGTATGACCTTGTATCCAGGATTTACGGAAAATGGTTAAAGGTAAGAGGCAATAGGAAAAAAGGCAAGAGGCAATAAGCAATAAGGCTTTTTGAGTTGTAGAGGGGTTTTTCAGGCAATCAAATATGAATCTCATAGTAAAGCTATCTTATACCTTCTGATAGTTTACTTCTAACTGTCAGACACGAGATTGTAGGTGGGATGCACGATGCAACTAAGTTTCTGGATAGCTCTTATTTACGCTCATGGCAACTGATTCATCTAAAAAAACAATCTTTGCAGCGATAGGGTCTAATTTAGCGATCGCAATTACTAAATTTATCGCCGCCTCCATTACTGGCAGTTCCGCCATGATCTCTGAGGGGATTCATTCAGTTGTAGATACAGGCGACCAACTTGTACTTTTGCTAGGACTGCACAGAAGTCAAAAACCAGCAGATGATAGCCATCCCTTTGGATACGGTCAAGAACTTTATTTCTGGACTTTTATCGTTGCTATCCTGATCTTTGCAATTGGTGGTGGGATGTCAATTTATGAAGGAATTACTCATTTAATTAACCCCAGCCCTTTAGAAGATCCAATATGGAATTATATTGTATTGAGTATGGCAATAATATTGGAAAGCTTTTCTTGGACTGTAGCTTTAAAAGAATTTTTGCCGACCAAGGGTAAGCAAAATTTTTGGCAAGCAATCAAAAACAGTAAAGACCCAACAGTATTTACAATATTATTTGAGGATACTGCCGCAATTTTAGGCTTAATTGTGGCTTTGATCGGAATTTTTTTAGGCCATTTATTTAATAATGTTTATTTTGATGGTATTGCCTCTATTATTATTGGTATTATCTTGTCTATAGTAGCAGTCTTACTAGCTAGAGAAAGTAAAGGATTATTAGTTGGTGAAAGTGCTAATCCTCAAACTATAGCCAATATCCGTTCTTTATCAAAAACAGAACTAGGGGTACAAGAGGTTATTCGGGTACTAACAATGCAACTTGCTCCACAGGAAGTATTACTCAACTTGGAAATCCAGTTTTCTAAAAATCTCACAGGTGAAGAAATAGCATTAACTGTAGAACGTTTAGAAATAAAAATTCGCCAAAAACATCCTGAAATAAAACAAATTTTTATTGAAGCAAAGTCTTTAGCTGCTACTCGCAAATATTCTCAACCTTTCAATTGAAGGAGAATTTTGTTTAGATAAATATCCACTAAGTAAGTTAGCACAATAAAATCAAACTATGTAAAGAAAAATGAGCTAGCCTAAAACCCTTATACCTATTGCCTATTGCCTTATCCCAACGACAATTATTTACAGCGTTTCCAAATAGCACTCAAAGCTTATCGGCACAATAAATTATGGTAAAGATTATTGGTCAAGAACAGGCTTTTGGTTCACCAGGTATTGAGCCTCGATGGGCTCATGCCAATAAAGAAGCAGTCGGAACAGCTTATTTTACCTCTAGTCGCGTTTGGTTTACTGTTTGCAAGGGTGTTGTGACCGAAGTCTACCATCCCACAGTAGACAGACCCCAAATTCGAGATTTGCAATATCTAATTTCTGATGGCAAAAGCTTTTTCCATGACGAGAAACGCCATCTGGAATCAAAAGTTGAACAGATGTGGACTCATGGTTTAGGATACCGTGTCACTAATTCCGATCCACAAGGGCGTTATGCTGCGATCAAAGAAGTGATTGCTGACCCGCATTTATCCTGTATTTTACAACATACAAAGTTAATAGGAGAGCGCGAGTTTATCTCGCAAATCCAGCTATACGCTTTGTGTGCGCCACATTTGGAAGTTGGCGGCAGAGGTAACAATGGTTACGTCATAGAAGTTGCTGGACATCGGATTCTAACGGCCGAGAAAGCAGGAAGATGGATGGTGCTAGGTGCAACGGTTCCCTTCAGCCGTCTTTCATGTGGTTACGTCGGTCAAAGTGATGGGTGGACAGACTTAGCTGATAATTTCCAGATGGATTGGGAGTTTGACTGTGCTTTGGATGGCAACATTGCTTTGACTGGACAACTAAATCTAAATGAGAGTCACGAGTTCACTTTGGGACTGGCATTTGGCACAACTCTGCACAATGCAATTTCCACACTGTTTCAATCGCTAAATATTCCTTTTCAACAGCAGAAGCAACATTATATCGAACAGTGGAAGCGATCGCGCCAGGGCATCAAACCATTAGAAAATATTTCATTCGATGATGGTAACTTGTATCACCACAGCATTAGTCTGCTTTTGGCCCATGAAGACAAAACTTATCCAGGTGCTTTAATTGCTTCCCTGGCAATTCCTTGGGGTGAAGCCAAAGACGACCAAGACCAAGGGGGATATCACCTTGTCTGGACGCGGGATATGGTTAGCAGTGTATCAGGTTTATTGGCTGCTGGGGAGACAGAAACAGCAGTGCGATCGCTCATTTATCTGGCCACGAGTCAGCAGGAAGACGGCGGTTTTGCCCAAAATTTCTGGGTTGATGGGCAACCTTACTGGAAGGGTATTCAACTAGATGAAGTGGGATTTCCCATTTTACTAGCATGGCTACTGCACCAACATAAAATACCACTGAACTTTGATATTTATCCCATGATCTTACGGGCAGCAGGTTATTTAATTCGTCATGGCCCGGCTACCCAACAAGAACGCTGGGAAGAAAACAGCGGCTATTCACCTTCTACACTGGCATCTAATATTGCCGCTTTAATCTGCGCTGCTCAATTTGTTCGTGAACATGGGGATGAAGTAACAGCACAATTTATCGAAGAATACGCCGATTTTTTAGAATGTCACGTTGAAGTTTGGACAGTTACTACTGAAGGTACTCTTGTTCCTGGCATCAATCGGCATTACATCCGCATTACTCCTACAGATATTAATAATCCTCAACCCAAGGAAAATCCTAATCAGGGAACTCTTTTAATCAGCAGTCAACCTCCTGGTGAACCAGCAGAATTTCCTGCGAAAGAAATTGTGGATGCAGGCTTTTTGCAACTAGTACGCTATGGAATTCGTAAACCTGACGATCCGATTATTGTTGATTCCGTCAAAGTAATTGATGCAGTCTTGAAAGTAGATACACCCGTTGGGCCTTGTTGGCATCGTTACAACTACGACGGCTATGGACAGCAAGAAGACGGTAGTCCTTACACTGGTTGGGGTAAAGGACGCGCTTGGCCTCTCTTGACAGGAGAGAGGGGACATTATGAATTAGCTGTTGGTGGCGATGTCAAAACATATATCAAGGCAATGGAAGGATTTGCTTCAGACACTTGTTTGCTACCAGAACAGGTTTGGGATGAAGGAGATAGGCCTGAAAGCCACATGTATTTAGGAAAACCAACAGGTTCCGCCATGCCTTTAATGTGGGCGCACGCAGAGTATATCAAGCTGCTACGCTCAAATCATGACAATCAGGTGTTTGATTTTATCCCAGAGGTGGCGAATCGCTATTTAGCCGAAAGACAAGAGTGCAAATTATTGGAAATGTGGAAGTTTAACCGTCAAATAGACAAAGTTAAAAAAGGTTATACACTGCGAATTCATGCTTTAGCTTCTTTTCGATTGCATTGGTCGCAGGATAATTGGCAAACCGTAAAAGATACACCTTCGACTGCCACAAAATTAGGAGTAGACTTTGTAGATATTTCTGTTTCAAATAACCAACAACAGCCAATAAACTTTACCTTTTTCTGGATTGAAAGTAGCAAATGGGAACAGCGAGATTATACAGTTTTAGTTGAGTAATTAATCTTTCCAGAAAACATAATTATTATATGGCTAATATTTAATTTCTTAAAAATACCTCCTTCGTACAACTCAAAAAGCCTTCTTTTCTATTGCCTATTCCCTATTGCCTCTTGCCTTCCCACGCAATTAACTTAAACAATCAAAGCGTAAATTCTAGAAAATTTTCCTCAACGATATCAAATTTTATGATCAGCTAATTTTCTCATTGCGTAATCAATATAATATCTAAAGCGGTGTGTAATGACTCATCTTATCGATAAAAAAACTGTTTGGCAGAAATTGGCTTTAAGAATTTTTAGTATGGCATTGCTGCCTACATTAACTACTTATCCCGCTTTCGGTGCAGAGCGCCTAAAATTTAATTATGGTGTTTTAGAAAGGTCTATCCCCATTAGTTCGCTGGAAAACTATGCTAAAACAGGTAACATAGATGATGATTTTGCCGGCTATAGTCAGTATGTAGACAAAAAGCAACTGACTCAACTGCGGAAAGTTTTACTAACTCGCATTCCCTTAAATGAAGTAGAAATCTCGCAGTTTCTTTATACACCAATTGGTGAGCGATTATTACAAAGATTGGGGAAAATTATTCAGACAGAATCTAGATTGTCAGGCTTTTATGCAATTCGCTCGGCACTAATTTTATCAGCCGCAGATCAAAAAGATTTTACCCTCTTAAATATATTACAAAAGTTTCCTGCAAGCTCAATTTCAATAAACTTAAACCAGACTTTAGAAATAGCAGAGACATTACAAGATTTAGTAAATCAAACTCAAAATGCAGTAGCACTTATTAATGAAGAATCTCAACAAAATGTAATCACTGTTTCTAAGGTTGAGTCTATTCCTTTGCTGGACTTAGCAAAAACCGGAAGTTTTCGTTTCTTAAAGCAAACCATTACTCTTAATGACCTGACACGTAATAGAAGGTTTTTAGCTGATATTTACCTCCCAGTTGCTCCAACTCCTCGGAAGATAATTGTTATTTCGCATGGACTTGGTTCTGACAGAACAAGTTTTGCATATCTAGCTGAACATCTCGCTTCTTATGGTTTTGTGGTTGCGGTTCCAGAACATCCGGGTAGTGATTCAAAACAACTACAAGCCTTATTAAAAGGTACAACAAATCAAGTTACTAATCCTAGAGAACTTATTGACAGACCTTTAGATATTAAATATTTACTAGATGAACTCACTAGTTTATCTAAGTCTAATCCAACCTTTCAAGGACGTTTAAATTTAGAACAAGTTGGTGTGATAGGGCAATCATTTGGTGGATATACAGCATTAGCATTAGCCGGTGCAAAGATCAATTTTGAGCAATTAAAAGCTGACTGTTCAGCTTTGGAAGATACGTTAAATGTTTCACTATTACTTCAATGTTTGGGTGTTAATTTACCAAATTCTCAATATAACTTATCGGATGAAAGAATAAAAGCAGCAATTGTCATTAATCCAGTTGGTAGAAGTATTTTTGGTCAGGCTAGCCTTAGCCAAATCAAAATTCCTGTAATGATTGTATCTGGCACTTCTGATACTGTTACTCCGGCTTTACTAGAACAAATTCAGCCTTTTACTTGGTTAACAACTTCAAATAAGTATTTAACGCTGATCAATGGCGGGACACACTTTTCTACGATTGCCGAATCACCTAATGCAAGCATTCCTATTCCTACACAAGCAGTCGGTTCAAGTCCAGCCTTGGCACGTCGCTATATTAAAGCTTTAAGTGTTCCTTTCTTTGAAACGTATATTGCTGGACAGCCAAGTTACCTTCCATATTTGAGTACAGAATACATTAATACAATTAGTCAGCAACCATTACCGTTAAGTCTAATTACATCTCTGACATCTGAAGAACTAAAACAATATAAATAACCTCTAATAAAGATGAAGCAAACGTGCTTTGTGCATCTAGATTTTTGGTTTATTTATTTTTTTGGTAGTCCCTAATGCAATAATTTCTTCAAAGCAGAAGCAGTCTACGAGATTGGTTAGTGCCTCGATCAGATGAGCGTGTTGCTCAGGAATTTGTTTAATCAGCATGAGAATTTCTTTAGCATTTATTCGGAGCGCTGCCTGATGCAGTTGCTCAATCCAGTCGCTAGGCATAACGCTTAAATCTGCAACCGTTAATTTAGGTGTGATGAATGAAGCGTTAGAAGGCCACGATGCTTTTTCCTGATTTTCTCGTTCATCAGCATAAACATAACGAACACCCAAATATTCAGCCATCTTTTCAAAAATTACGGTCGTCCGAAATGGCTTACGCACAAAGTCATCAAAACCTACAGACAGCGCTGTTAAGCGGTCTTCCTCAAATGCGCTTCCGGTCAATGCAATGATAACTGGGGTTTGAGCGCCTGCTGCTTTAATATATTTGGTTGCCTCAAATCCGTTCATAATTGGCATCCGTAGATCCATCCAAATGAGGTGAGGCGACCAATTTTGCCAAAGTTCGATCGCAGCTTGACCATTTACCGCTTCCCGTACCTCAAAGCCAACGGGTGTTAATAACTCAACTAGAAGCTGCCGATTTTCTAGTTTATCCTCAACAATCAGAATGCGATAGCTGGATTGTCCCTTTTCTAAACCGATAACTTGCCGACTTGGTGCAGGCGTTGGCAAGGTATCCATAATTACTGCACGAGTTCGGATATCAAAGGTAAAAATTGAGCCTTTTCCTAGCGTGCTATTCACCCTGATATCTCCGCCCATGAGTTGCACAAATCGCTGGCTGATGGGTAATCCAAGTCCAGTCCCTTCCTGAGCTTTTTGTCCCGCCTCTGTTTGGACAAATGGCTCAAATAGACGATTGAAGTCAGAATCAGCAATGCCGCAACCCGTATCTTCGACGCTGAAGTTCAGGGTGATGGGTTCATCTGGTGTGATGTTTTGGTTAGGAGTTTCTACCCGCAAGGTTACTTGACCGATCCGCGTAAATTTAATTGCGTTTCCTAGTAGATTAACCAGAACTTGGCGTAATTTACTCTCATCGGCGCAGATGTATTGGGGGATGGTTGGCGATCGCTCCAAAATGAGTTTTAATCCTCTCGATTGGGCTTTCAATGCAAACATTTGTTGCAGACGATCTAAAAGCCCGTAGAGATCAAAATTTGTTTCGCTGAGGATAACTCGACCTGCTTCAATTTTGGACATTTCCAATACATCATTGATTAAGGTCAGTAAGTCTTCGCCACTGCGGTTGATCGTGTCAAGATATTCCTGTTGCTGTGAGTTGAGCGAGCGATTTCGCAGCAGCAGTTGAGTAAAGCCAAGGATGATGTTAAGAGGAGTCCGCAGTTCATGGCTCATATTAGAGAGAAACTGGCTTTTGGCGAGGTTGGCAGCATCTGCGGTTTCTTTGGCTTGCTTGAGCGCGGCTTCGGTTTTTTTCTGCTTGGTGATATCACGAGCCACCCAAAGTACTGTATTGTCAGATAATGGCGAAACACTAGCTAAAAACCAAGTTTCTCGATTCTTGTTTGATAAGTGATATTCAACAAAAACATTTTTGCGACTTCCATCCGGGTTTCTGGGTTCTTCTCTCAGATGCAACGCTTGCTGAATGGCATCGAGTATTAAATTGGCGATTTCTTTTGGTAAAACCTCATCAACTTTTTTGCCAATGCGATCCATATCAGGCTTATAGGCAAAGGATTGTGTTAGCACATACTTTGTTTGCACATACTTTTGGTAACGTCCCTCTGCATCAAAAACCACTACCATATCAGTCATAGCAGCGAACATTAACCGGAGTTCTGCTTCGGATGTTTTTAGTGCTTCTTCTACTTGTCGGCGACCCCTTTGGGCAGTTTCGCTAACGCGAATTTCCCTTTGAAGTTGGGCATTTTTCTCACCGAGTTCTGTGGTGCGTTGCGTGACTCGGCTTTCTAATTCTTCGTTGGTTCGTGCTAGGGCTAAAAAGGATTCACGCAACTGATGGGCCATAAGGTTAAAAGACTCCGCCAAAGAGTTTAGCTCGGTTGTACTGTTCACAGAAACCTTTTGGTCTAAGTTTCCGGCGGCGATCGCTTTGGCTGTACTTCCCAGTCGGAGAATTGGCTGTGTAATCCAGTGAGCGGTAAGAATGCCCAATCCAGTTGCAAGTGCAAAGGCACATAGACAAAGTAAAATTGTGGAACGGGTATTCGCATTAATTTGATCCATGAAATCCCGTTCTGGGACAACCACGACGATTAGCCAGTCCAACCCCTGCTGCTTCATCGGTACAATTTGTAAAAATTGCCGTTGACCCTCAATGTCAAAATCTAGTTGTTGTTTTTCGGTAATCTGGGTTAAGTCTACAAAGTGTTGCTGCAAAAAATCAGCAGTGCGCCGCGTCAAAATATCACTACTGGCGATCGCCTGAACTCGAACCGGATTCTGATCTATGATTGGGACCGTCGGATTTTCAATTATGTAGGGTTGTTGAGTGGCAGAACTCCCAACCAGTAATCCTGTTTGGCGTTCTAGGATGAAAGTTTCACCCGTTCGCCCGATTTTGAGAGTCCGCAGATATTGACTAATCCCAGTCAGTGAAAAATCGACAGCAGCAACGCCGAGCAGATTGCCACCATCATCATAGATTGGCAAGCTGGCATTTAGCACATATTTGGGTGTAGCAAACAGTTCATAAATTCCACCCCAGCTAGCTGTCTTAGACTTAACTGCCGATTGATACCACGGACGAGTCCGAGGATCGTAATTAGGCTTGGATCTTAAAAGTTGAGTGTAATGTCCTGGTTGATCTGCGGCATAAATCCGAATTTCATTCCCAGTAGACTTACCTGAAAGTTTCACCTCAAACTGACCATCATCCGCCCTTTGAACTGCAACGTGTTCACCATATTCTGACCCAACGTAAACTGCTGTCACTGTGTCAAAGGTCTTCAGTTGATACCAAAGGTGTTGTTCTAATGTTAATAATTTTTGGATATTGAGTTCACCCAGCTTAATGGCATTAGCGTTTAGCTGATTGATTTTATGAGGCGTTTCAACATATATCTTTAGGTACTGCTGGATTCGAGCCGTGATTTCATTTCGGAGTTGGATTGCAACTTCATTGACTGCTCGTTGCCCATTGTGTATTGATAGCCACCCAGTTAGCCCTACGGCTAGAGAAATTTGCAGTACAAACGGCACTACAAGAATGTGGCGCAACTGCACATTTTTAGTCAGCTTTGAAAGTCGAAGGGTGAAAGAAGGCATATCCGAATTCCTGAAATTAAACAGCAATATTGGAGTAATAATATTTACACAGAGACCTCTTAATTTTGATGAATTCTATTTGGCATAATTATAGAAGATTAACTGTCTCAGATGATATTACCCTCTTGGGTAATATTGAGAATTAATACATTACCCTATTATGTGAGAGTTTGAATTTATCTTTTTCTTAAAAAGTTCAGAATACCCTAAGTCCTTTTACTTTAAGAAATGCTACATTTAGCTAGGCAATGTACCGAGCTAACTCTGGTACATTGCCTAGCTAATAAATCTTGAAAAATCAAGTTAAAAAACGGCTAATAATAAGCTTATAACTTGATTTAAAATGGTGAAAAAATTATTTTAAATAATTAAAATAAAATTTTTTACGTATATAGTTTATTTTTAATTACTACTCATAAAAATAACTTAAGTAGGTAAACGGTTATAAACCAATAATATAAACAAATGTAAATTTATCAGTGCCTTGGAAATTACAAGTATCATCAATAGATTTGTTACATGAATGGAATTTATTATCATTTCTAATCCATAATTTATTTACATTACGTTACCAATAGCTTGATAATTAACGACTCTCTTAGCCCTTTGAGAAGTATGGAATTAAGCCAATCATCCAAGGGAGATATTCTCATAGTTGATGACACTCTAGATAATCTTCGCCTTTTATCAGCAATGCTTACCGAGCAAGGATACGAAGTGAGGAGTGTTACCAATGGTTCTATGGCGTTAATTGGTATACAAGCTCAACCTCCAGATTTGATTCTGCTCGATATTACCATGCCCGGAATGAACGGCTATGAAGTATGTCAGCGACTCAAATCTAATCCTCAAACACAAGAGATTCCTGTCATTTTTATTAGTGCGTTGAATGAGGTATTTGATAAAGTGAAAGCCTTTTCGGTTGGAGGCGTTGATTTTATTAACAAACCTTTTCAGATTGAAGAGGTGGTTGCCCGGATGGAGCATCAACTCAAACTTTGTCGCTTACAAATGCAACTCCAGGAGCAAAATCGCCGCTTGCAGGAGACAGAAGCAGAACTAAGGCGATCGCTAGAACATCAAAAAGCGCTGAATCAACGCATCGAGGAAATGGTGGCGCTAGAAGAACGCAATCGCATTGCGCGTGACATCCACGACTCTCTAGGACATTCTCTCGTAGCGCTAAATGTGCAAATGGAAACAGCATTAACCCTTTGGGAAACCGATCCTAATCGGGCGCGATCGTTTTTATTAGCAGCGAAAAAATTGGGTTCTGAAGCCTTGCAAGAGGTGCGGGAATCAGTTTCGGCAATTCGCTCCGATCCACTCCACGGACAATTACTCGAAAATGCGATCGCTAACCTTGCAGAGGAATTCTATCACCTCACCGATGTCTTACCATACTGCAAAATTGATTTATCACAACCGCTTTCCGATTCAGTAAATCATGTTGTGTATCGCATTATCCAAGAAGGGCTAACCAATATTTATAAACACGCCAATGCCACAGCTGTTCAAATTAGAATTCAAACAACGGCGGCGGGGCTATCGTTGATACTCCAAGATAATGGCAAAGGCTTTGAATGCGATCAATCCGTTGCCGGATACGGACTCCAGGGAATGCGAGAACGAATGGCTACAGTAAATGCCCAGCTAGAAATTGTTAGTAAACCGGGCGCTGGTTGTCGAATTGTTGCTAACTTTCCCAGAGATGAGAGGGGAGGGGAGCAGGGG